>NZ_JBSFJW010000004.1:0-473480 GCF_053598255.1 Streptomyces sp. NPDC001157
TATCAACATATCTGGCGTTGATTTTTGGCACGCTGTTGAGTTCTCAAGGAACGGACGCTTCCTTTGTACTCACCCTCTCGGGCTTTCCTCCGGGCAGTTTCCCTTCGGTCTTGCGTTTCCGACTCTATCAGACCGTTTCCCGATCCGATTTCCTCGGCGCTTTCCAGGTTCCCGCTTTCGCGTTTCCCTTTCCGGCGGTTCCGACTCTATCAGATCCTTTCGGGCCTGATTCCCTGCCGGCGGGGCCTTTCGACATTCACTACGTTAACCGATTCCCGTGACAAACTCATAATCGAGTTCTGCGAGTCCGAAATCAGGCATGCGGGCACGCCGAATTCGACCCCGCCGAGGGGCGATCGTAGGTAGTGGTTTGGCCGCTTCCGGCTGCTGGCGATTGCCGTACCCGGTTCAAGCGGCTCGGGCTACGTTACGCACCTTCCAGGGACGCGTCAACTTGAGCGGCGCCTCGGAACATGGGCCCTATAAGGGCTCACCGTCGGGTCGTCGGCGATCCAGAAGCGCCACGGGTGCACGCCCCCGTCACCTGCCACGCCGGTGCGCGGACCGTTGCGTACCTGGTCGGGGGCGACGGCGGTGCCCGTCAGGATCCGCAAGGGGGTGTCCCCAGGGGTGCAGGCATCCGTGCCGTCAAGATCGCGGGCCACGTCCAGGGCTGTGGCCAGGCGTGCGGGCCCTTTGGCCAGTTCCTTGTCGTTTCGGGCCGAGAGTCGACGTTTACGAGCGAGCTCGGCGCCCTCGATGATCTCGCCGGCCCGGAGCAGGACCGCGCTCGCCTTCCCTTCGGGGCCGCACACCAGGTTCATGCAGAACCACATGCCGTAGGTGAAGTAGACGTATACGTGCCCGGGCGGACCGAACATCACGCCGTTTCGGGCCGTGCGGCCGCGATAAGCGTGGGAGCCGGGGTCGTTCGGGCCGTCGTAGGCCTCTACCTCTGTGAGGCGCAGAGCGATCGGACCGTCCGGTGTCGTACGCACGAGTACGCGGCCCAGGAGGTCGGGGGCGACTTCCAGGACGGGGCGGTCGAAGAACTCCCTGGGGAGTGGCGTACGGTCCGGTGGCGCGATCATGGGGTACGAGCCTAGTCCAGACGGGTGGAGGCCAAAGGGTGGTCAAGGTTCCCTCTCCTTGCCAGGGTGTGGGGCGGAACCGGCCGTACCCGGATCGCGTTTGTAGGGATCAAGGGTCCACACGTATAGGGAGAGACATGGCGTTCAAGAAGCTGCTCGCGAGCCTGGGGGCCGGTGGGGCTTCGGTCGAGACGGTGCTGACCGAGGTCAACGTCGTTCCGGGCGGCGTCGTCCAGGGTGAGGTGCGGATCCAGGGCGGGTCCGTGAACCAGGACATCGAGGGCCTGTCCGTGGGGCTGCAGGCCAAGGTCGAGGTCGAGAGCGGCGACGAGGAGTACAAGCAGAACATCGAGTTCACCAAGGTCAGTCTCGGTGGGGCCTTCGAGCTGCAGGCCGGGGCCGTGCACGCGGTGCCGTTCGGGCTCGAGATCCCGTGGGAGACACCGATCACGATGATCGACGGGCAGGCGCTGCGCGGGATGAACATCGGGGTGACGACCGAGCTGGCGATCGCGCGGGCCATCGACTCCGGTGACCTGGACCCGATCAATGTGCACCCGCTGCCGGCGCAGAAGGCGATCCTGGACGCGTTCATCCAGCTCGGGTTCCGCTTCAAGAGCGCGGACATGGAGCGCGGGCACATCCGGGGTACGCGGCAGAGGCTGCCGTTCTACCAGGAGATCGAGTTCTTCCCGCCGTCGCAGTACCGCGGGCTGAACCAGGTCGAGTTGAGCTTTGTGGCCGACGAGCACGCCATGGACGTCATCCTGGAGATGGACAAGAAGCCCGGTCTGTTCAGCGAGGGCAGTGACACGTTCCGGTCGTTCCAGGTGGGTCTGCACGACTTCCATGGGACCGACTGGGCTGCGTACCTCAACCAGTGGCTGTCCGAGGTCGGCAGCAAGCGCAACTGGTTCTAGGCTCGGAACTGCTGATTCCGTCATCGATCAGGAGGTACCGAGGTGACCGAGCTCAAGCGGCGGCCGCTCCCCCATGACTTCCATCCGCCCGTGCCGTCGTTCACGGTGACGAGTGAGGACGTCGAGGAGGGCGCCACGCTCAAGGACGCTCAGGTCTACGCGGCCGGCAACACCTCGCCGCAGCTGCGGTGGGAGGGTTTCCCGGCTGAGACCAAGAGCTTCGCCGTGACCTGCTACGACCCTGACGCTCCGACGGGGAGCGGGTTCTGGCACTGGACGGTGTTCGACATTCCGGCCTCGGTGACCGAGCTGCCGGCCGGTGCGGGCAGCGGCAAGTTCGAGGGGCTGCCCGAGGGTGCTGTGCAGGTGCGCAACGACTACGGGAGCAAGGACTTCGGCGGAGCTGCTCCGCCGCCCGGTGACGGGCCGCACCGGTATGTGTTCACGGTGTACGCCGTGGACCAGGAGAAGTTGGGCCCGGATTCCGATGTCTCTCCCGCAGTCGTCGGTTTCAATCTGCGGTTCCACGCGATCGCGCGTGCCCAGCTGATCGGTGAGTACGAGGTGCCCGCCGAAGACTGACGTTCATGGAACGTTTGCCCGCCTCTGGTCTTGGAATTGATCAGGGGCGGGCAGTTTTTATTGCGTTGTCCATCTCGGCGTGCCCGGCCAGAGTTGATCCAAGCCCGCCAGGGGGTGGGCCGGTGCGCATAGGAGGTGGGCTGGATGCGGGACACGCTGGTGCTGAACGCGAGCTTTGAGCCGCTGTCGACGGTGACATTGAATCGAGCCGTCGTTCTGGTGCTGCAGGACAAGGCCGTCGTCGAGCAGGCCCACCCCGAACTGCGCATGCGTGGAGCCGCGGTCGACATACCCGCGCCCCGGGTGATCCGGCTGTGCAGGTACGTAAGGGTGCCGTTCCGAAGACAAGCTCCGTGGTCGAGGCGGGGTGTGCTGATCAGGGACCGGCACCGGTGCGCGTACTGCGGTCGGCGGGCGACCACCGTGGACCATGTTGTGCCTCGCGCACAGGGCGGTCAGGACTCGTGGCTGAACACGGTGGCCTCGTGCGCGGAGGACAACCACCGCAAGGCGGACCGGACTCCGGAGCAGGCGGGTATGCCGTTGCTGCGGCAGCCGTTCGAGCCGACGCCTCAGGATGCGATGCTTTTGACGCTGGGTAGCGAGGAGTTCGAGGCGCTTCCGGACTGGCTGGCCCAGCCTGCCGCCTAGGCCATACGCACAACTGGGGCTCACCTCCGTCGGGAGGTGAGCCCCAGTGTCGTACAGGAGCCGTCAGTCGATCGACGGCTTCTCCCGGCGTTCCGGGGCCTTCTCCGAGCCTCCGCCGCCTGAGTTGCCGCCGAACGGGCCGAAGTTGCCCATGGCACCGGAGAGGCCCTTGAGGGCGTCGCCGATTTCGCTGGGGACGATCCAGAGCTTGTTGGCGTCGCCCTCGGCGATCTTCGGGAGCATCTGGAGGTACTGGTAGCTGAGGAGCTTCTGGTCGGGGTCGCCGGCGTGGATGGACTCGAAGACCGTGCGGATCGCCTGGGCTTCGCCCTCGGCGCGCAGGGCGGCGGCCTTGGCCTCACCCTCGGCGCGCAGGATCTGGGACTGCTTCTCACCTTCGGCGGTGAGGATGGCGGCCTGGCGCGTACCTTCGGCAGTGAGGATCGCGGCGCGCTTGTCACGGTCGGCGCGCATCTGCTTCTCCATCGAGTCCTGGATGGAGGTGGGCGGTTCGATGGCCTTGAGCTCGACGCGGTTGACGCGGATGCCCCACTTGCCGGTGGCCTCGTCCAGGACGCCGCGCAGGGCCGCGTTGATCTCCTCGCGGGAGGTCAGGGTCCGCTCGAGGTCCATGCCACCGATGATGTTGCGCAGCGTGGTGACGGTGAGCTGCTCGATCGCCTGGATGTAGCTGGCGACTTCGTAGGTCGCGGCCCGGGCGTCGGTCACCTGGTAATAGATGACCGTGTCGATGTTGACGACCAGGTTGTCCTGGGTGATCACCGGTTGCGGCGGGAAGGGCACGACCTGCTCGCGGAGGTCGATGCGGTTGCGGATGGTGTCGATGAACGGGACCACGATGTTGAGGCCCGCGTTGAGTGTCCGCGTGTAGCGGCCGAAGCGCTCCACGATGGCGGCGCTGGCCTGTGGGATGACTTGGATTGTCCTGATCAGGGCGATGAAGACCAACACCACCAGAATGATCAGGACGATGATGACCGGTTCCATCGTCGTTCCCCGTACCCTTCTCCGCCTCGGCGCTTTCGGAAGATCTTATGGTTGTTGAAGATCTTGCTGGTCGAGTCTGACAGACCGTCGCACAACTCGTGGGCTGTTCGCTTCAGTTGAGTCCTACGAGGTCAGATGACGATCGCGGTGGCCCCTTCGATCTCCACGACATCCACTTCCTGCCCCACTTCGTAGGCGCTGTCGGCGTCGAGCGAGCGCGCCGACCAGACCTCGCCGGCCAGCTTGATGCGGCCTCCGGAGCCGTCGACGCGTTCGAGCACGACGGCCTGCTTGCCCTTCAACGCCTCGACTCCAGTGGCGAGTTGGGGGCGTTGCGCGCTGTGCCGGACCGCGATGGGGCGTACGACGGCGATGAGGGCGACCGAGACGACGACGAAGGCGAGCACCTGGGCCACGGCACCGAAGCCCACCCCTGCCATCACGGCGGCGGCGACGGCGCCCACTGCGAGCATGCCGAACTCCGGCATCGCGGTCACCACGAGCGGGATTCCGAGCGCAGCCGCGCCGACGAGCCACCACACCCATGCGTCGATGTCGTTCACATGGTCATGGTAGGACCGCGGGTCCCGCCTCGGACAGGGCGCGATGTGGCTGGACGGGCTTCTTACCCGTGTTTTCGCGCGGGCTTCACACGGTCAGGACAGCGGCAGGCCCTGGGCGGTCCAGCGGTCGCCGACCTGTTCGACGACGAGCGGGAGGCCGAAGCAGAGGGAGAGGTTGCGGGAGGTGAGCTCGAGTTCCAGCGGGCCGGCGGCGAGGACCTTGCCCTGGCGGATCATCAGGACGTGGGTGAAACCGGGGGCGATCTCCTCGACGTGGTGGGTGACCATGATCATCGAGGGGGCGATCGGATCGCGGGCGAGGCGGCCGAGGCGGCGGACCAGGTCCTCGCGGCCGCCGAGGTCGAGGCCGGCGGCGGGCTCGTCGAGGAGGAGGAGCTCGGGGTCGGTCATCAGGGCGCGGGCGATGAGGGTGCGCTTGCGCTCGCCCTCGGAGAGGGTGCCGAACTTGCGGTCCACGTACTCGGTCATGCCGAGGCGGTCGAGGAAGGCGCGGGCGCGCTGCTCGTCGATGTCCTCGTAGTCCTCGTGCCAGCCGGCGGTCATGCCGTACGCGGCGGTCAGCACGGTCTGCAGGACGGTCTGGCGCTTGGGGAGCTTGTCGGCCATGGCGATGCCGGCCATGCCGATGCGGGGGCGCAGTTCGAAGACGTCGACCTTGCCGAGGGTCTCGCCGAGGATGCTCGCGGTGCCGCTGCTGGGGAAGAGGTAGCTGGAGGCGACGTTCAGAAGGGTCGTCTTGCCCGCGCCGTTGGGGCCGAGGATGACCCAGCGCTCGCCTTCCTTCACCGACCAGGAGACCTGGTCCACCAGAGCCCGGCCCTCACGGACCACGGATACGTCCTGAAGCTCCAGAACATCGCTCATGAGCGCGTTGTCTCCCCTTGCAGTGTGACCGGTCTCGGCGTCTCGGCTGTCGCGTGCGCGCCTTCGGGCGCAGCCTTCGATGAAATCTACGCCACCGGCCGCCCGGCCCATTCCATCGGTCCGGTCCTTAGGGTGGGGGCATGTTCTCGGAACCGCGTTCAGGACGCTTTGCCGCTTGGGGAAACGCCCTTTTGGCCGGACTTGTCTCGCCGGACGACGCCGTGCTGGCGATCGTCGGGGACGATGCCGTGCATCGCATGGAGGGGCTGCCCGGCGAGTCGGCGCCCGTCGGGCTCACGCTGGCGCTGGGCCGGCTGCGGGCGCTCGGCGTCACGGGGCTGCGGGTCGCGCTGCCCGCGCCGGGGCATCCGCTGGGGCTGAGCGGGCCGCCGGAGTTCAATGCGCGGGCGATGGACGCCGAGGAGGCGGTCATCTGTTACGGCGCCGCGCTCGGGCTGGTTCCCGAGGTGTACGAGGCCGGGCCCGACGGCGATGTGCACGTGGAGGTCGTGTGGCACTGTCTGCCGGTGCGGGAGGCTCCGCCGGCCGATGTGCCCTCGCTGGGTGAGGCCGAGCGGGAGCTGGCGGAGGCGTTGCGGGAGGCGACGGAGGTGCTGTCGCAGTTGGACGTCGCCGGGTCGGGGCCGGTGGCGGAGGCGGCGATCGATGCGTACCGGGCGCGGGCGGAGCGGGGGCGGGAGGTGCTGGCTCCGGGGTATCCGCCACGGGCGGTGCGGGTGCTGGAGCTGGCGCAGCGGGTGGGGCTGCTGATTTCCCTTGCTCATGGCAACGGGCACGGGGGTGCGGTGAGCGCCGGGGAGATGGGGGCGCGGGCTCAGGCTCTGCGGCCGGTGGAGCGGACGGCTCGGCGGGCGCAGGTCGCCGCGTACAACTCCGTTGTGGAGGAGCGGGAGCGGGGGGTGCGGTGAGCGCCGGGTTCTGTGTGGTCGGCGGTTGTGTGGTCGTCCCTGGGGGCTTTGCCCCCAGACCCCCTTTGTCGGCCTGAACGGCCTCGTCCTCAAACGCCGGACGGGCTGAGAGTGCCGACCGGAGCCGTAGAACGACTGCTCTCAAAAGAGCGAATGCCCTCAAAGTGCCGTAAGGCGACCGTCCTCAAAAAACTGACCGGCCTCCCGGGATGCCCGGGAGGCCGGAGTCACTGCATGCGGTGTGGCCTGCGTCAGTGGTTGACGGCCAGGTTGCCGAAGGCGGGGTTCAGCACGCCGACGACGTTCACGCTGTTGCCCGAGACGTTCACCGGGACGTGCACCGGGGCCTGGACCACGTTGCCCGAGACGATGCCGGGCGAGCCCACGGCCGTCCCGTCGGCGTGCGCACCGCCGGTGGTGGCGGAGGCCATTCCGGCTCCGGCGGCGAGCAGACCGCCGGCCACCATCGTCACAGCCGCTGCCTTCTTCAGGTTCTTCACTTTCCAAGCCCTCCCTAGCGGTTGCTACGGCAATCGCCGCAGCACGCACTGAAGAACGGCGGAGATCCACGGAGGATGCGCCATGTGGGGGACATTCCCACGACGGTATGAATCTCAGTCCGGAACGGAACCCTCCGTATTGCCGCGGCGTCCCCGCGCGCGGCCTGTTTCAACCGGTCACACCGTGGCGTACGGCCCACAGCGCCGCCTGGGTGCGGTCCGCCAGATCGAGCTTCATCAGGATGTTCGAGACGTGGGTCTTCACGGTCTTCTCGGACAGGACGAGGGCGCGGGCGATCTCGCGGTTCGAGCGGCCGTCCGCTATCAGGCCCAGCACCTCGCGCTCCCGTTCCGTGAGTGAACCGCCTCTTCCCTGGCCCGAGTTGGCCTCCTCCTGGGACAGCAGGGCGCCCGCGACCTCGGGCTGGAGCAGGATGTGCCCGGCGTGCACCGAACGGATGGCGCCGGCCAGGGCATCCGGGTCCACGTCCTTGTAGACGTATCCGGCGGCGCCCGCGCGCAGGGCCGGGACCACCGTGCGCTGTTCGGTGAAGCTGGTGACGATCAGCACGCGCGCGGGGTTGTTCAGCTCGCGGAGCTTGCGCAGGGCGTCGACGCCGTCCATGCCGGGCATCTTGACGTCCATCAGCACGACGTCGGGCTGCAGTTCCTCGGCGCGGGCGACTCCTTCGGCGCCGTCGGCAGCCTCACCCACGACCTCGATGTCGTCCTGCACCTCGAGGAACGTGCGCAGGCCGCGGCGGACCACCTGGTGGTCGTCGACGAGCAGCACCTTGATTGCGTCAGCCACCGGGGACCTCCATCTCGATCGTGGTGCCCTTGCCGGGCGCCGATTCGACGGTCAGCACGCCGCCGACCCCGCTTGCGCGGTCACGCATGGACACCAGGCCCAGGTGGCGTCCCGCACGGCGTATCGACTTCGGGTCGAAGCCGCTGCCGTCGTCCGTGACGCGCAGGACCGTTCCGCCCTCGCGCCGGGCCAGGGTCACGTCCACGTGCTGCGCCCCGGAGTGCCGCAGGGCGTTGTGCAGGGCCTCCTGGGCGACGCGCAGGACGGCCTCCTCCTGGGCGGCGGGCAGGGCGCGCACACCACTGCTGTCGAAGGTCACACGCGCGGTGTGGGCGCGGTCGAGGACCTGGATCTGGGTGCGCAGGGTGGCGACCAGTCCGTCCTCGTCGAGGGCTGCGGGGCGCAGCTCCACGACGGCGGCGCGCAGTTCGTCGGCGGCCTCGGCGGCGAGCGCGGCCACCTGCTGCAGCTCGCCCTTGGCACGGGAGGGGTCGCGGTCGACGAGAGCGGCGGCGGCCTGTGCGGTCAGGCGCAGGGAGAAGAGCTTCTGGCTGACCGCGTCGTGCAGCTCGTGGGCGAGGCGGGAGCGCTCCTCGGCGATGGTCAGCTCGCGGCTGCGCTCGTACAGGCGGGCGTTGGTGAGGGCGATCGCGGCGTGCTGGGCGAGGATGGCGAGCAGGTCCTCGTCCTCCTCGGTGAAGCCGCAGCTGCCTTCCGGCTTCGGGCAGTTCTTATTGGCCAGGAACAGGGCGCCGATGACCTCGTCGCCGTCCCTGATCGGCAGGCCCAGGAAGTCGGACATGTCGGGGTGGGCCGAAGGCCAGCCCTCGAAGCGGGGGTCCTTGCGGACGTCGGCGAGGCGCTCGATCTTCGCTTCCTGCAGCATCGCGGCGAGGATGCCGTGCTGGCGCGGGAGCGGGCCGATGGCCTTCCACTGTGCCTCGCTCACACCGTCGACCACGAACTGGGCGAAGCCGCCGTGGTCGTCCGGGACGCCGAGGGCGGCGTACTGCGCGTCGAGCAGCTCGCGGGCCGAGGCGACGATCGTCTTGAGGACGTCGCGCACCTCGAGATGCCTGCTCATGGCCAGCAGCGCGGAACTCACCGCGGTGAGGCCGGACCGGGGGCCGTGACTCATGCCCTCAAGGTACCGGCGGGGTGTGACAACGCGGATCGGACCTGTGACGGCGCGGCCTGCGCCGGTGGGCCTAGGCCGGGCGGACTAGGACCGGGGCCCCGGACGGGCGGCTTAGTCCGAAGGACCCCGGCTCGTTGGGGCCCGCGTCCGAGGCGGGGCGGGCTGCTCGGTTCCTACGTTGAGGTCACCGCCGATCGACGGGCGGGCGAGACGAGGGGACGTGTCATGCCGGTAGCGATCATCACGGGGGCTTCGAAGGGGCTGGGGAGGGCGCTGGCCGAGGCATTGGCCGCACGCGGCTGGGATCTGGTGCTCGACGCAAGGACGGAGGGGGTTCTCGCGGAGGCGGCGGGGGCGGTGTCCGCGTACGGCACGCGGGTGAGCGCCGTGCCGGGGGATGTCACGGACGCCGGTCACCGGGCGGAGCTGGTGGCGGCCGCGGGGAAGCTGGGGGGCATCGACCTGCTGGTGAGCAACGCCAGCGCGCTGGGCGCCGAGCCGCTCGTACGGCTGGAGCAGCTGCCCCTGGAGGGGTTCAGGCGGGCGCTTGAGGTGAACGTGGTGGCCGCGCTGGCCCTGGTCCAGGAGGCGCTGCCGCTGCTGCGGGCCTCCGAGGCCGGCTCGGTGATCGCAGTCAGTTCGGACGCGGCCGCCGAGGCCTACGAGACGTGGGGCGGGTACGGCGCCTCCAAGGCGGCCCTCGACCATCTCGCGGCGGTGCTCGGCGAGGAGGAGCCCGGGGTGCGGGTCTGGGCGGTCGACCCCGGGGACATGGCCACGGACCTGTATGCGGCGGCCGTACCTGACGACGGCGATCCACGGCCGGCACCGGCGAGTGTGGTGCCGGCGTTCCTGCGGCTGCTGGACGAGCGGCCGGTATCCGGCCGGTATGCGGCTCCGGCGCTGCTGGAGGGGCAGCGATGACGGTGGCGGTGCACGTGCCCGAGGAACTGTCGGCCCGGATCCCGGTCGAGCAGCGCGGGGCCGGGCTCGGCCGGGATGCCGTACGGCTGCTCGTGTCGCATGGGACCGAGGTGTCGCACCATGCGTTCGCCGAGCTGCCGCGGCTGCTGCGGGCCGGGGATCTGCTCGTCGTGAACACCTCTCCCACGCTGGCCGCCGCCGTGGACGGGCGGGCCGGGCACGCGCGCGTGGTGGTGCACTTCTCCGCGCGCGGGGACGACGGGCGGTGGGCGGTCGAGCTGCGGGATCCGGACGGGAAGGGCACCACGCGCGCGCGTGCGGGCGGGCCCGCGGGTCTGGAGGTGCGGCTGCCCGGGGGCGGACGACTGGCCCTGGAGGAGCCGCTGAGCGCGCGCGGCGACCGGTTGTGGTGGGCGCGGGTGTCCGGGCCCGGGATCCTCGAGATGCTGCGGGAGCACGGGCGGCCCATTCGCTACCCCTATACGGAGCGGGACCAGCCGCTGTCCGCATACCAGACGGTGTTCGCGCTGCCGTCCGCCGACGGGACGGGCAGTGCGGAGATGCCGAGTGCGGCGCGGCCCTTCACGGCGCGACTGGTGGCGGAGCTGGTGAGCCGGGGTGTGCAGTTCGCACCGGTCACCCTGCACACCGGGGTGGCCTCGGCGGAGGTGCACGAGCCGCCGTATCCGGAGCGGTTCTCGGTGCCGACGGCGTCGGCGCGGCTGATCAATGCCGTGCGGGCGGGCGGCGGACGGGTCGTCGCGGTCGGGACGACGGCCGTGCGGGCCGTGGAGTCGGCGGCGGGGCCGGACGGCCGCGTACGCGCGCGTGAAGGGTGGACTGATCTCGTGGTCACCCCGGAGCGCGGGGTGCGGGTGGTGGACGGGCTGCTGACCGGGCTGCACGAGCCGGAGGCCTCGCATCTGCTGATGCTGGAGGCGATCGCCGGTCGGGCCGCGATCGACCGCAGCTACGAGGAGGCGCTGCGCGGGCTCTACCTGTGGCACGAGTTCGGGGACGTCCACCTCATCCTCCCGTAGGAGGACCCTCACACAGTGAATCGCTCTAGCAACTCATGGTGAGACTGTTGCGGCGTCGATGTGAGCCCGCGCATAGGGCGCAGATCACGTACGAAGGGCGATAGGAGACAACCCTCCCCTCATGAGCGGGACGAACAGTCCAGTCTGTCCGTTTTTGCCCTTGCCCGATCCACTACCGGGGATCGTACGTCACACCTTTGCCACGACATTTTGCGGCCGCTAAGAATGGCTGTCGTCGCTCAGCGCCGCGGGTTCCCCCCGCGGCGTTTGTGCGGGAAGGACCCGTGTCCCCCGCCTGACAGAGAGCGACCTCCGCGCTATTCGAAGAGGTCCGTCTGCCATGCTCAAGAACACCAACATTCGCCGTCTCAGTCGTTCGCTGACCCGTCACCAGAAGGTCGCGATGGCGGGTGTCGCCACCCTCGGTGCCGCCGCTCTCGCGTTCTCCGCGGTGCCCAGCAACGCCGAGACGACCACGAACGAGGCCACCGTCTCGACGGCCAAGGTGGAGTACGGCACCGGCCAGATCAAGGACGTCAAGGCCAGCGTCACCGACCAGCTCGCCGGTGCCAGCCTGAAGGCCGAGGCCATCAAGGCGAAGGCCGAGGCCAAGGCCAAGCAGAAGGCCGCCGCCGCGGCTGCCGCGAAGAAGGCCGCCGCGAAGAAGGCCGCCGCCGCGGCCGCGGCCAGGAAGGCCGAGGCCGCGCGCAAGGCGAAGGAGGCCGCGAGCCGGTCCGCCCACCGTGCCGCGATCAAGCCGGTCGCCAAGACCTACGCGAACAACCTCGACGGCTGGATCAGGAACGCGCTCGACATCATGCAGGCCAAGGGCATACCGGGCAGCTACAACGGCCTGTACCGCAACATCATGCGGGAGTCCTCGGGCAACCCGAACGCCATCAACGACTGGGACATCAACGCCATCAACGGCATCCCGTCGAAGGGCCTGCTGCAGGTCATCCCGCCGACCTTCAACGCGTACCACGTGAACGGCACGTCCTGGAACATCTACGACCCGGTCGCCAACATCACCGCCGCCGCCAACTACGCGGCCGACAAGTACGGCTCGATCGACAACGTCAACAGCGCGTACTGAGGTCGGCGCGGACCTCTCCACGTGAACGCCGAAGGGCGGCACCCACTGACGGGTGCCGCCCTTCGCGCCGTACCAGGGACGTCGTACAAGGACGCCCGTACGAGAGCGTCGTAGGACCGCGACTACTTGCGCATGACCTCCGGCTCGTGGCGGCGCAGGAAGCGGGCCACGAAGAACGCGCAGATCACACCGAGCGCGATCAGGGCGATCATGTCCATGCTCCAGGCGCCCACGGTGTGCTCCCAGAGCGGGTCGTTGGGCTTGCCCTTGCCGGGCGGGCTGATCCTGTTGAAGTCGAGCGTGGTGCCCGCGGCGGCGACGGCCCAGCGCGAGGGCATCAGGTACGAGAACTGGTTGACGCCGATCGCACCGTTCAGGGCGAAGAGGCAGCCGGTGAAGACGACCTGGACGATCGCGAACATGACCAGCAGCGGCATGGTCTTCTCGGACGTCTTCACCAACGCGGAGATGATCAGGCCGAACATCATCGAGGTGAAGCCCAGAGCCATGATCGGGATGGTGAGCTCGAGCAGCGGGAGATTCTTGAGGACCAGGCCCTCCGTCGGGATCTTGCGGCTGGCGAAGCCGATCATGCCGACCATCAGGCCCTGCAGCACCGTGATGAACCCGAGCACGAAGACCTTCGACATCAGGTACGCGGAGCGGGACAGGCCGGTCGCGCGCTCCCGCTCGTAGATGACCCGTTCCTTGATCAGCTCACGGACGGAGTTCGCGGCACCGGCGAAGCAGGCACCGACCGCGAGGATCAGCAGCACGGTGGTGGCCGTGCCGTTCGGGACGGGCTGCTGGGTCGTCGGGTTGATCTCCGTGTTGACCAGCAGGTCCTTGCCCGAGTCGATGAGCAGGCTCACCGAGCCGAGGACGAGCGGCAGGATCACCGTCAGGGCGAGGAATCCCTTGTCGGAGGCGATGACCGAGACATAACGGCGCACCAGGGTGCCGAACTGGCTCATCCAGCCCTGTGGCTTCGGCGGCTTCATCGCCTGCATCGGAGGCATCTGTACGGACTGTGGTGCAACGGCGTCGATGTCCGCGGCGTACATCTGGTAGTGCTGCGAGCCCTTCCAGCGTCCCGCCCAGTCGTAGTCGCGGTAGTTCTCGAAGGCGGAGAAGACGTCGGCCCAGGTGTCGTAGCCGAAGAAGTTCAGGGCCTCCTCGGGCGGGCCGAAGTAGGCGACCGCGCCGCCCGGTGCCATCACCAGGAGCTTGTCGCACAGCGCCAGCTCGGCCACGGAGTGGGTGACGACCAGGACCGTACGGCCGTCGTCGGCGAGGCCGCGCAGCAGCTGCATGACGTCGCGGTCCATGCCCGGGTCGAGGCCGGAGGTCGGCTCGTCCAGGAAGATCAGGGACGGCTTGGTGAGCAGCTCCAGGGCCACCGAGACGCGCTTGCGCTGGCCGCCGGAGAGGGAGGTGACCTTCTTCTCCTTGTGGATGTCCAGCTTCAGCTCGCGCAGCACCTCGTCTATGCGGTTCTCGCGCTCCTGAGCCGTGGTGTCGGCGGGGAAGCGCAGCTTGGCCGCGTACTTGAGGGCCTTCTTGACCGTCAGTTCCTTGTGCAGGATGTCGTCCTGCGGGACCAGACCGATGCGCTGGCGCAGCTCGGCGAACTGCTTGTACAGGTTGCGGTTGTCGTAGAGGACGTCGCCCTGGTTGGCCGGGCGGTAGCCGGTGAGCGCCTTGAGCAGGGTCGACTTGCCCGAGCCGGACGGGCCGATGACCGCGATCAGGGACTTCTCCGGGACGCCGAAGGAGACGTCCTTGAGGATCTGCTTGCCGCCGTCGACCGTGACGGTCAGATGCCGGGCCGAGAAGGACACCTCACCGGTGTCGACGAACTCCTCCAGGCGGTCGCCGACCAGGCGGAACGTGGAGTGGCCGACGCCCACGATGTCGTTCGGGCCGAGCAGCGCCGAGCCGCCCTTGGCGATCAGCTGGCCGTTGACATAGGTGCCGTTGTGCGAGCCCAGGTCGCGGATCTCGAAGCGGCCGTCGGGCGTCGCGTGGAACTCGGCATGGTGGCGGGAGACCTGGAGGTCGGAGACCACCAGCTCGTTCTCCAGGGCACGGCCGATGCGCATGATGCGGCCGATGGAGAACTGGTGGAACGTGGTCGGGCTGCGGTCGCCGTAGACCGGCGGCGCTCCCGCGCCGGCACCGGGGCCCTGTTGCTGCGGAATCGGTGCGGCGGCCTGCTGCGGCTGCTGCCAGCCTGGCTGCGGGGCCTGTTGCTGCGGCGGTGCCTGCTGCTGCGGTGTCTGCTGAGCCCAGCCGGGGCCCGCGCCCTGGGCGGCGTACGGCTGCTGCTGGGGCTGGGCGACGGCGGCCGCCGCGCCGGTGACGTGGACCAGCGGGCCGTCGGTCGCGTTGCCGAGGTGCACCGCGGAGCCGGGCCCGATCTCCATGTGATGGATCCGCTGCCCCTGCACGAACGTGCCGTTGGTGGAGCCCTGGTCCTCGATGACCCAACTGCGGCCGCCCCAGCTGATCGTGGCGTGACGCCAGGACACTCTGGCGTCGTCGAGCACGATGTCCCCCTGCGGATCACGTCCGAGGGTGTACGGCCTGGACGGGTCGAGCGTCCAGGTACGTCCATTCAATTCCAGTACGAGTTCCGGCACTCCATGCCCCACTGAGTAGTCCCCCGAGTTACCCCCAACACAGGGAGTCTAGGGATGTCGAACATCGTCGGGAACTATTTCAGGCTCGCCCCCCTGACCGAAAGTCGGGCCTTGTGAACCACCACGCGCATACGCATCGACTGGTTCCGTTGACGGGGTTGAAACCGACCCGGAGAGTGGTAATCCACGCGAGGGGGACATGCGCGGCCGCCGTGCCGCATTGCGGATCGGGGGGTCTGCCATGAGCGCGTCCATGGGCACGTCGTCGAGTGTCGAGTCCGTCGGGAGCGGCACCAGGGTGCCGTGGGGGGACGTCCTGCTGTCCGCGATCGCCTCTGTGAGCTGGGCGTTGATGGGGATGGCGGGCACGGCGGCGCTCGGCCTGCATCTGCTGGAGGCGGACGCATCGGGCTCGCTCGGACCGATGACCGCGGCGGTGGTGGCACTTGGGGCGGGTGGGTCGGTCACACCGTCCGGCGACGTTTCGGCGTTCGGCCTGAAAGGCGCTCAGGCGCATACGGCCGTCACGATCACGCCATTGGGCGTGAGCCTGGTCGGCGCACTCCTGCTCTCGTGGTTCTTCCTGCGGTCCTTGCGGGCGGCGGGAGTTGTGATCGCACCGGCCGAACTCCTCGCGCGCGCGGGCGCGGTGGTCGCGCTGTTCGTGGCGACGCTGGGCGGACTGGCCTGGGCGGGGCACGACGTCATCACGATCGACGGCGGTTCGCTGGGCCTCGACAAGCTGCCCGGCGGAGGCGGCGGGGGCGGGGGCGGCGTCAGCATCCCCGGTCTCGGCGACATCGGGGACATCGGCGGGCTGCTGCCCGACAACATCGGCAAGCTCATCGACGCGAAGGCGGCGGTGGGCTTCACCGTCGACACGGCGCCCACGCTTCTGGGCGGGTTCGGCTGGTCGGCCGGCATCCTGCTGATCGCCCTGCTGGCCTCGCGCCGCACTCCCCTGCCGCGCGGCTGGGAGGCCGTGCACCGGGTCGTACGGCCGGCGGTGTCGGCGATCGTCACCGTGATGCTGCTGGCGGTGGCGGCGGGGTTCGCGGCTGGGGCGTACGCGGCGATCGGTGACGACCATCCGAAGCGGATCTTCGGAGCCGCGCTGCTGGGCGCTCCCAACGGCACCTGGCTGGGCATCCCCGTCGGCCTGTTCGTGCCGTTCGACGGCAAGGCGACCGGCGTACTGACCAAGTTCCTGCCGGACCCCCTGGACAACCTGCTCACGGCGAAGACCGACCAGTCGGTGACGCTGGGGCGGCTGGCCGACCTGGACGGGCGGGTGTGGCTGCTCGCGGTGGCGGCGGCCGTGATGATGCTGCTGGCGGGGGTGCTGGCCGCGGTGCGGACGCCGGTGGGGGCCGGGGCTTCACCTGCTCAGGGTTCCTCGGGCGTACGAGGTCCGGGGGCCCTCGGGTTCGCCGGGCGGTGCGCGGTGCGGCTGGGGATCGTCACGGCGCTGACGCTGCCCTTGCTCGCATGGCTGACGGAGGTGTCGGTGGACGCCTCGCTGTCGGTGCTGGGCTTCGATGCGTTCGGTGCCGGGATCGAGCTGCACGGGCACCTCGGCATGGCACTGCTGCTGGGTGCCCTGTGGGGTGCGGGAGCGGGGGCTGCCGGAGCGTTGCTGGCGTGGGCGAGCGGTGCGGCGGGGCGGCGGGCGGCGCCGTTGGCGTCGGGCGGCGGAGGCGCGGCGGTGTCGGCCGGGGATGCCGCGTATCCGCAGTACGTGCGCGAAGCCGGGGGCGTGTCGGGGCCGTACACGCCCAGTACGCCGTACCGGGCGCCGAACCCCACCACCAATCCGTATCTGCAGCTGCCGGACGAGCTGCGGGAGCCGGAGGACGCGCGGCCGCCGGACGGGGCTCGGCAGGGTCCGCCGGGTGCCCCCGACCGCGGACGGCCGCCTGTCGGCTCGCCACCACCCGGTTCCGGCAACAGCGACATGTACGGCGCACCGACGGTGGCCCGTCCGATGGGCAGCCCACCGCCCCGCACACCACGGCAGCCGCGCCATCCCCGCCGCGGGAACCGATCGCACCCCGGCCCGAACGATGCCCCTCCCCCACCCCAGCCGCCGCCCCCTCCGGGAAGGCCGAAGGACGACCGCTGAGGCGCGGGGGTCGGCCACCGCGGGAACCGGGCTGTCCGGCGTACGCGTGCCGCTCGAGGCGGCCACCGAGAGCGGATGCCACCGGGACAGGCGTCGCCGACCTCTGCGGCACGCGTACGCCGGGCAGAGGCAGACCGCAGAGCGGGATACACCGACCCGACCAGACCGGCCCGTCCGGCACAGGGCGCCGCACACGGACGCGACACTCGCCGAGAGGCGGTGCGGCGGATGCGGCCGAAGCGGCCCGTGCGGTCGTGGCCGACGCGTAGGCCCCCGCCGGGGGAAGTGAGGCGCCGAGCCAGGCGCATCGCTCCCTGGCGGAACCGGGCCGTCCGTCGTGCGTATGTCGCTCTGAGATGTCCGCCGAGTGTCGCCGCGGCCGGGCCGAGGGTACTGCAGGGGCCGCCTCGACCAACCCCAGGGCTTCCGCCGGCCTCGGACAGGCGCTGAGCCGGACAGACCAGCCCGACGGAACCGGCCGCCCCCGCACACGCGCCACCCGAGGCACCCGAGGCACCCGAGGCACCCGAGGCACCCGAGGCACCCGAGGCACCCGCCACAGCGGAAGCAGCCGGGAACGTCGCACCGCCCCCCACCAACCCCCGCCAACCGAGGCAGAGCGCAGAACCGGATACACCGACCCCGGCGCAGGCGCGCCGCCTGAGGCACCCGCCCACAGCCGAAACAGCCGGAGCGTTCTGTGCCCTCGGGGCAGTCGTGGTCCGGCCGTAAGGCTTTCGACATCTGCGCGACGTCCATTGTTCCGTGTCCGGCAGGCGGACCGCGGCGGCGGTCGGCACTGGGTGCCGGATACGGTGGGTACACCATGAGCGCATCGCAGACCTCGACCTCTGACGTCCCCACCCTCCTCGTCAAGATCTTCGGCAAGGACCGGCCGGGCATCACGGCCGGCCTGTTCGACACCCTCGCCGCCTACTCCGTCGACGTGGTCGACATCGAGCAGGTCGTCACCCGTGGCCGGCTCACGCTGTGCGCGCTCGTGACCCCGCCGCCCCACGGCATGGAGGGGGATCTGCGGGCCACCGTCCACAGCTGGGCGGAGTCGATGAAGATGCAGGCGGAGATCATCTCCGGGCGGGGCGACAACCGTCCGCGCGGCCTCGGACGCTCACTGGTCACGGTCCTCGGTCACCCGCTCACGGCGGAGGCGACCGCCCGGATCGCCGCCAAGATCGCCTCCGTCGGCGGCAACATCGACCGCATCTTCCGCCTCGCCAAGTACCCCGTCACAGCGGTCGAGTTCGCGGTGTCCGGCGTCGAGACCGAGCCGCTGCGCACCGCCCTGGTGACGGACGCCGCGGCACTGGGTGTCGATGTGGCGGTCGTCGCGGCGGGGCTGCACCGGCGGGCGCAGCGCCTGGTCGTGATGGACGTCGACTCGACGCTCATCCAGGACGAGGTGATCGAACTCTTCGCGGCGCACGCCGGCTGCGAGGACAAGGTCGCCGAGGTGACCGCGGCCGCGATGCGCGGGGAGCTGGACTTCGAGCAGTCCCTGCACGCGCGCGTGGCGCTCCTGGAGGGGCTCGACGCGTCCGTGGTGGACAAGGTGCGCAGCGAGGTGCGGCTGACGCCGGGGGCGCGGACTCTGATCCGTACGCTCAAGCGGCTCGGGTACCAAGTGGGCGTGGTCTCCGGGGGGTTCACCCAGGTCACGGATGATCTGAAGGAGCGGCTGGGGCTCGACTTCGCGCAGGCCAACACCCTGGAGATCGTCGGCGGCAAGCTCACCGGCAGGGTCACCGGCGAGATCGTCGACCGCGCGGGCAAGGCGCGGCTGCTGCGCCGGTTCGCCGCGGAGGCAGGCGTACCGCTTGCCCAGACCGTGGCGATCGGCGACGGCGCCAATGACCTGGACATGCTCAACGCGGCCGGTCTCGGCGTCGCCTTCAACGCCAAACCTGTCGTGCGGGAGGCCGCGCACACCGCGGTGAACGTGCCCTTCCTGGACACGGTCCTGTATCTGCTGGGCGTCACCCGCGAAGAGGTCGAGGCCGCGGACACGCACCACGAGGAGTAGTCGCCCATATCCGCACGTCGAGGAGCCCGGCACCGTGATGGTGCCGGGCCCCTCGGTCGTCGTGTCGCCTGCTCGCTTCGTCGGTCGTCTAATGGTTTTGCCGTCTCGGCTACTCGGTCGGCGCCCAGTAGTCCAGCAGCGTGGCCACGCCCGGCTCCAGGGTCTTCCAGGGGCCTTCGAAGGACAGGACGGCGAAGGCGGCGGCCGGGAAGCCTCGGCGGTTCATCCGCTCGCCGGCGTCGCCCTCGGACGAGCCGGCCAGGATCTCGGCGAGTCCCTGCACGCCCGGGTTGTGGCCGATGAGTACGGCGTTCTGCACGTCGTCGGGGGTCTCGTTGAGCAGAGCGATCAGCTCGCCTGGTGAGGCCTCGTAGATCCGCTCCTCGTAGACGGTTTTCGGCCGGTGCGGGAACTCATGGACGGCGAGCTTCCAGGTCTCGCGGGTCCGGACCGCGGTGGAGCACAGTGCCAGATCGAAGGGGATACCGGTGTCGGCCAGCTTGCGTCCGGCGACTGCGGCGTCCGTGCGGCCCCGCTCGGCGAGGGGGCGCTCGTGATCGGTCACCTGTGGCCAGTCGGCTTTCGCATGCCGGAAGAGGACGATCCTGCGGGGTTCTGCGACGCTCATGGAACCCAGCTTCGCATGAAACAGGCCATGGGGCGCAGGGAGTTGACTGGCGGCCGAACCGGTGCTCAGCGGCCTATGAGCTGCTGTGCCCGCTCGAAGAGGTGGGTGATCGCCGGGTCGCCCGCCGCCGCCTGCGCGTCCGACGGGTTCAGCATCAGAGCCAGCAGCACGATGAAGGCGAGCGTCGGCAGCGCGAGGGCCCACCAGGGCAGCCGGATGTCGATGCCACCCGGGGTCGCCGGGTGGGGCCGGGTGTGCGACTGGGCCGACATGGGTGCCTCCGCTGGTCTTCGGGTCCTGGGTGATCCGCCTCTCGCGGCCACACCTCGAAGTTACGGAATCCCGAGCCCTCAACCCATCCGGAGATCCACCCAGTTGACCCTGACACTCACCCCCTAGGGGATGGTGGTGCTAGCCCCACCATCGGGCCGCCCGGCGGACGGTCACGGCGAGGCGATCGTCGCGATGACAGCGATGATCACGAAGATGGCGAGGAACGAGCCGAAGACGAGCAGCATCTTCTTCTGGCCGTTCTGGGGGTTCGGGTCGAGCACTGGCATACGGCAAGTCTCGCACCCGCCGCCCGCGGCGGTTCGGCCGGGGTCAGCGGGCCGCCTCGTCCTCCACCGTGCGGTTGCGCCCCGCCAGGACGCCGACGACCATTTGCGGGACCATCAGGGCGGCCATCAGCGCGATCGGCAGCCCCCAGCCGCCACTGTGCTGGTAGAGCACGCCCACCAGCAGCGGGCCCGGGATGGAGATCAGATAGCCGGTGCTCTGCGCGAACGCCGACAGCTGGGCGACGCCCGCGCCGGTCCTGGCCCGCATGCCGACCATGGTGAGGGCCAGCGGGAAGGCGCAGTTGGACACGCCGAGCAGCAGCGCCCAGGCCCAGGCGCCGGCGGCCGGTGCGAGATACAGGCCGGCGTAACCGGCCAGGCCGCAGGCGCCCAGCGCGAGCACGATCGGCCCCTGGTGCGGCAGCCGGGCGGCGACGCGCGGGATGACGAAGGCCAGGGGCACGCCCATCACCATCGTCACGGCGAGCAGCAGCCCCGCCGTGCCCGCGGGCACGCCCGCGTCCCGGAAGATCTGCGCCATCCAGCCCATCGTGATGTACGCGGCGGTGGCCTGCAGCCCGAAGAAGACGGCGAGCGCCCAGGCGGTGCGGCTGCGGGTGATCCGTAGCGTGGGCGCCTCCACGCGCGCGTGCTCCTGCCGCCCGGCCGGCTGCTCGGCGGGCGCCGCGCCCCGCTGCCGTACGAACGGGATCCACGGCAGTACGGCGGCCGCCGCGAGGGCCGCCCACACCGTGAGGCCCGACCGCCAACTGCCGCCCAGCGCCTCGGTCATGGGCACCGTGACCGCGGCCGCGGCGGCGGTGCCCAGGGCGAGCGCCATCGAGTAGAGGCCGGTCATGGAGCCGACCCGGTCCGGGAACCAGCGCTTGACGATGACCGGCATCAGGACGTTGCTGACGGCGATGCCCATGAGGGCGAGCGCGCTGGCGGCCAGGAAGCCGACCGTGCCGCCCACGTACGGCCGTATGAGCAGACCCGCGGTGATGGCGACCATGCCCGCGCACACCACCGCGCCCGGTCCGAAGCGGCGGGCGAGGCGCGGGGCGGTGACGCCGAAGACGGCGAAACAGAGCGGGGGGACGGAGGTGAGCAGCCCGGCCACGCTGCCGCTCATGCCGAGCCCGTCGCGGACCTCTTCGAGGAGCGCGCCCAGGCTGGTGATGGCGGGGCGGAGGTTGAGAGCCGACAGGACGATGCCGAGCACGAGCAGTCTCGTCGTCCACGCGCGCGTGGCGGGTCGCCGGGGCTCGCCCGCGGCCGAAATGGCCGCGGTCGTGAACGTCGTCGTCCGGGTTTCCTCACTTGCCATGCCGTCCATCATAGAATCATTGGATGATTGGTTGTCCATCCCCGGGTCGGCCGGACCCGCCCGCCGCGTGCGAAGGTGTGCCATGCCCCTGAGTCATCCCCGCCGTTCCGCGCTGTCCGAGCAGGTCATCGCCGCTCTGCGGCACGAGATCACCTCGGGCGAGTGGCCGGTCGGCTCCCGCATCCCGACGGAGCCCGAGCTGGTCGAGCAGCTCGGCGTGGCCCGGAACACGGTCCGGGAGGCCGTCCGCGCCCTCGCGCACAACGGTCTGCTGGACATCCGTCAGGGCTCGGGCACGTATGTCGTGGCGACCAGCGAGCTGGCGGGCGTGATGCACCGCCGCTTCGCCGACGCGGACCCGAGGCACATCGCCGAGCTGCGCTCCACGCTGGAGTCGGCAGCCGCGAAGCTCGCCGCCGGGCGGCGCACGGAGAAGGACCTCAAGCAGCTGGACGCGCTGCTGGTGCGGCGCGAGGAGGCCTGGGGGTCCGGCGACGCGGAAGCCTTCGTGACGGCGGACGCGACCTTCCACATGGCCGTGGTGGCGGCCTCCCACAACGACGTGATGACCGCGATGTACGCGGACCTCGGCGAGGTGCTGCGGGACTGGCTGCGCGAGGACGTCGGGCGGGAGCTCACCCCGGAGACGTACATGGAGCACACGCGCCTGGTCGACGCGATCCGCTCGGGCGACGCCGAGGCGGCCGGTGCGGAGGCGGCGAGCTATCCGTTCCTGTGCCGTCCCGGACGGTTCACCGCTTCTGGTGGCTGATCCACACCGAGCCGACTTCCTTCCAGCACCGGCCGGCGAGCCGCACGGTCAGCGCCGGCCCGACGTCGACCGGGGTGCCGTCCGTGTCGAGGTCCCACCAGCGGGCGCACTCGACATGCAGGCTGACACCGTCGGTCTGTGGATAGGGGTTGTGGCAGTACGCGGTCACGTGGGAGCCGGTGACCCTGGTGCGGCACTCGGCGCCGAAGAGCTGCGGTGCCGGTGGTTTCCCGGGCTTCACGCGCGCGTGGGGCATCGCCTCGTACGGCAGGGACATCACGAGAGCGACAGCGACGGTCGCTGAGGCCAGGTTGCGGAAGATGCGCACAAGGGAACCTCCTCGGCCGTGCTGGGGAGGGAATCACGTACTGAACACGTGATCCAGAGTGCGCAGTTGAGCCCCGGCCCGCCCGGCCGGATAGGCCGAACGGGTGACATGCCAAGGGCGCGCGTCCGGCCGGACGCGCGCCCTCGATCCCCGTTCAGACAGCGGCAGCGATCACGCACCGATGGCGTGCAGACCGCCGTCCACGTGGATGATCTCGCCCGTGGTCTGCGGGAACCAGTCGCTCAGCAGCGCGACGATGCCCTTGCCGGCCGGCTCCGGGTCCTTGAGGTCCCACTCCAGCGGGGAGCGGTCGTCCCAGACGGAGGCCAGGTCGTTGAAGCCCGGGATGGACTTGGCGGCCATGGAGGCGAGCGGACCGGCCGAGATGAGGTTGCAGCGGATGTTCTGCTTGCCCAGGTCACGCGCCATGTAGCGGCTGGTGGCCTCCAGGGCGGCCTTGGCCGGGCCCATCCAGTCGTACTGCGGCCACGCGAACTGCGCGTCGAAGGTGAGGCCCACGACCGAGCCGCCGTTCTGCATCAGCGGCAGGCAGGCCATGGTCAGCGACTTCAGGGAGTACGCCGAGACATGCATGGCGGTGGCCACGGACTCGAACGGCGTGTTCAGGAAGTTGCCGCCGAGCGCGTCCTGCGGCGCGAAGCCGATGGAGTGCACGACGCCGTCCAGGCCGCCGAGCTCCTCGCCGACCAGGTCGGCCAGGCGGCCCAGGTGCTCGTCGTTGGTGACGTCGAGCTCGATGACCTTGGTGGGCTTGGGGAGCTTCTTGGCGATGCGCTCGGTCAGCGTGGGCCGCGGAAACGCGGTCAGGATGATCTCGGCGCCCTGCTCCTGGGCCAGCTTTGCGGCGTGGAAGGCGATGGAGGACTCCATCAGCACACCGGTGATCAGGACGCGCTTGCCCTCGAGAATTCCGCTCATGGTGATCAGTGACCCATTCCCAGTCCGCCGTCAACGGGGATGACGGCTCCAGTGATGTACGAGGCGTCGTCCGAGGCGAGGAACCGCACCGTCGCGGCCACCTCCTCGGGCTGCGCGTAACGGCCGAGCGGCACCTGCTTGACGATGCCCTCGCGCTGCTCGTCGCTGAGCACCTTGGTCATGTCGGTGTCGACGAAGCCGGGCGCGACGACGTTGAAGGTGATGTTGCGCGAGCCCAGCTCACGGGCGAGGGAGCGCGCGAAGCCGACCAGGGCGGCCTTGGAGGCGGCGTAGTTGGCCTGGCCGGGGCCACCGTACAGCCCGACGACCGAGGAGATCAGGACGACGCGGCCCTTCTTGGCGCGCAGCATGCCGCGGTTGGCGCGCTTGACCACGCGGAAGGTGCCGGTGAGGTTGGTGTCGATGACCGAGGTGAAGTCATCCTCGGACATGCGCATCAGGAGCTGGTCCTTGGTGATGCCGGCGTTGGCGATCAGAACCTCGACCGGGCCGTGCTCGGCCTCGATCTCCTTGTAGGCCTGCTCCACCTGCTCGGTGTCGGTGATGTCGCACTTCACCGCGAGGAAGCCGGCCGGCGGCTCACCCGAGCGGTACGTGATCGCGACCTTGTCGCCGGCGTCGGCGAATGCGCGGGCGATGGCGAGGCCGATGCCCCGGTTGCCTCCGGTGACGAGAACCGAGCGGCTCAACGGATCACCCTTTCGATAGCGGTCTGATACCCCCGCCCGGACACCTGGATGACAGGCGGCTTCCTCGAAAACCTATCGGGCCGAGACCGTCCGCGGACAATCGGGCACCGACAGTGGCTCACGGGACTCACTGTCGGGTCCCTACAGAAAGTTCCCGGTACCGGCTCGAAACCTGTGGTCCGCGGCCCGGTCACGCGAAATGATCGGAGCAACCGCCGGTCCGATCACAGGTCACGACAACAAGGAGAGACCTCGGTGCCTCATACCATCGACGAAGCCTTCACGGCACTTCCCCTACGGGCCCTGGCCGACGCGGCGCTGGCACGCGCGCGTGCGCTGGGGGCCGAGCACGCGGACTTCCGGTTCGAGCGGGTACGCAGCGCGTCCTGGCGCTTCCGGGATGCCAAGCCCTCCGGTTCGTCGGACACCACCGATCTCGGGTACGCGGTGCGGGTCGTGCACGGCGGCACATGGGGCTTCGCCTCGGGGGTGGACCTGAGCCTGGACGCCGCCGCCAAGGTCGCCTCGCAGGCGGTGGCGATGGCGAAGCTCTCCGCCCAGGTGATCAAGGCGGCCGGTTCGGACGAGCGGGTGGAACTGGCCGACGAGCCCGTGCACGCGGACCGGACCTGGATCTCGTCGTACGAGATCGATCCGTTCTCCGTGCCCGACGAGGAGAAGTCGGCGCTGCTGGCGGACTGGAGCGCGCAGCTGCTCGCGGCGAACGGCGTCAACCATGTCGACGCCTCACTGCTCACCGTGCACGAGAACAAGTTCTACGCCGACACGGCAGGGACCGTGACCACGCAGCAGCGCGTGCGGCTGCACCCGCAGCTGACGGCCGTGTCGGTCGACGAGTCGAGCGGCGAGTTCGACTCGATGCGGACGATCGCGCCGCCCGTGGGACGCGGCTGGGAGTACCTGACCGGCACCGGCTGGGACTGGGAGAGCGAGCTCGAGCAGATCCCGGAACTGCTCGCCGAGAAGATGCGCGCGCCGAGCGTCGAGCCGGGCCTGTACGACCTGGTCGTCGACCCCTCCAACCTGTGGCTGACCATCCACGAGTCCATCGGCCACGCCACCGAACTGGACCGAGCCCTCGGCTACGAGGCCGCCTACGCCGGCACCTCCTTCGCCACCTTCGACCAGCTCGGCAAGCTGAGGTACGGCTCCGACCTGATGAACGTCACCGGCGACCGCACCGCCGAGCACGGACTCGCCACCGTCGGCTACGACGACGAGGGCGTCGAGGGCCAGTCCTGGGACCTGGTGAAGGACGGCACGCTCGTCGGCTACCAGCTGGACCGGCGGATCGCGAAGCTGACCGGGTTCGAGCGGTCCAACGGGTGCGCGTTCGCCGACTCCCCCGGGCATGTTCCGGTGCAGCGCATGGCCAATGTGTCGCTGCAGCCGGACCCGGCCGGGATGGCGACGGAGGATCTGATCGGCGGGGTGGACCGGGGCATTTACGTCGTCGGCGACCGTTCATGGTCAATCGATATGCAAAGGTACAACTTCCAGTTCACGGGCCAGCGGTTCTTCAAGATCGAGAACGGGCGGATCACCGGGCAGCTGCGGGACGTCGCGTACCAGGCGACGACCACCGACTTCTGGGGCTCGATGGCCGCGGTGGGCGGCCCGCAGACGTATGTCCTCGGAGGTGCCTTCAACTGCGGCAAGGCCCAGCCGGGCCAGGTCGCCGCCGTCTCGCACGGCTGCCCGTCCGCGCTCTTCAAGGGCGTCAACATCCTCAACACCACGCAGGAGGCCGGTCGATGAGCGCCCGCAGCAACAAGCCGCACGAGATCGTCGAGCGGGCGCTGGAGCTGTCCACCGCCGACGGCTGTGTCGTCATCGCCGACGAGCACTCGACCGCCAACCTGCGCTGGGCGGGCAACGCACTCACCACGAACGGCGTCACGCGCGGGCGGACCCTCACGGTCGTCGCGACCGTCGACGGCAAGGAGGGCACCGCCTCCGGTGTCGTCTCCCGCTCGGCGGTGACCGTGGACGAGCTGGAGCCGCTGGTGCGGGCCGCCGAGGCCGCCGCGCGCGGCGCCGGGCCGGCGGAGGACGCGCAGCCGCTGGTCACGGGCGTCGCGCAGTCGCCGGACTTCACGGACGCGCCCGCCGAGACCTCGTCGACCGTGTTCGCCGACTTCGCGCCGGCGCTCGGTGAGGCCTTCGCACGCGCGCGTGCGGGCGGCCGCGAGCTGTACGGCTTCGCCAACCACGAGCTGACGTCGAGCTATGTGGGTACGTCCACGGGCCTGCGCCTGCGGCACGACCAGCCCAACGGGACGCTGGAGCTGAACGCCAAGTCGCCGGACCGTACGCGTTCGGCATGGGCGGGCCGCTCCACACGGGACTTCAAGGACGTCGACCCGGCCGCGCTGGACGCGGAGCTCGCCGTACGCCTCGGCTGGGCCGAGCGGCGGATCGAGCTGCCCGCCGGCCGGTACGAGACGCTGCTGCCGCCGACCGCCGTCGCGGACCTGCTGATCTACCAGATGTGGTCGGCGTCCGGCCGGGACGCGGTCGAGGGCCGCACGGTGTTCTCCAAGCCGGGCGGCGGCACACGCGTGGGCGACCGGCTCAGCGAGCTGCCGCTGACCCTGCGCAGCGACCCGAACGAGCCCGGCCTGGAGTCGGCGCCCTTCGTGATCGCGCACTCCTCCGGCGGCGACCAGTCGGTGTTCGACAACGGGCTGCCGCTCGCGGCCACCGAGTGGGTACGGCAGGGCGAGCTGGCCCACCTGACCACGACCCGGCACAGCGCAGGCCTGACCGGGCTGCCGGTGGCTCCCTCGATCGACAACCTCGTCCTGACCGGTGGGGACGACCGCTCCCTGGAGGAGATGGTCGCGAACACCGAGCGGGGACTGCTGCTGACCTGCCTCTGGTACATCCGTGAGGTCGACCCGGCGACGCTGCTGCTCACCGGCCTGACCAGGGACGGCGTCTACCTCGTCGAGAACGGCGAGGTCAGCGGCGAGGTCAACAACTTCCGCTTCAACGAGTCACCGGTCGACCTGCTCGGGCGGGCGACGGAGGCCGGGCGCACGGAAAAGACGCTGCCACGGGAGTGGAGCGACTGGTTCACTAGGGCTGCGATGCCTGCGCTGCGGGTGCCCGACTTCAATATGAGCTCTGTCAGTCAGGGCGTATAACCTCGTAGCCGGTGGTCGCTCGACCGCCCGAAGATCATCAAGGAGATACGAGAACCGTGACGGACATCGTCGACGAGCTGAAGTGGCGGGGTCTGTGGGCCCTGTCCACTGACGAGGATGCTTTGCGCAAGGCGCTCGCGGACGGTCCCGTCACGTTCTATTGCGGCTTCGACCCGACCGCGGCCAGTCTGCACGTCGGCCACCTGGTCCAGGTCCTCACCATGCGCCGGCTCCAGCAGGCGGGCCTGCGCCCGCTGGCCCTGGTGGGCGGCGCGACCGGTCAGATCGGTGACCCGCGGCCCACGGCGGAGCGGACGCTCAACGACCCGGAGACGGTCGCGAACTGGGTGACCCGGCTGCGCGCGCAGATCGAGCCGTTCCTGTCCTTCGAGGGCGAGAACGCCGCGGTGATGGTGAACAACCTGGACTGGACGGCCGGCCTGTCCGCCATCGAGTTCCTCCGGGACATCGGCAAGCACTTCCGCGTCAACAAGATGCTGACGAAGGACTCCGTCGCGCGCCGGCTCGAGTCCCAGGAAGGCATCAGCTACACGGAGTTCAGCTACCAGCTGCTGCAGGGCATGGACTTCCTGGAGCTGTACCGGAGGCACGGCTGCACCCTCCAGCAGGGCGGCAGCGACCAGTGGGGCAACCTCACGGCGGGCCTTGACCTGATCCACAGGCTGGAGCCCGACGCCGAGGTGCACTGCCTGGCGACGCCGCTGATGGTCAAGGCGGACGGCACCAAGTTCGGCAAGACCGAGGGCGGCGCCGTCTGGCTCGACCCCGAGATGACGACTCCGTACGCGTTCTACCAGTTCTGGCTGAACGTGGACGACCGCGACATCTCGACGTACATGCGGATCCTGTCCTTCAAGTCCCGTGCGGAGCTCGAAGAGCTGGAGAAGCAGACCGAGGAGCGTCCGCAGGCCCGTGCCGCGCAGCGCGCGCTGGCCGAGGAGCTGACGACGCTCGTGCACGGCGCCGACCAGACGGCCGCGGTGATCGCCGCGTCCCGTGCCCTCTTCGGGCAGGGGGAGCTGGCGGACCTGGACGAGCGGACGCTGGCGGCTGCGCTGTCCGAGCTGCCGCATGTCCGGGTCGCCGAGCCCGGCCTGGTGGTGGATCTTTTCGCCGAGGTCGGCCTGGTGGCCAGCAAGTCGGCTGCGCGGCGGACCGTGAAGGAGGGCGGGGCGTACGTGAACAACGTGAAGGTCGCGTCCGAGGACGCGGTTCCCGCCAAGGAGGATCTGTTGCACGGGCGGTGGCTTGTGCTGCGGCGGGGCAAGAAGAATCTTGCCGCCGTTGAGGTGAGCGGGGCTTGATCGCCGTGGGGGTGCGGTGTTCTGCGGGCTGCGGCTTCGTCGTGGTGGTTCGCGCAGTTCCCCGCGCCCCTGAAGGGGCGCTGTAGCTCACACCCGTTGTTTGTGCTTGCCCAGGGTTGCCATGTACGCCATGTCGACCAGGAAGACGATGACGATCGCGGCCACCAGCTGGAAGGCGTGGCGGCTCCAGTCGATGCCCCGGGTGGATTCGACGCCGAAGCCACGTGCGATGGCGTTGCCTGCGATCGCGCCGAGCATGCCGCAGATGGTGGTCAGCCAGAGGGGGCTGTGCTGTTTGCCGGGGATGACCGCCTTGGCGATCAGACCCAGTACGAATCCCACGATGATGGCCCACAACCAGCCCATGGCTGCCTCCTCGTACGGCTCGATATGAGCCTTGCGCCCAGTGTCGGACCGTGCACCGTACGGCGCATGTCGGGTGCGGCTGTACGCGCTACGGCCGAGGCCGTTCGGCCAGGTGGGAGGTGACCCGGTCTCGTAGGCGGCGCAGGTGCGGCGTAACGTTGGAGGTGTCCGGGCGCCGTCTCCCTACCGGGGGCGGACCGGGCACGGGGACGGGGACGGTCCGATGCGGGCGGATGGTGGAATGTGATGCGGAAGCAGCATGGCGGCGGCAAGAGCCAGGTGTTCCGGATCACCGGGGCCCGGGCGAGCCTCGACGAGGACGTGCGCGGTCGGCAGCGCCGGTACGTCATCTCGATGTCGATCCGTACGGTGTCGGTGATCCTCGCGGCATCACTGTGGAACGTCGAACGGCACGTCGCGATCGTGGCGTTGGTCCTCGGACTGGTCCTCCCCTACATCGCCGTGGTGATCGCGAACGCGGGCCGGGAGAACGCGCCGTCGCTTCCGTCGACCTTCGTGAGTGTCCCGATGCGTCCGATGATTGCGCCGCCGCGGACGAACGACGGTTTCGCGGAACCGGTCCCGGAAGATGTCGCGGCCGAGCCCGCACCGGGCGCAGGAAGCGAGCCGCACGACCGGGCGTGACCACGCTGGAAGGGCCGCAAACGGAAGTGGGCTCCGCACCAAGCTCAAGAAAAGCTCAGATCAATCATGTTGTTCCAGTGCCGGGCGACGGGTTACCCGTGACATACTTCGTACGCGCTCCGCATCCCCCGTCGGAGCGACAGACCGACGCCGGGCAGCTCCCCCCGTGGCTGCTCGGCGTCGCCTTGTTCGGCGCCTTTTCAGCGCCTTGTTCAGCCCGGTTGTGAGACGAACCTGTGAGTGACGAGAACCCGATCTGCTCCGCCAAGGGCTGCCGTGCCGATGCCGTGTGGGTACTCGCATGGAACAACCCGAAGATCCACACGCCGGAGCGGCGCAAGACATGGCTGGCCTGTGAGGAGCATCGGGAGCATCTCTCCCAGTTCCTCGGTGTACGGGGTTTCCTCAAGGACGTGGTCCTGCTGAAGGAATGGGAGTCCGCCCCGGGGACCTAGGTTCTCCTGCGGCTCCTAGCCGCCGATCGCCGACATGGGCCGGTCCGGCTGGACGAACGACGGGTCGTCCAGGCCCGCTCCCGCCTTCTTGCCCCACATGGCGAGTCGCCAGATGCGGGCGATCTCCTCGTCCGGGGCGTCGGAGCGCAGGGCTGCGCGCAGGTCGGTCTCCTCCTGAGCGAACAGGCAGGTCCGTATCTGGCCGTCGGCGGTGAGACGGGTGCGGTCGCAGGCCGAGCAGAACGGGCGGGTGACGGAGGCGATGACGCCGACGCGGTGGGGGCCGCCGTCCACGACCCAGCGCTCGGCGGGGGCCGAGCCGCGCTCGTCCGTCCCCTCCGGGGTCAGGTCGAAGCGGGTGCGCAGCGAGGCGAGGATGTCGCCGGCGGTGACCATGCCCTCGCGCTTCCAGCCGTGCTGGGCGTCCAGGGGCATCTGCTCGATGAAGCGCAGCTCGTACTCGTGCTCCACCGCCCAGGCCAGCAGGTCCGGGGCCTCGTCCTCGTTCAGTCCCGGCATCAGGACGGTGTTGACCTTGACCGGGGTCAGGCCTGCGTCGCGGGCGGCCTGGAGACCCTCGATGACGTCCTTGTGCCGGTCCCGGCGGGTGAGGATCTTGAAGGTGTCGGGGCGGAGGGTGTCCAGGGAGACGTTCACCCGGTCCAGGCCCGCTGCCTTCAGGGCCGTCGCCGTGCGCCCCAGTCCGATGCCGTTCGTCGTCAGGGACATCTGGGGGCGGGGGTGCAGCGCGGCGACCCGCTCGACGATGCCGACCAGGCCCGGGCGCAGCAGGGGTTCGCCGCCGGTGAAGCGGACCTCCTTGATGCCCAGGGAGCTGACGGCGATGTCGATGAGGCGGACGATCTCGTCGTCGGTGAGCAGGTCGGGCTTGGCCAGCCACTGCAGGCCCTCTTCGGGCATGCAGTACGTACAGCGCAGATTGCACCGGTCGGTCAGCGAGACCCTCAGGTCGGTGGCCACTCGGCCGTAGGTGTCGATGAGCACGTGGGCCCCCTCCCTCGTAACGGACCAGTACGGATCAATCATTTCCCGTCACCTGCGAGCCTACGTGACACCACCGACAACGACAGCGGCCCGATCCCACGAGGTACGGAGCGGCCGCGTCGTAGTTCCCTACGACACGGCCGCTCAGGGGGCGTGCTCAGTGTGTTCTCGGCGGCTTCAGTGGGGTTTTCAGTGGGCGCCGGTGCCGGTCAGGGAGCGGACCTCCAGCTCCGCGTACTTGCCCTTGTCGGGCTCCTCCTTGGAGAGGTAGGTGCCGATGATGCCGAGCAGGAAGCCGACCGGGATCGAGATGATGCCCGGGTTCTCCAGCGGGAACCAGTGGAAGTCGGTGTCGGGGAACATCGACGTCTCCTTGCCGGAGACCACGGGCGAGAACAGCACCAGGCCGACCGCCGTGATCAAGCCGCCGTAGATCGACCACAGGGCTCCCTGGGTGGTGAACCGCTTCCAGAAGAGGCTGTAGAGGATGGTCGGCAGGTTGGCGGAGGCGGCGACCGCGAAGGCGAGGGCGACGAGGCCCGCCACGTTCAGGTCGCGGGCGAGGGCGCCGAGGCAGATCGAGACGGCTCCGATCGCGACCGTCGCCCAGCGGGCCGCGCGCAGTTCCTGCTTCTCGGTGGCCTCGCCCTTCTTGATGACGTTCGCGTAGATGTCGTGGGCGAACGACGAGGAGGAGGCGAGGGTCAGACCCGCGACGACCGCGAGGATCGTGGCGAAGGCGACCGCGGAGATGGAGGCGAGCAGGATGGCGCCCCAGTTGGAGTCGACACCGCCCAGATGCAGCGCCAGGAGTGGTGCCGCCGTGTTGCCCGCCTTGTTCGAGGCGATGATCTCGTCCGGTTTGATGAGCGCCGCGGCGCCGAAGCCCAGCGCGAGCGTCATCAGGTAGAAGGCGCCGATCAGGCCGATCGCCCAGTTGACGGACTTACGGGCGGCCTTCGCCGTGGGCACGGTGTAGAACCGGATCAGGATGTGCGGCAGGCCCGCGGTGCCCAGGACCAGGGCGATGCCCAGGGAGATGAAGTCCAGCTTGGACGTCGAGGTGAGGCCGTACTTCAGGCCGGGCTCCAGGAAGGCCGAGCCCTTGCCGCTGTTGTCGGCGGCCTTGCCGAGCAGGTCGGAGATGTTGAAGTGGAACTTCAGCAGCACCAGGAAGGTCAGCAGCAGGGCGCCCGCGATGAGCAGCACGGCCTTGACCATCTGGACCCAGGTGGTGCCCTTCATGCCGCCGATGGTGACGTACACGATCATCAGGACGCCGACGAGGGCGACGATGCCGATCTTGCCCGCGTCGCTGGTGATGCCGAGTAGCAGCGAGACCAGGACACCCGCGCCCGCCATCTGGGCCAGCAGGTAGAAGATCGAGACGACGATGGTGGACGTGCCGGCCGCGGTGCGGACGGGGCGCTGGCGCATCCGGTAGGCGAGGACGTCGCCCATGGTGTAGCGGCCCGAGTTACGCAGGGGCTCGGCCACCAGGAGCAGTGCCACCAGCCAGGCGACGAGGAAGCCGATGGAGTACAGGAAGCCGTCGTAGCCGGCCAGCGAGATCGCGCCCGCGATGCCGAGGAAGGAGGCGGCGGACATGTAGTCGCCGGAGACGGCGAGGCCGTTCTGGAAGGCGGTGAACTGGCGGCCGCCGGCGTAGAAGTCGGCGGCGTCCTTGGTCTGGCGGCCCGCCCAGATGGTGATGACGAGGGTCGCGGCGACGAACACCGAGAACAGGGTGATGATCAGTGGGCGGTGCTCACTGGCCTCACCCGCGGCCAGCACGGTCTGCTGCGCGATGCTCATGCGTCGCCCTCCATACGGGACTTGATCGCCTCGGCCTTGGGGTCGAGCTTGGTGGCGGCGTGCCGCGAGTACCACCAGGCGATGAGGAACGTGGTGAGGAACTGGGCGAGGCCCAGCACCAGGGCGACGTTGATGTTGCCGAACAGCTTGGTGCCCATGAAGTCGTCCGCGTAGTTCGACAGCAGGACGTAGAGCAGGTACCAGGCGATGAAGCCGACGGTGAGCGGAAAGGCGAAGGAGCGGTGGGAGCGGCGCAGTTCACCGAACTCCGCACTCTCCTGCTCCGCGACGAACTCCTCGGTGGAGGGAAGTCGGGCTTGGGTTTTCGAGGGGGGCGGTGTCTCGGTGGCCACGGAGTCTCCTCGCGTTGCGGATGCGGTTGTGACGGGGATCGGGGGCGAGTGTCCTCGTGCTCCCTGTCCAAGGTCACGGCGCCACGCGAGGGCAGGTTCAACTCCCTTGACCTGTTTCCGAACTCACCTTGGGCAACTCATTGCTGACCAGCGTCGTCGGGAGATAGCTTCGGCCTGCACCGCCCGTCATGTACCTGCCCGAGCAGCATCTGCGTCTCGGGCGGTTTCGTTTCCGGATGATGTGGAGACCCCATGGCTCATCTGCGTTCCAGACGCCGACTCGCACTCGCCGTACCGGTCGTGCTGTCGCTGACCGCCTCGCTCGGCTTCCTGCCGGCGGCCGCTCACGCCGCCCCGCGCGCGGAGTCCACGGCACAGGCGGCCGACGCGGAAAACTTCGCGTATCTCGTCAACACCAAGACGGACCATCGCACGATCGAGTCGGTCAAGAAGGCGATAGCCAAGGCCGGCGGCACCGTCGTCGTGGCGTACGACAAGATCGGCGTGATCGTCGTCCACTCCGCGAACCCCGCCTTCGCCCAGGAGATACGCAAGGCGCCCGGCGTGCAGTCCGCGGGAGCCTCGCGCACCTCGCCGGTGACCGCGGCGGGGACGACGGAGGAGGGGGCGGTCCAGTACCTCTCCAAGGCCGAGGCCGCCAAGGTCGCGGGGAGTGCGACGGCCGGCGAGGAGCCGCTCGAGGCGGACCAGTGGGACCTCAGGGCGATAGGCGCCGACCAGGCCGCCAAGGTCGACCCGGGCAGCAAGAAGGTGACCGTCGCCGTGATCGACGTCGGCGTCGACGACACCCATCCCGACATCGCCCCGAACTTCTCCGCCTCGCAGTCCGCGAACTGTGTGAGCGGCAAGGCGGACACGACATACGGCTCCTGGCGGCCGGTGGACGCCGACCACTACCACGGCACCCATGTCGCGGGCGAGATCGCCGCGGCCCGCAACGGCATCGGTGTCGCGGGTGTCGCACCTGGTGTGAAGGTCGCCGGCATCACGGTGGCCCAGCCGGACGCGAACCAGCTGTTCTTCCCCGAGAGCGTCGTGTGCGCCTTCGTGTTCGCCGCCGATCACGGCGTCGAGATCACCAACAACAGCTACTACGTTGATCCATGGCAGTACAACTGCATGGACGATCCCGATCAACGTGCCATTGTTGATGCGGTCAACAGGGCCCAGCTGTATGCACAGCGCAAGGGCACGCTCAATGTCGCCGCTGCGGGCAACTCCAACAACGACCTCGACTCGGACGCGCTCGTCGACGCCTCCAGCCCCGACGACTCGACCCCGGTCACCCGGACGGTCGACCCGCACAAGTGCTTCGACGTGCCGACCCAGCTGCCGGGTGTGGTCACGGTCAGCGCGACCGGTGTCACGGGCGCCAAGTCGTACTACTCCAGCTACGGCGACGGTGTCATCGACGTCGCTGCGCCGGGCGGCGACAAGTACAAGATCCCCGACACGCCGTCGAAGAACGGCCGCATCCTCTCCACGATGCCGAACAACTCGTACGGCTTCCTGCAGGGCACGTCGATGGCCACACCGCACGTCGCGGCCGTCGCCGCCCTGCTCAAGTCGACGCACCCCTGGGCGACTCCGGCCCAGCTGCAGGCCCTCCTCAAGGCGCAGGCCGACAACCCGGGCTGCCCGACCGACCCGTACGACGGGAACGGCGACGGCGTCGTGGACGCCACCTGCGTGGGCGGCAAGCGGATCAACGGATTCTACGGTTTCGGTATCGTCAACGCGCTGCGCGCGGTGAAGTAGACCCAGTGCCTGTTCGGGCGGCGCGGTGACGGGGACCGCGCCGCCCCGGACCACCCGCACGGTCCGTACGCACCGCTTCGCACCGCGAACGAACTGGAGACACCGACACATGACAGCGCCTCACCCGCGCTACCGCCGCGCGATCGCGATCCCGCTCGGGACGGCGATGGCAACGGCCCTCGCGTTCCTGCCGAACGGCACGGCCGTGGCCGGCGCGCCGGCGGCCACGACCGCCGCCGCCGCGAGCACGCTCAGCTACGTCGTCAACGTCCGCCCCGGGCACGGCACGTCGTCGTACGTGAAGAAGGCGATAGCCGAGGCCGGCGGCACGATCGTGACGTCGTACGACGAGATCGGCGTGATCGTCGTCCACTCGGCGAACCCCGGCTTCGCCGGGACCATCCGCGCGGTGCACGGGGTGGAGTCGGCCGGCAACACCCGCAACGCGCCGCTGCCCGCCCAGTCGACGACCGACGTGGGCGCGCCGAAGGCGCTGACGGCCGAGGAGCTGAAGGGCGTTCAGGCCGTCGACGGGCAGGACCCGCTGGAGCCGCTGCAGTGGGATCTCGCCGCCATCAAGGCGGACAAGGCACACGAGAAGTCTCTGGGCAGCCCGAAGGTCACGGTCGGTGTGATCGACACCGGCGTCGACGACACACACCCCGACATCGCGCCGAACTTCAACCGGAACGCCTCGGTCAACTGTGTGTCGGGCAAGCCGGACACGACCGACGGCGCCTGGCGCCCCAGCGCCTCGGAGAGCCCGCACGGCACGCATGTGGCGGGCGAGATCGCGGCCGCGAAGAACGGCGTCGGCATGACAGGTGCGGCACCGGGCGTGAAGGTCGCCGGCATCAAGGTGGGCGACCCGAAGGGCTACTTCTACACCGAGGCCGTCGTCTGCGGCTTCGTGTGGGCGGCCGAGCACGGCGTCGACGTCACCAACAACAGCTATTACACCGACCCCTGGTACTTCAACTGCACCGACGACCCGGACCAGAAGGCGCTCGTGGACGCAGTCACCCGGGCCGCGCGGTTCGCCGAGAGGAAGGGCACGGTCAACGTCGCGGCGGCCGGCAACGACAAGTACGACCTGGCCTCGGACTCGATCACGGACCCGTCCTCGCCGGACGACGGCACCCCCTCCGACAGGGTGATCGACCCGTCCCGGTGCCTTGACATACCGACCCAGTTGCCGGGTGTGGTGACCGTGGCGGCGACCGGCGCGAAGGGCATCAAGTCGTCGTTCTCCAACTACGGTCTGGGCACCATCGACGTCGCCGCGCCGGGCGGCGACTCGACCCGCTTCCAGGCCCCGGCCCCGCCGGCCACCAGCGGCCAGATCCTGGGCACGCTGCCCGGCGGCAAGTGGGGCTACATGGCCGGTACGTCGATGGCCTCGCCGCATGTGGCAGCGGTCGCCGCATTGATCAAGTCAACCCATCCGCACGCCTCTCCCGCCCTGGTGAAGGCCCTGCTGTACGCCGAGGCCGACGGCACCGCTTGCACGGACCCGTACGACATCGACGGGGACGGCAAGGTCGACGCGGTGTGCGAGGGGCCGAGGAACTACAACGGCTTCTACGGCTGGGGCACGGTGGACGCGCTGGCGGCAGTGACCAAGTAGGCCGCCGTGCCATATATTGATTCAGTCAATAATGCATAGTGCAGTCATGACTGCAATCAAGTTCGCATGGTCCGCACTGGGCGGTGATGCCGCCCTTCTCCCGCGGGTGTCGGCCGTGGTGCGGGAGGGCGCTCCCCAGGGGCGCCTTCCTGTACGGGAGCTGGCGCGGGCCTGCGTCGGAGCGTGTGCGCTGGCCGGTGCCGAGCTGGGGGCACGGCGGAGCGGGCTCCCCGAGGTGCCCGGGGTCCGGGTGGACGACGGGGCCGTCGCCGCGGCCTTCCACAGTGAGCGGCATCTGCTGCTCGACGGGCGCGCGCCGGTCAGCTTCGCGCCGCTCTCGCGGTTCTGGCGGACAGCGGACGGATGGGTGCGGACGCACGCGAACTATCCGCACCACCGGGCACGGCTGCTGGACGCGTTGGGTGTGCCGGACGAGGTGGCCGCCGTCGCAGCCGCGTTGGCCGAGCGGTCCGCCCTGGAGGTCGAGGAGGCGGTGTACGCGGTCGGGGGTCTGGCCGTGGCACTGCGGACCCCCGAGGAGTGGGCCGCGCACGAGCAGGCCGTAGAGGTGGCCGCACGGCCCCTGGTGGAGCGCGAACGGCTCGACTTTGCGCACGCGCGCGTGCTCGCCCCGGTCGACGGGTCTCCCTTGCGGCCCGCGGCCGGACTGCGGGTCCTCGACCTGACCCGGGTCCTGGCCGGCCCGGTCGCCACCCGCACGCTCGCCCTGCTCGGCGCCGACGTGCTGCGCGTGGACCCTCCGCAGTTGCCCGAACTGCCCGACCAGCACGCCGACACGGGCTTCGGGAAGCGGTCGACCACGCTGGACCTGGCCGCCGACCGGCGCACCTTCGAGGAACTGCTCGCGGCGGCGGACGTGGTCGTCACCGGGTACCGGCCGGGCGCCCTGGACAGGTTCGGGCTGTCGCCGCGCGCACTGGCGGAACGGCGGCCCGGGGTGGTCGTGGCACAGGTGTCGGCATGGGGTGCCTACGGGCCCTGGAGCGAGCGGCGGGGCTTCGACAGCCTGGTGCAGGTGGCGTCGGGGATCGCCGCCGTCGAAGGCTCCCCGGAGCAGCCGGGTGCGCTGCCCGCACAGGCGCTCGACCACGGGACCGGCTATCTGCTGGCTGCGGCGGTGCTGCGGGCGCTGACCGAGCAGTCGTACGAGGGCGGCAGCCGGTTCGTACGGCTGGCGTTGGCGCGGACGGCCGAATGGCTCGTGAACGGCATCGGGACCGGTGCCGTGGGCGACGACTCGTACGACGGGCCCGGTCCCTGGCTCGCCGAGACCGACAGCTCACTGGGGCGGCTGCGGTACGCGCTGCCACCGGTGTCCTTCGCGGGCGGGCCGGCCGACTGGGCGCGGCCGCCGGTGCCCTGGGGGACGGATCCCGCGCGGTGGGTCTGAGTCACGGGTGCGTCCGAAAGCGTACCCATGAGCAGAATGCCGTACCCCAGTTGTCTTACTCCACTTGCCCGGTTCTGCGGCGGCTGGCGAACATCGTGAGGTGACGTTGACGAAACCCACGGCAGGGCAGGCCGAGGCCGGGGAGCCCGGGCGGCGCTCCGGTGCCGGCCGGGCCGTCGCCGTGCTCGTCCTGGTGGCCCTGGCCGCGCTGATACCACTGCTCGGCCCGTCCGTCGCGCTGCACCGCACGGGGGAGGCCGCCGCACCCGGGGTCGGCGGTATCGGGCTGCTGCGGGCGGTGTTGTTCGCCGCGTTGTGCGTACCGGTGGGCGAGTTGTCGGTGAGGCGTCTGGCCCGTTCGCTGCCCGGCGCCCCGGAAGCCGCGCCCCGCAGCTGGGCGCCGTACGCGGCCGCCGCCGGTTTCGTCGCCGCACTGGGTCTCGCCTCGGTCGTGTCCACCGGCAACCTGGTGCCGCACAGCCTGGCCGACATCAATGTCGGCGGCCTCTACGACTCGCGGGACGGCAAGCTCGCGCTGATCGAGGTCAACGGCTTTCTCGCGGCCGGCCTCTGCGCCCTCTCGCGCCGCCCGGCCACCCAGGTCTGGCCGCTCGCCGCGATCATCGCCGCGGAAGCCCTGCGCGCGCATCCCACGACCGAACACAGCCCACTGCTCGGGTCGGGGCTGACGGCCGTGCACCTGACGTGCGCGACGCTGTGGTCGGGCAGTCTGCTGCACACGCTGCGGACGCTGCGCCGGTGGGGCCCCTGCGAGGCGGGCGCGGCCCTGATGGGGCTCTACGCGCGCGTGGCGGCCGTTCTGCTCGCCGTCATCACCGCGACCGGGGTGTGGAGTTCGCTGCGCCGCATGCCGTCGCACACGATCCTGGACCAGCTGACCACGACGGCGTACGGGCGCACCCTGCTCGCCAAGGTGATCCTCGTGGCCACCGTCTCCCTGCTCGCCCTGTGGGCACGGATCCGGCTGCGCCGCGCCGCCGACCCGCTGACCGCCTGCTTCCCCGCGCGCTTGGAGGTCGCCGCCCTGGGGGTGGTGGTTCTGGTGTCGGGGCTGCTGACGGCGCTGCCGCTGCCGATCCGCTGGTCGTGACGGTCAGTCGTTGGTGACGAGCACCTTGAGGGCCGTGCGCTCGTCCATCGCCTTGTAGCCGTCGGGGACGCCCTCAAGACCGACCGTCAGGTCGAAGACCGGTGAGGCGTCGACGGTGCCGTCCAGGACGTCGGGCAGCAGTTGCGGGATGTAGGCGCGGACCGGTGCGACACCGCCGCGCAGTGCGATGTTCCGGTCGAACATGACGCCGAGGTCGACACCGGTGCCGCTGCCGTGCGGCACACCGACGAAGCCGATGGCGCCGCCGTCGCGGGTGATGTTGACCGCCGTACGCATGGACTGTTCGGTGCCCACGGCTTCGACGACGGCGTGTGCGCCCTGGCCGCGGGTGAGTTCACGAACGGCCTCGACGGCCGCTTCGCCGCGTTCGGCGACGACGTCGGTGGCGCCGAAGCGGCGTGCGATGTCGGTGCGGACCTGGTGGCGGCCGAGGGCGATGATCCGCTCCGCGCCGAGCCGCCTGGCGGCGAGCACCGCGCACAGGCCGACGGCCCCGTCGCCGACGACGGCGACCGTGGCTCCCGGGCGGGCGCCCGCGCCGAGGGCCGCGTGGTGGCCGGTGCCGAGGACGTCGGAGAGGGTCAGCAGGGCGGACAGCAGGTGGTCGTCGGAGGCCGCCTCCTTGGGCAGCCGGACGAGGGTGCCGTCGGCGAACGGCACGCGGACGGCCTCGCCCTGGCCGCCGTCGTGTCCGACGGAGCCCCAGAAGCCGCCGTGCTCGCAGGAGGTGGTGAGGCCCTCCCGGCAGTAGTCGCAGACGCCGTCGGACCACATGAAGGGCGCGACGACGAGGTCACCGCGCCGGATGTTCGAGACCTCACTGCCGGTCTCCTCCACGACGCCGAGGAACTCGTGGCCGATGCGCTGCCCCGGCTCCCGTGCCGCCTCGCCGCGGTACGCCCACAGGTCGCTGCCGCAGATACAGGCGCGCAGCACTCGCACCACGGCGTCGGTGGGCAGCTGCACCACGGGCTCGGGCACGTCCTCCACGCGCATGTCGTACGGGGCGTGGATGGTGGTGGCGCGCATGGCGAGGGTCCTTCTCGTGCGGTGTCACAGGCGCGCCCGGGGGTGGTCGAGCGCACTTCACGGTACGTCGTGGCGGACACCCACCGCTCACCGAGAGCGCCGCGGAGCAGCGGGAACCGGGCCGGCTAGACCCCGGCCGCCCCCAGGAGCGCCCCCGCCGCGTAGGTGACCCCCATGGCCAGGGCCCCGCCCACCACGTTGCGCAGCACGGCCTGCCCCGGCCGGGCACCGCCGAGGCGTGCGCTGGTCCAGCCGGTGAGGACGAGGGCGGCCAGTACGGAGACCACGGTGACCGGGAGCCGCCAGTGGGCGGGCGGCAGGACGATCGCCAGCAGCGGCAGCAGCGCGCCGACGGTGAACGCCAGGAAGCTCGCCCACGCCGCGTGCCAGGGATTGGTCAGCTCGTCGGGGTCGATGCCGAGCTCCACGCGCGCGTGCGCCCTGAGTGCGTCCCGTTCGGTCAACTGCTCCGCCGCCTCCCTGGCCACCTCGTGGGACATGCCCCGCTCCTGCAGCAGCCCGGTGAGTTCCTCCAGCTCGGCCTCGGGCTGTTCGCGCAACTCCCGCCGTTCCAGGGCGAGTGCGGCCATCTCGGAGTCCCGTTGGGTGGAGACGGACACGTACTCCCCCGCGGCCATCGACATCGACCCGGCCAGCAGGCCCGCCAGCCCGGCGGTGAGCAGGGCCGAACGGTTCTCCGTCGCGCCGGCCACACCGACGACGAGACCCGCCGTGGAGACGATGCCGTCGTTCGCGCCCAGCACGGCAGCGCGCAGCCAGTTCAGCCGTTCACCCAGTGCGCCCCCGTGGGCCTCGCCGGCGTGCGTTGGTTCCGTCACACCGGGAGGATCCCACTGCGGACGTCACCACACCCGTACCGACGCCCGGTACCGAGGGTGCGCGTCGAGGCGAGCACTGGATCGGCGGGGGCGCGAACCGTCCGCCGCGGGAAGGAACTTGAAGCAGAAGTCGGTCTTCCGGCTCGGCTCCGCGGCCACGACACCGGTGACACAGCCGGGGGTACAGACATTCGCGCCATTCGCGGCACTCGAACAGAGCGGCGTGGAAGGCCACCTGACGGACAGGACTGTCAGTGCCGGGCCGTATCCTCAGGGACCATGCTCGAAGACCTTCCGACCGCAGCGTCCTCCCCCACGGCGTGGCCGGCCGCGTATCCGCAGGGATACGCGGTCGTTGACGTGGAGACCACCGGCCTGGCCCGGGACGACCGGATAATCTCCGCGGCCGTCTACCGGCTGGACGCGCGCGGCGAGGTCGAGGACCACTGGTACACGATGGTCAACCCGGAGCGGGACCCGGGGCCGGTGTGGATCCACGGTCTGACGAGCGAGGCGCTCGAGGGCGCGCCCCTCTTCCAGGACATCGCCGAGGAGTTCGCGACCCGGCTTGAGGGCCGGGTGCTCGTCGCGCACAACGCGGTCTTCGACTGGCAGATGATCGCGCGGGAGTATGCGCGCGCGGAGCGCGAGGCGCCGGTGCGGCAGCGGCTGTGCACCATCGCGCTCTCCAAGGAGCTCGGGCTGCCGCTGCCGAACCACAAGCTGGAGTCGCTGGCCGCCCACTTCGGCGTCGTACAGCAGCGTGCGCACCACGCGCTGGACGACGCGCGCGTGCTGGCGGAGGCGTTCCGGCCGAGCCTGCGGGCAGCCGCGGCCGGAGGCGTACGGCTGCCGCTGCACGAATGCCGGCCGCTGACGGAGTGGGCGGACCGGCCGGCGCCCCGCATCGGACAGCAGAGCGGGGGCTACGGCAGCTATCGGCCGAGCAGTTGGCGCCCCTCCCGCAAAAGGCCCGTATGCCCGTATCCCAACCCAGGGCGTTATGAAGACGGCAAACCACTCAAGCAGGGCATGCGGATCGCCTTCTCCGGGGACACCTCCGTCGAACGGGAGCTGCTGGAGGACCGCGCGGTCGAGGCGGGGCTGCATGTCGCGACGAGCCTGTCCCGGCTGACCAGCCTGCTCGTCACGAACGACCCGGACTCGGGTACGTCGAAGGTGGTCAAGGCCCGGCAGTACGGGACACCGGTGGTGGACGAGGCGGCGTTCGGCCAGTTGCTCAGGGATGTGGAGCCCGCCGACGGATGACCCGTACGGACGGGTGATTGCCGTGCGACTCGCCCGCGCCCCGCTCGCCCGCGCGGCGGCGACGGCTCACCCTGTGGCGCATGGCGACCTGTGAAGTATGTGGAAATGACTACGGAATGACCTTCGAGGTGCATGCGCAGGGAGCGGTGCACGTCTTCGACTGCTTCTCCTGCGCGATCCACCGCATGGCACCCGTGTGCGAGCACTGTCGTGTGCAGATCATCGGGCAGGGAGTCGAGGTCGAGGGCCAGTGGTTCTGCGGAGCGCACTGCGCCCGCGAGGAGGGCAAGGTGGGCATCGTCGACAAGGTGTAACCCGCCACCCGCCCGAATGCACCCCACGACCGAGTTGTACCGTCGTGGGGTGTACCGCTTCCTGTTGTCCCGGCAGTGGGTGATCCTCACCCTGATCGCCCTCCTCCTGATCCCCACGATGATCAGGCTGGGCATCTGGCAGAAGCACCGCTACGAGATGCGCACCGCCCGCAACGACCTGGTCTCCGCGGCGCTGCACGCGAAGCCGGTCCCCGTGGAGCGGCTCACCTCCCCCGGGCACGCGGTCACCAGCGCCGACAAGTACCGCACCGTCACCGCGACGGGCACCTTCGACACCGCCCGCGAGGAAGTCGTCAGGCGCCGCACCAACTCCGACGACGAGGTCGGCTTCCATGTCCTGACCCCGTTCGTCCTGACGGACGGCAAGGTGGTGCTGGTCAACCGCGGCTGGATCCCGGCGAACGGGGCGCAGACCACCTTCCCGAAGATCCCCGCACCGCCCGCCGGCAAGGTCACCATCAAGGGGCGGCTGAAGGCCGACGAGACGACCGCGGCGAGCGGCATCAAGGAGATCAAGGGGCTGCCGGACCGGCAGGTCATGCTGATCAACAGCGCGGACCAGGCCCGGCGGCTCGGGGCCACGGTCCTCGGCGGTTACATCGAGCAGACGGCACCGGAGGCGAGGGACAACAGCCCCGAGCAGATCTCCGACCCCGGCAGCGAGGACGCCCCGCTGAACTACGCGTACATGATCCAGTGGTGGCTGTTCGCCGCCGGTGTCCCGGTGGGCTGGTGGGTCCTGGTACGGCGCGAGCGCCGTGACCGGGAGGAAGCGGCCGCCAAGGAGCAGGCGGAGGAAGCGGAACCCGCAGCGGTGTAGCCACGCGCGGTCACTCCCCCGGCTCCACCCCGGATTGCCCTGGGGTCCTTGCGGGAACCCGCAACTCCGTGCACCCCCGTATCGAGGACTACGCGCTCATCGGCGACGAACAGACCGCGGCCCTGGTCGGCCGGGACGGCTCCGTCGACTGGTTGTGTCTGCCCCGCTTCGACTCGCCGGCCTGCTTCGCCAAGTTGCTCGGAGACAAGGAGAACGGCCACTGGCGCATCGCCCCCAAGGGCTCCAAGGGCCCCTGCACCCGCCGCGCCTACCGCCCCGGCACCCTCGTCCTGGACACCGAGTGGGAGACCGACGAGGGCGCGGTGCGCGTCACCGACCTGATGCCGCAGCGCGACCGCGCCCCCGACCTCGTACGCGTCGTCGAGGGCCTGCACGGCACGGTGACCGTCCGCAGCACGCTGCGGCTGCGCTTCGACTACGGCTCGATCGTGCCGTGGATGCGCAAAACGGACAGCCACCGGGTGGCGATCGCCGGACCGGACTCGGTGTGGCTGCGCAGCGACCCCCCGGTGCGCACCTGGGGCGAGGACTACGGCACACACTCGGAGTTCACCGTGAAGAAGGGGGAGAAGGTCGCGTTCGTGCTCACCTGGCACCCCTCGCACCACCCGCGGCCGCCCCGGATCGACCCGTACAAGGCCCTGCACACCAGTGTGGAGGACTGGCAGAAGTGGTCCGACGCATGCCGCTACGACGGTCCGCACCGCGACGCCGTGCTGCGCTCCCTGATCACTCTCAAGGCCCTCACCTACGCGCCGACCGGCGGCATCGTCGCCGCCCCCACCACCTCCCTGCCCGAGGAGCTCGGCGGGGTGCGCAACTGGGACTACCGCTACTGCTGGCTGCGCGACTCCACCCTCACGCTCGGCGCCCTGCTGACCTGCGGCTACCACGAGGAGGCCGAGGCCTGGCGGAACTGGCTGCTGCGCGCGGTCGCGGGCGACCCGGCCGACCTGCAGATCATGTACGGCCTGTCGGGCGAGCGGCGGCTGCCCGAGTTCGAACTGCCGTGGCTGTCCGGCTTCGCGGGGTCGACGCCGGTACGGATCGGCAACGAGGCGGTGCACCAGCTGCAGCTGGACGTGTACGGCGAGGTCCTGGACTCGCTGTGGCTGGCCCGGAGTTCGGGCCTGCCCGTCAAGCCGCACATGTGGGGGATCCAGGCCTCCCTGATGGACTGGCTGCACGCGGAGTGGCGACAGCCCGACGAGGGGCTGTGGGAGGTGCGCGGTGGCCGGCGCCACTTCGTCCACTCCAAGATCATGGTGTGGGTGGCCGCCGACCGTGCCGTACGCACGCTGGAGGAGAACCCGAAGCTGCGCGGCGACCTGGACGGCTGGCGCGCGCTGCGCGACGAGGTGCACCGCGAGGTGTGCGAGAAGGGCTTCGACGCCGAGCGGAACACGTTCACACAGTCCTACGGCTCCCGCGAACTCGACGCCGCGCTGCTGCTCATCCCGCGCGTCGGATTCCTGCCGCCGGACGACCCGCGCGTGACCGGCACCATCGACGCGATCCGCGAGGAGCTGGGCCACCACGGCTTCCTGCGCCGCTACAGCACCGACGAGACGACGGTCGACGGACTGCCCGGCGACGAGGGCACGTTCCTCGTGTGCTCGTTCTGGCTCGCGGACGCACTGCACATGACGGGCCGCAAGAAGGAGGCACGGGAGCTGTTCGAACGGCTGGTGGGCCTCACCAACGACGTGGGTCTGCTGTCCGAGGAGTACGACCCCGTCGCCGACCGCCAGCTCGGCAACTTCCCTCAGGCCTTCAGCCACGTCGGCCTGGTGAACACCGCCCTCGCCCTGTTCGGGGACGGCGAGGCAGGATAGGGGCCATGGATCTTGGACTGAAGGACCGGGTGTACGTCGTCACGGGGGCCACGCGGGGCCTCGGCAACGCCGCCGCGCGCGAGCTCGTCGCGGACGGCGCGAAGGTGGTCGTGACGGGTCGCGACGAGACGCGTGCGCTGGCCGCGGCGGACGAGCTGGGGCCGAACGCGTTCGGGGTGGCCGTCGACAACGCCGACCCGGAGGCGCCGGCGCAGCTGATCGCGGCCGCGCGTGAGCGGTTCGGCGGCTTCGACGGCATCCTCATCAGCGTCGGCGGTCCGGCACCCGGGTTCGTCGCGGACAACACGGACGAGCAGTGGCAGGCGGCCTTCGACTCGGTGTTCCTGGGAGCGGTACGGCTCGCCCGGGCGGCGGCTGAGGAGTTGGAGGCCGGGGGTGTCATCGGGTTCGTGCTGTCCGGGTCGGTGCACGAGCCGATTCCGGGGCTGACGATTTCCAACGGGCTTCGGCCGGGACTCGCGGGGTTTGCCAAGTCGATCGCCGACGAGTTGGGGCCGCGGGGAATTCGGGTGGTCGGGCTGCTTCCGGCTCGTATTGACACGGACCGCGTGCGCGAGCTGGACGGATTGTCCGCGGACCCGGAGGCCACTCGTGCCGCCCACGAATCCCGTATTCCGCTGCGGCGGTACGGGAAGCCGGAGGAGTTCGGGCGGACGGCGGCGTTCTTGTTGTCGCCGGCGGCTTCTTATCTGACCGGGATCATGGTGCCTGTCGACGGGGGCATGCGGCACGGATTCTGACTGCGGGTCATGGTGGGCCCCGAAATGAGGGGCGGTCAACTCACCCTCTCCGCACGGTGCTTGACGCCCTTCATACGCACCACCGCCGGCAGCGCTGCCAGGCCCGCCGAGTTGCGCGCGTGCATCAGTGCCTGAGCGGTGAGGTGCTGGAGTGCGGTCCCGGGGTCCACGTGCGGTTCCAGGAGGAGTTGAACGCGCGTCTCGGGTGCCGTACGGCGGCCCGTGAGGTGGACATGGGCATGCGCCACGCCCTCCAACTCGCCCGCCTCGCTCGCGAGTACGCCTTCCAGGGCCCGGCCCCGCAGCAGTGCGCCCTCGCCGTCGCCGGTGTCCACGAGGACCTCGGCGAGCCGGCGCCGGCGCAGGACCGCGGTCAGCCACCACAGGGCAAGCAGTACGAGGACGGCCAGTGCGGCGATGACGGTCGGCCACCACCAGCCGGAGCCCTGCCAGCGGGTGCGTTCGGCATCACTGAGCAGGACGTCGTGCCGGCCGTCGTGAATCCACCAGGACGGCGGCGGAGCACCGAGCCCCACGGCCAGGACGGAGCCGCCCAGCAGGAGCAGGGCAAGTCCGATGATCCCGATCAGTACCCGGTTGACGATCCTGAGCATCGCCCTCACCCCTTCCGTCCGGGACGCCGTACATGCACGGACAGCGCGGGCGGGTGGGTGAGCCCCAGGCCCCTGATCGCGTCGTCGAGCGTGGCGTTCAGGTCGGCGCGTACGTCGCCCAGTTCACGGAAGTGCGAGACGGCGTACACATCGGCACGGGCGCGGCGCATCCGGACGCGTACCGACTGGACGCCGGCGACCTCCATGGCGCGGTCGCGCAGCACAAAGGCGGCCGCCTCGCGGTGCAGTCCGGCGCGGACGTCGACGTGGGTGCGCCGCATCGGCAGGATCCTGCGCAGGCCGGGCGTGACCGCCAGCACGAGCAGCCAGAGGCCGAGGACGGCGGCGACCCCGGCACCGACGAGCACCCAGGTGTCGTCGAGAGGGCGCTCGGCGAGCTGGCGGGCGAGTTCGCGGCGCCAGGCCATCGCGTGCCGGTGCGCCCGTACGGCCGCGACGTCGTACAGGAACAGGCCCGCGACCGCCACGACCAACAGGGCCACGATGCCCGCGGGGATGCGGCGCGCCGACCAGAAGCGGCCCTGATCGCCGTCCTGGCCGGACGGCGGGGGCCCGTAGGCCGGTTCCTGTTCGGGTGCCTTCTCGATGACCGGCAGTCGTTGTGTGGTGCCCTCGGAGCCCTGGGGCTCGCTCATCGCGTCCTCCCCTGTGCCACGCCGTGCGCCGGGGTCAGATGCAGCCGCTCCACGTGGACGGCGACCTCCGGCACCTCCATGCCCACCAATGCGGCTACCCGCGAAGCGACATGTCGACGCACATCCGCGCATCGGGCGCCGATGTCGCAGGGGTAGTCGAGCTCGATGTGGACGCGGACATGGGCGGCCGCATGGTGAATGACGACGGTGGCGTGCGGGGGTGAGGTGTCCTCGGTCTGGTCGCTGAGGGTCTCCCGGGCCGCCTGGGCGGCGATCTTCGCCACCACCCGGTCGGCGATCCTGGTGGCCCCGCGCTCGCCGGCTGCGACGGTGTCCGTGGGTCTGCGCAGCTCACCGACACCGTCGCTCACCGTGCTCACCGCCGACGGTCGTCACGCGTACGGAAGAACTCGCCGATCTCCAGATCCCCCTCCAGGAACCGGCCGACGACGAACCCGATGGCGCCCAGGGCGGCCACCAGCAGGAAGGCGCCGAAGCCACCGAAGTATCCGGCGAAGCCCAGCGCCATTCCGGCGATCATGCCGACCACGGCCCTGCTCATCGTGCGCTCCCCTCAGTGGTGCGGTTGTCCGGTTCGGTGGTGCGGTTGTCCGGTCACCGGCCGGTCACTGGATCCGGGGCTCCGGCTCCTCGTCCTCTTCCTCGGGAAGCTTCACATCACTCACCGCGATGTTGACCTCGACGACCTCGAGGCCCGCCATCCGCTCCACCGCCGCGATGACGTTCTCCCGCACGGCGTGGGCGACGTCGGAGATCGAGACGCCGTAGTCGACGACGATCTCCAGGTCCAGTGCCGTCTGCACCTCGCCGACCTCGGCCTTCACACCCCGTGTCACCGACTTCGAGCCGCCCGGCACCCGGTCGCGCACGGCCCCGAAGGTGCGGCTGAGGCCGCTGCCGAGGGCATGCACGCCGACCACGTCCCGCGCGGCCAGTCCGGCGATCTTCTCCACGACCCCGTCGGCGATGGTCGTCCGCCCCCGGGTGGCGGGGTCTCCTCCGCCGCGCCGCGTCGGCTGCGCCTTGCGCATCGTCGGGGGGTCCGTGGCCTCGCTCGTGCCTTGGGGGTTCCTCGTCCGGTTCTGTTCCGTCATGTCGGTCATCGCCGCACGTCCCTTTCGGTTCGTCGTCCTATGACCACGGTAAGTGGGGTTACGCCGCCGCGCGCCGGGGATGCGGCAGGCTGGAGGAATGACGGCGGAACAGTGGGCGCGCACAGTACGGCATCAGTTGGGCCTGGGCAGACTCCTGCCGCTGGGCGGGCCGCACGACGGCGCGTGGATCTCGCAGGAGGCGGCCGAGGCGGTGCTCCGGCGCACGGCCGGGGAACTGCGCGGGGTACGGCTGGACGGGCTCCGCATCGCGCTCGCCGACCCGGACACCGCTCACGACCCCGCCGTACCGCCGCCGCCGAGCGCCCTGCCCCCCGGACCGCTGCGTGTGACGGCGGACTTCGCCACGACGGCGTCCGAGCCGCTGCCGACGAGGGCGGCTCTCGTACGCACGACGCTGGCAGCCGCGGCGACGGAACTGCTCGGCCTGGCGCTGGCCGAGGTGGACCTACGCGTCACGGCCCTGCTGGACGAGGAACCGGAACCCGCCCCCGTACGAACACCGGAGCCGCCACGCGCCGCGGAGCCCGACGACGAGGACGAACTACGCGTGGCATCCGCCGCCCTGATGGTCCCGGGCGTCGCCTATCTGTCGGGCGGCCTGGGCCGCGCGGCGGTGCACATCACGGCCCTCCAGGAGGAGGGCGCGCTACCGCACCGCCACGCACGCGTGGAACTCGCGGTGAGCGCAACCCACCGGGCGTCGGACGTGGCCCGCGAGGTCCGTGCGGCGGTCGCGGAGTCGCTACCGGATCACCCGACGGTGGCGGTGCTGGTGACTGCGGTCGGCTGACGCGCCCCCAAGGGGCGCGGGGCCGTATCGACATGCGGCTCCGCCGCGGGGCGCGACCAGCCACGACGACGCCGCAGACAAAAGACCCCGCACCGCCGGAGGCTCACTCACCGAGACCGGCAAGATCCCGCAGCCGCCGAGCCTGAGCGGCCCGCTCGGCCGCACGCTGCTCGTCGTAGGACCGCCCCTGCGCCCCGCGGATCAGCGCCTTGGTCTCGATCACGGCATCCCGCGGCGCAGCCAGAATCGCCGACGCCAGGTCTCGTACCGCCCCGTCGAGCTGCTCACCCGGCACCGCGATATTGGCGAGCCCCGTGCTGACGGCCTCCTCGGCCAGGACGGCACGCCCGGTCGCACAGATCTCCAGCGCGCGGGCATAGCCGACCAGCCCCACCAGCGGATGCGTCCCGGTCAGGTCCGGCACCAGCCCGAGGCTGGTCTCACGCATGGCGAACTGCACGTCGTCGGCGACGACGCGCAGGTCACAGGCGAGCGCGAGCTGGAAGCCCGCACCGATGGCGTGGCCCTGGACGGCGGCGATGGACACGAGGTCGCTCCGCCGCCACCAGGTGAAACCGGCCTGGAACTCGGCGATGCTCGCGTCGAGTTCACCGTCGCTGCTGCGCGCAAGGTCGATGAACGTCGGCTCGCCCTCGATTCCCTCGGGCGTGAACATCTGCCGGTCGAGCCCGGCCGAGAAGGACTGCCCCTCGGCGCGCAGCACGACGACGCGGACGGACCCCGGCAGGACCCTCCCGGCCTCGGCGAGCGCACGCCACATTGCGGGGCTCTGCGCATTGCGCTTGGCCGGGTTGGTCAGCGTCACCGTGGCGATCGCGTCGTCGACGGTGAGCCGAACGCCGTCCTTGTCGAGCAGCGGACCGAGGTCCTGGGCAGGCGAAACCATGGGGTGCCTCCGATGAGTGCGGTCAGCAGAGCAAGCTAAAGCGCAAAGCTAAGTGACTGCACAGTAACCACCCGGCCGATCTGCCGACCGACCGGGTGGCCACCATCGAAGCCGATGGGCCGCCCGGGATCAGGACGAGGCGGCCTTCTTGCCCCGCGTCGCCCCGCCACGCCCACGGAGCGTGACGCCCGACTCACTGAGCATCCGGTGCACGAAGCCATACGAGCGGCCGGTTTCCTCGGCCAGTGCCCGAATGCTCGCACCGGAGTCGTACTTCTTCTTCAGGTCTGCCGCGAGCTTGTCGCGCGCGGCGCCGGTTACCCGGCTGCCCTTCTTCAGAGTCTCGGCCACCCGTGCCTCCTCATGGGAAGTGCGCTCTGGTCCCCTCATGATCACCCCTCCGGGCTTTCATGGCCACCCATTCGGCAAGGTCCGTGAGACAGGGTTTTGACGACGGGAGCGCGTCCCCACAAGCGGAACCAGTAATTCCCCCGGTCTGCGTTCGTACCGCCGAACGGGTTCTTTTATGAATTGCCAGGTCAGAGACGTACGACGGCCGAGCCCTTGTCGATAAAGGGCTCGGCCGGAAAATGGATGTAGGACACACCTCGGTACGAGGAGATCTCACACAGATGATGGATCACGGATCGGCCGAATGATCCATACGCTGTGGATCACGCCTTCGATCAAGCTGTGCTGACTCCCATGAGGCCTCGGAGGCTCTCAGGCGAGGGCGACGAGGTCCGCGTAGTCCGCGCCCCACAGGTCCTCGACGCCGTCCGGCAGCAGAATGATCCGCTCCGGCTGCAGCGCCTCGACCGCGCCCTCGTCGTGGGTGACCAGGACGACCGCGCCCTTGTAGGTGCGCAGGGCGCCGAGGATCTCCTCGCGGCTGGCGGGGTCGAGGTTGTTGGTCGGCTCGTCCAGCAGCAGCACGTTCGCGGAGGAGACGACCAGGGTCGCGAGGGCGAGGCGGGTCTTCTCGCCGCCGGACAGTACGCCGGCCGGCTTGTCGACGTCGTCGCCGGAGAACAGGAACGAGCCCAGCACCTTGCGGACCTCGACGAGGTCCAGGTCGGGCGCGGAGGAGCGCATGTTCTCCAGGACCGAGCGCTCCGGGTCGAGGGTCTCGTGCTCCTGCGCGTAGTAGCCGAGCTTGAGGCCGTGGCCCTCGATCACCTCGCCGGTGTCGGGCTTCTCGACGCCGCCGAGGAGACGCAGCAGGGTCGTCTTGCCGGCGCCGTTGAGGCCGAGGATGACGACGCGGGAGCCCTTGTCGATGGCCAGGTCGACGTCGGTGAAGATCTCCAGCGAGCCGTACGACTTCGACAGTCCCTCGGCGGTGAGCGGCGTCTTGCCGCACGGCGCGGGCTCGGGGAAGCGCAGCTTGGCGACCTTGTCGCTCTGGCGCACCGCCTCCAGGCCGGAGAGCAGCTTGTCCGCGCGCCGGGCCATGTTCTGCGCGGCGACCGTCTTGGTGGCCTTGGCGCGCATCTTGTCGGCCTGCGAATGGAGGGCGGCGGCCTTCTTCTCGGCGTTGGCCCGCTCGCGCTTGCGGCGCTTCTCGTCGGCCTCGCGCTGCTGCTGGTAGAGCTTCCAGCCCATGTTGTAGATGTCGATCTGGGCGCGGTTGGCGTCCAGGTAGAACACCTTGTTGACGACCGTGTCGACCAGGTCGACGTCGTGGGAGATCACGATGAAGCCGCCGCGGTAGGTCTTCAGGTAGTCGCGCAGCCAGACGATCGAGTCCGCGTCGAGGTGGTTCGTGGGCTCGTCGAGCAGCAGGGTGTCCGCGTCCGAGAACAGGATGCGCGCCAGTTCGATACGGCGGCGCTGACCGCCGGAGAGCGTGTGCAGCGGCTGGCCGAGCACCCGGTCGGGCAGGTTGAGCGCGGCGGCGATGGTGGCGGCCTCGGCCTCGGCGGCGTACCCGCCCTTGGTGAGGAACTCCGTCTCCTGGCGCTCGTACTGCCTCAGCGCCTTCTCGCGGGTCGCGCCCTGCCCGTTGGCGATGCGCTGTTCGTTGTCGCGCATCTTGCGGATCAGTACGTCGAGACCGCGGGCCGAGAGGATGCGGTCGCGAGCGAGGATGTCAAGGTCGCCGGTGCGGGGGTCCTGCGGGAGGTAGCCGACCTCACCGGAGCGGGTGACCGTGCCGCCGGCGGGCATGCCCTCGCCGGCCAGGACCTTGGTGAGGGTGGTCTTGCCCGCGCCGTTACGGCCGACCAGGCCGATGCGGTCGCCCTTGGCGATGCGGAAGGAGGCGGACTCGATGAGGACGCGGGCACCGGCGCGCAGCTCGATACCGGAGGCGGAGATCACGGACAGGCTCCAGGGCAGAAAGGGTTGACGGGTGGGCGGCTGAGGCGTTCCCGCCGTCTAATGCGCGAGGAGAATGGCCATGGGCCAAGTCTAACGGGGCCGTGCAAGCACTTTTTCTGTGTTCGGGTGTTCGGGCCGCCTGGCGGGAAGGTCGTTGCCGAGGGGGGTGCGGTGCGGGGTGATCCGGCCCAGGTCGTCCACGGCGATGAGCTGGGACGTCCAGGCCGCCGCCGGGCAGGGCTGGGCGACGATCAGTGCTCCGGCGTGACGTACGGCACGCTCGGGTGCGAAGGCGCACCCTTCGCGCGCGGGCACCACCCAGCGCAGGTCGCCGTCGGCGAGGCGGTAGGCGGCGATGCGGGGCGGCGTGACGACGGCGAGGATCCCCCGGCCCAGGGGGCGCAGCACTCCGGTTCCGCCGTGGGCGGGCAGCCAGTCCTCGGCCGCGGGCAGGGCGCGGTGCCAGCGGACGGTGACGCCGTCGTCGGCGGTGACCACTCCGTCGTCCCAGAGCGTGACGGCGCTCCCGCGCGCGGGGAGCACGGCGAGTGGGTGGCGGCCCTCGCGGGCGTAGGACGAGGCGGCGGTGAAGTGGTCGCCGTAGGGGGCGGGACGGGCTGCGTGGAGGGCTGCCAGGACGGGCGCCGCCACGAGGAGGGCGAGGGCGGTGGGGAGGCGGCGGCGAAGGGCCGGGGGCACGGTGCGGCCCGGGGCGGCGGGGTTCGGGTCCGTCACCTCGACCGGCTGAACGACCACCTTGCCCCCTTCGGCGCCCCTTGGCTCGGATTCGGCGCAGAGCGTAGTCGCGTGCGCGGGCTGTGCGGGGGATACGGCGGTGGGCGAGCGGGGATGTCCCCCGTTCGGCCCCTACGCCGAGCGCCTAATGATGTGCCGCGATATGCCGTCGCGCGTCTGCGGCTGCATTGTGGCTGGTCGCGCAGTTCCCCGCGCCCCGTAAAAAGCCGCTGCCCGACCGCCGGCCCACAAGCCCCTGCCGAACCGTCGGCCTACAAAGCCATTGCCGGACCGCCGAGGAGTGCGCCTCCTGCTCAGCTTCCGCCCGTGTGCACCTGGAACGCGGCTCGGCGCACCGCCTTGGCCAGGGCCGGGTCCGGGTGGGCCGCGGCGAGGGCGACGAGGACCTGGACGGTGCGGGGATGGCCGACGGCCCGTACCTCTTCCAGGAGGAGCGGGACCGTCGGCTGCACGGCCGACTCCAGGTGGCGTACGAGCATCGGGGCCTCGCCGTGGTCGGCGACCGCGGCGGCGGTGTCGACCCACAGCCAGGTGGCCTCTTCGCGGGTGAGGACCTCGTGGGCGTCCTCGGGGTCGACGCCGTCGTGCTCGGCGAGCCACAGCAGGGCGTACGGCCGCAGGGTCGGCTCGTCGGCGACGGCGCTGACGTCCGGCTCGGCGGGGGCGCCGACCACGCGCAGTGCCTCGAAGGCGAGGCCGCGCAGCAGGGCGTCGTCGCCGCGGGCGGCGGCGATGAGTTCGGTGACGGCGCTGCCGACGGGGCGGGCGGCGAGCCAGGCGCGGTATTCGGCGCGGGCGGCGTTGGGGCGCAGCTGGGCACAGCCGCGGAGCATCTCGTCGGCGGCGACCTCGATGTTCCCGGCGGGGCTCTGCGCGGCGACGCAGATCTGCTCCAGCTTGACCCAGACCGCCCAGCTGCCGAGCGGGGTGAGCGTGGCGTGTCCGCCGCCGTAGGTGAGGGCGCCGACGGAGGCGAGGGCGCGCAGGGCCCAGTCGAGGAGGGGGGCCAGGGGCGTGTCCTGGGGCGGCTCCACGGGCTCCGGCTGGGGGCCGTACGGGATCTCGCAGCGCTCGGTGCGCAGTTCCGTGACCCGCTGCTCCAGGAGGTCGAGGAGCTGCTCGACCGGGACGGGCCCGGCGGACAGCTGGAGGAAGGAGAGCACCTGGGGCATGGCCGAGACGACCTCGGCGACGGCGGCGGGCTCGTGGTCCGCGGGTTCCGCGTGGGCGAGGGACCAGGCGTCGAAAAGGGCGACCCAGCCGCGCAGGACGGCGCTGTCGTCGCGGTTCCAGGCGCGCAGCCGCCAGCCGGGGCGGGCGCTGTCGCCATGCACCTCGACGAGGCCGGCGAGGCGGGCGGTGTCCCAGTCGGCGCGCACCTGAGTCACGGTCAGGCCGAGATCCCGGGCGGCCCGTTCGGCGGTCGCGTCGGCGAGGGTGGCCTTGCCGTCGGCGGTCGCGCCGTCGCTGCCCGGGCCGAGCGCGGCGTCGGCCCAGCGGGCGACGCGGGCCGCGGCGGCCAGCTGGGAGCGAGCCATTCTGGCCAGCTCCGCGGGTGCCGGTGTGCCCTCCGGGGGGCGGGGTGCGGCGCGGCGCGGGCGGCGCTGGTTCACGGCTCTGGGGGCGGCGGACAGGGATCGCGGGCCGACGAGTCGAAGCCTGGAGTCGCGCGGGATACGGGACGTCACGGGTGCAGTCTTCCGGTTGACGGTCCGAAAACCCAAACGGAATGTCACGGCGGGCGACGGGACTGGCCAACGCACGGGGTCCGGCGGGCGGCTCGGGGACGGGAACAAGCCAGTGGTACGGCCTTAAACGGAATCGTGCCGACCGTTCAGCTCCGCTCCGGCTCGGCATCGCGGGCAGGGGTGCCGGACGGGGGCGCACGAGCGGGGGGAGGCACCGGCGGAGGGGGAGCGCGCGGGCAGGGCAGGGGTTCGGAGGAGCGAGTGCGCGAGCCGAGCGAAACCCGGCACGAAAGGGGTGCGCGAGCAGGGCGAAGGGTCGAAGGAGCAGATGCACGAGCCGAGTGAAGTCCGGGTCGAAAGGGGTGCGCGAGCAGGGTGAGGGGCCGGTGGAGGCGGTCACATCAGCGGGGTCAGAAAGCGGCGCAACGCTTCTTCGTAGGCCTCCGGGTCGGCGTTCCACATCGCTGAGTGCGGGGCGTTCGGGACCGTGCGCAGAGCGATCAGGTTGGGACGGGCGTGGGCGAGACGGCGGGAGTACTCCCAGGGGGCCAGGGTGTCGTCCGGGCCGTGGAATATCAGGGTCGGCACGGTGAGCTGCTCGGCCTCGGCGGTGCGCTCGCGCTCCATGCCGGTACGTCCCTGGGCGGCGCGGACGGCGAGCGGCAGCAGTGCGCCCGGTGTGCGGCGGGCCGCGGCGAGGGCGCGCAGTGTCGTGGCCCAGCTGAGCACCGGGGAGTCCAGGACCAGTCCGGAGATGCTGTCGCGCAGCCCGGAGTGGGCGGCGGCGCGCAGCGCCATGGTGGCGCCGGTCGACCAGCCGTGCAGGACGACCTGTTTGGCGCCGTGGCTGACGGCGTGCCGGATCGCCGCGTCCACGTCGCGCCACTCCGTCTCGCCGAGGTGGCCCAGGCCGTCCGGGGAGCGGGGTGCGCCGGGGTCGCCGCGGTAGGCGAGGGCGAGCACCGGGAAGCGCTGGCGGTGCAGGAACTCCATGATGTTCATGGGGAGTTCGCGGGTGGCTCCCAGCCCGTGCACGGCGATCACCCAGGTGTCCCGCACGCCGGGCACGAACCAGGCGGGCAGGGAGCCGAGTTCACCGGGGATCTCGACGTCGGTGTGGGGCAGTCCGAGGGCGGTGCCCGGGTCGCCGATGTGCACGTTGGGGGTCAGCCACACCTGGGCGCCGGGCTCCAGGGTGCCGTGGGTGACCCGTTCCAGGCGGCGGACGACGGTGTCGGCGGTGTGCGTCGCCGTGGCGAGGACGGGGCCGACGACGGCGTGGGTGCCGTCCCCGGTGAGCCCGTAGATGCCGGGGCGCATGGCCGCCAGGTCGCGGGTGAGCGCGATCTGGCCGGCGGCCGTGGCGTGCACGGTGAGCCGGGGTTCGGTGGGCAGCGGCCGGCCCGGCGGCGCCTTGAGCGCCGCGTCGCTCGCGAACCGGCCGGCGGCCACGCTTGCCGCGCCGGCCGCCAGGGCTACGGTGACGGCTGCAGCCGTCGCTTTGACTGTGCGCACCCGTCCAGTGTCCTGGCCGACCTCGCCTGCGGCCAGCGGGAGGACGGGGCGGGGTGAGGCGAGGTCGCCGGCAGCCGTGCCGCGTTCACGCCCACCACGGCTGTACGGACCTCACTACGGTTGGCCGTGCGCACGCACCCCCTCCCCGCCTCCGCCACCCGCTGCGGGGACCGCAGCATCAGGGTGATGCGGGCGACCGACAGCCGCGCCGCCCGCGGCGACCGCAGCGACCGCGGTTGTGCGAGCCTGCTCGCCCCTGCCGGCACGCCGACTGCGGGCGTGCGGGCCTCACTGTCGTTGCCCGTACCCGCGCAGCTTGTCCGCCGCCTCCGCCAGCTGCTGCGGGGAGAGGAGTGTCGGTGACAGGCCCGGCACCGACGAGGCCGTCAGCCACAGGCGGCACATCCATTCCAGCTGGGCCGTGCGGTCGTAGGCCTGGTCGAGGGTGGTGCCGTACGCCATCGTGCCGTGGTTCTGCAGCAGGCAGGCGGTGCGGTCGGCGAGGGCGTGGAGCATGTTCTCGGCCAACTCCTCACTGCCGTATGTCGCATAGGGGGCAACTCGGACGGGGCCGCCGAGGGCGCAGGCCATGTAGTGGATCGCCGGGAGCTCGGGGACGAGCGTCGAGACGGCCGTCGCATGCACGGCGTGGGTGTGGACGACGGCGCGGGCGTCGGTGGTGCGGTGGATCGCAAGGTGCATGGGGAGTTCGCTCGTCGGGACGAGCGTGCCGAGCACCTGGCGGCCGTCGAGGTCGACGCCGGTCACGTCCTCGGGCGTGAGCCGGTCGTAGGGCACGCCCGAGGGCGTGACCAGCACGGTGTCCCCGACGCGCACCGAGACGTTGCCGGAGGTGCCGACGACGAGTCCGTCGGCGACCGTGCGGCGGGCGGTCGCGACGAGCGCTTCCCAGGCGTGGGCCGTCTCGGCACTCACGTCCCTCCCCCACCGCCCCGGCGCGTCCTGCACACCTTCCCGCGCATCCCGTTCGCCTCGCTGGTCCCGCCGCTGCTCAGCCATGCCGCGATCCTGCCAGGCACACCCTCGACCCGCCGCCGGGCGGGGGCACTTTAGGGCGGAAGCCATGCCTTCGAAAGACCCGCTATAGGGACATATCCGTCTCTCTCGGTTCTTGGCCGGAGATCGCCGAGCATTCGACGACCTTCCAGTAATCTCCCGTTGTTTTGTCGTGCACGTCGCCATTCCGGGGGGAAATATGGCTCGTGATCGCAAACCGTTCCGCCGTCGCGCCCGCGTCATCGCGGTCTCCGTGGCGGCACTCACCGTCGCAGGGGCAGCTCTCGCCGACCTTCCGGCATCGGCGGCGGGCCTACCGAAGGGGCACGACGTCTCTTCGCACCAGAAGAACGTCGACTGGTCGAGCGCGAAGGCCAAGGGCGCCAGGTTCGTATACGTCAAGGCGACCGAGTCCACGAACTACCGCAACCCGTACTTCAGCCAGCAGTACAACGGCGCCCGCAGCGCCGGCATCATCCGCGGGGCGTACCACTTCGCGCTGCCGGACAAGTCGTCGGGCAGGGCGCAGGCCGCGTACTTCGTGAACCACGGCGGCAGGTGGTCCTCGGACGGCTGGACGCTGCCGCCCGCGCTCGACATCGAATACAACCCTTACAGCGCCAAGCACAGGTGCTACGGCATGAGCAAGGCGAGCATGGTCGGCTGGATCAAGTCGTTCAGCAGCGAGGTGAAGCGGCTCACCGGCCGCCACCCCGTGATCTACACGACCACCCACTGGTGGAACACGTGCACCGGGGGGAGCAGCGCGTTCGCCTCGAACCACGCGCTGTGGATAGCCCGTCACGAGTCCGGGGCCGCGGGTTCGCTGCCGGCCGGCTGGTCGTTCTGGACCTTCTGGCAGTACGACAACAGCGGCGGTCTGCCGGGTGACCAGAATCTCTTCAACGGGTCGCAGACCCAGCTGAGGAGGTTCGCCCGGGGCTACTAGCCAAGGGACACCGAGGGACCAGGGGGCCGCCGGGACCGGGCGGAGCGGCGACCCCCTCATCCGGACATCGCGCAGCCTCCCTCAGTTCATCTTCCGTTCACCCAGGTTGCCTACGGTCAACCGACCGTTGACTTCGAACGATTGCCTGGGTAAATGGAAAACTTCTCGCTGATCCTCGCGATTGTGGTAGTGACCGCACTCGCGTTTGATTTCACGAACGGTTTCCACGACACCGCCAACGCGATGGCCACCACCATCTCGACCGGCGCGCTCAAGCCCAAGGTCGCGGTGGCCATGTCCGCCGCGCTGAACCTTGCGGGTGCCTTCCTCTCCGTGGAGGTCGCCAACACGATCTCCAAGGGTCTCGTCGACGAGACCGGCATACGTCCCGAGGTCATCTTCGCGGCGCTGGTCGGCGCGATCCTCTGGAACCTGCTGACCTGGCTCGTCGGCCTTCCCTCCAGTTCCTCGCACGCCCTGATGGGCGGCCTGATCGGCGCCACCATCGCCTCGGCCGGCATGGGCGCGGTGCACGGCGACGTGCTCGTCACCAAGGTGCTCATCCCGGCGCTCGCCGCCCCGATCGTCGCGGGCCTGGCAGCGCTGCTCGCGACCCGGCTGTCGTACACCCTCGGCAAGAAGGCCGACGGCAAGGCCGCAGAGAAGGGCTACCGCGTCGGCCAGATCGCCTCCGCGGGCCTGGTCTCGCTGGCCCACGGCACCAACGACGCACAGAAGACGATGGGCATCATCACCCTCGCCCTGGTCGCCGGCGGCGCCGTCGCCCCCGACTCCGACCCGCCCACCTGGGTCATCCTCTCCGCGGGCCTCGCCATCGCGCTCGGCACCTGGCTCGGTGGCTGGCGCATCATCCGCACCATGGGCAAGGGCCTGACCGAGCTCCAGCCGCAGCAGGGCTTCGCCGCCCAGACCAGCGCGGCCACGGTCATCCTGGCCTCCTCGCACCTCGGCTTCTCGCTCTCCACCACCCACTCGGTCTCCGGTTCGGTGATGGGCGCGGGTCTCGGCCGCAAGGGCGGCGTGGTCCGCTGGTCGACGGCGACCCGCATGCTCGTGGCCTGGTGCCTGACGTTGCCGGCCGCGGCCCTGGTCGGTGCGGGCGCGGAGTCCGTCACGGATCTCGGCGACTGGGGCACCGCCGTCGTCGCCGTCTTCCTGGTCGTCGCCAGTGCGGCCATCTGGAAGATCTCCCGGCGCGAGGTCGTCGACGCGTCGAACGTCAACGAGACCGACGAACCCGCGGGCGTGGTGACCACGGCGATCGCCGCCGTGACCCCGCCCCCCACGGGCACGGTGACCGAGGGCCTGACGGCGACGATCCCCGCCCCGGCCCCCGTGACCGCCGCCCCCGACCCGGCGACCCCGCCGGCCGCGGCCGTCTGAGCCCGCCTCCCGGTACGAAGGAAGAGAAGCAGCATGAAGATCGACTGGGCAGCCCTGGGCTCCGTCTTCGGCGTCAGCCTCGCGGTCACGGTGGGCCTCGTGGCCCTGTTCACCCTCGGCATCATGGGCCTGTCGCGCCGCGAGCGGGCCGTGGCGCAGGGCAACTCGGCGTCCCTCGCGGTGGCCGGCGCGTACGTGGCCTTCGCGGGGTGCGCGGCGGCGGTGGCGTACGGGATCCATCTGGTGATCGCCAAGGCCTGAGGCGGCCGGACCGCCTCCCCAACCGTCCCGCGGGGCTAGGAAGCACCCTTTCGTGCCTCCTCGCCCCGCGGGTTTTTCATGCGCGGATCCGAGCACCGGGTGTGGGCCTCAGCACACTCCCCCGCCGCAGGTCAACGGCAAGTTGACTGCCGTTCGGGGGCGTGGTGGACTGCCGAAGCCATATACGGCGGCGCGAGAGGAAGCCGGTGCAAGTCCGGCGCGGTCCCGCCACTGTCACCGGGGTAGTAAGCCCCGGGAGCCAGGAACTCTCACCGCCGGTCTAGTCGAACCAGGGCGTGGACACCCTGAGTGAGGACATGTCGTCATGCCAGCCTGCCGTTTGAGGTACAGGACCAGGTCCCTGCCCGACCCCACGGCCGGCTGAGCCGATGCGTGCCGATCGCGTCTTCGCGTACGGCGCCGCCGCCGGCCTCCTCGGTGACCATCTGCTCGGCGATCCGCGCCGCGGACATCCGGTCGCCGTGTTCGGACGGGCCGCGGGGGCCGTGGAGCGGGTGCTGTGGCGGGACCATCGCGGGTGGGGCGCGCTGCACACCGCCGTGTGCGCCGGTGGCGCCATTGCGCTCGGCCTCGTGGCGCAGCGAGCCGTACGTCCGTCCCGTGCCGCCTCCCTCGCGCTGACCGCGGCCGCCACCTGGGCCGTCGTCGGGGGGACTTCGCTCGCGCGCGAGGCCCGTGGCATCGGGCGTGCGCTGGAGGCCGGGGACGTCGAGGCCGCCCGGGCCAGGCTGCCGCATCTGTGCGGGCGGGATCCGCAGGCCCTGGACGTCGACGGGATCGCGCGGGCCGTTGTGGAGTCCGTCGCCGAGAACACGTCCGATGCCGTCGTGGGGGCGCTGGTGTGGGGGGCCGTGGGCGGGGTGCCGGGGCTGCTCGGGTTCCGGGCCGTCAACACGCTCGACGCCATGGTGGGGCACAAGTCGGCCAAGTACCGGCGGTACGGGTGGGCTTCGGCGCGGCTGGACGACGTGGCCGGGTGGCCGGGGGCGCGGGTGACCGCCGTTCTGGCCGCCGCTGCCGGGGGTGACGGCCGGGGGGCCGTACGCGCCTGGCGTTCCGACGCCTCGAAGCATCCGAGTCCCAACGCCGGGCCCGTGGAGGCGTCGTTCGCGGGGGCGCTGGGGGTGCGGCTCGGGGGGACCTTGTCCTACGGGGGGCGGGTCGAGCATCGGCCTGTGCTGAACGGGGAGGGGCGTGCGGTGGAAGTCGGCGACATCGAGCGTGCCGTGCGGTTGTCGCGGCGGGTGGGGTGGCTGGCGTTGGGGGTCAGTGCGGCTGGGGCGGTGTTGCGAGGCCGGGTCGCACGGCGACCGGCGGTGGGGGCCGTGCCCACCCGTTCCGCCCTGCGGAACGACTGCCCACAGCCAGGGCCACAGCAGGGCGGTGCGTCATGAGTGGCGGGGGTCTTCTCGTTGCCGGTACCACCTCCGATGCCGGTAAGAGTGTCGTCACCGCCGGGATCTGTCGCTGGCTGGTGCGGCAGGGGGTCAAGGTCGCGCCCTTCAAGGCGCAGAACATGTCCCTCAATTCGTTTGTGACGCGCGAGGGTGCCGAGATCGGGCGGGCTCAGGCCATGCAGGCGCAGGCCTGCCGGGTCGAGCCGACCGCGCTGATGAATCCCGTGCTGCTCAAGCCCGGTGGCGAGCAGAGCAGCCAGGTCGTGCTGATGGGCAAGCCGGTGGGTGAGCTGAGCGCACGCGGGTATCACGGGGGGCGCCAGCAGAAGCTTCTCGGCACCGTCCTCGACTGTCTCGCCGAGTTGCGGGGCACGTATGACGCCGTAATCTGTGAGGGGGCGGGTTCTCCCGCCGAGATCAACCTGCGCCGAACCGACATCGTGAACATGGGGATCGCCCGTAACGCGCGGCTTCCCGTGCTCGTGGTCGGTGACATCGACCGCGGCGGGGTCTTCGCCTCCTTCTTCGGGACCGTCGCCCTGCTCTCGCCCGAGGACCAGGAACTCGTCGCCGGGTTCCTCGTCAACAAGTTCCGCGGGGACGTCAGCCTTCTGGAGCCCGGGCTCGACATGCTGCACGGGCTCACCGGACGGCACACCTACGGCGTCCTGCCGTTCCAGCACGGCCTCGGCATCGACGAGGAGGACGGACTGCGGGTCTCCCTTCGGGGGACGGTACGGGAGTCGAACGTCGCGCCGCCCGTCGGCGAGGACGTGCTGCGGGTCGCCGTGTGCGCGATCCCGCTGATGTCCAACTTCACCGACGTGGACGCCCTGGCCGCCGAACCGGGCGTCGTGGTGCGGTTCGTGGACCGGCCGGAGGAGCTCGCCGACGCCGACCTCGTCGTCGTTCCGGGGACCCGGGGGACCGTGAAGGCCCTGGAGTGGCTGCGCGAGCGGGGACTTGCGGACGCTCTGGTCCGCAGGGCCACCGAACAGCGGCCCGTCCTCGGCATCTGCGGTGGCTTCCAGGTCCTCGGCGAGCACATCGAGGACGAGGTCGAGAGCCGGCGCGGGCATGTCGAAGCGCTCGGAGTGCTGCCCGTACGGGTGCGGTTCGCCCGCGAGAAGACCCTCACCCGGCCCGTGGGGGAAGCCCTGGGCGAGCATGTCGAGGGGTACGAGATCCATCACGGGGTCGCCGACATCCACGGAGGGGAAGCCTTCCTGGACGGCATCCGGGTCGGGCAGACCTGGGGCACGCACTGGCACGGTTCGCTGGAGTCGGACGGGTTCCGGCGGGCGTTTCTGCGCGAGGTGGCGGCCGCCGCGGGCCGTCGTTTCGTGCCGGCGCCCGACACCTCTTTCGCCGCGCTGCGCGAGGAGCAGCTCGACCGGCTCGGCGACCTGATCGAACACCACGCGGACACGGACGCGCTCTGGCGGCTCATCGAGTCCGGCGCGCCGCAAGGACTGCCTTTCATTCCACCGGGAGCGCCCGCATGAGCACAGTGTTGTTGTTGTCGACCGCCGACACGGATCTGTTGGCCGCTCGGGCCGCCTCCGGTGCCGACTACCGGATCGGCAATCCGACCCGGGTGGATGTGACCGAGGAGCTGCCCGGCCTCCTCGACGGCGCCGACATCGCCGTCGTACGGCTGCTGGGCGGGAAGCGGGCCTGGGAGGACGGGCTCGCCGCGCTCCGGGCGTCCGGGATCCCGACCGTGCTGCTCGGCGGGGAGGCCGTCCCCGACGCCGAGCTGATGGCCGAGTCGTCCGTGCCCGCCGGTGTCGTGGCGGAGGCGCTCAGGTACCTCGTCGAGGGCGGCCCCGCCAACCTCACCGAGCTCGCCCGGTTCCTGTCCGACACCGTGCTGCTGACCGGCGAGGGGTTCGTCGAGCCGCAGAAGATGCCGGAGTACGGCGTCCACGGCGAGCGGGAGTTCATCGAGGGGCGGCCGACCGTCGGCGTGCTCTTCTACCGGGCCCATGAGCTGAGCGGCAACACCGCGTTCGTGGACACCCTGTGCGACGCGATCGAGGCGAAGGGCGCCAACGCCCTTCCCGTGTACTGCGGTTCGCTGCGCGGTGCGGACGCCGGGCTGTACGAGATCCTCGGCCGGACCGACGCCCTGGTCGCCACCGTCCTCGCCGCCGGCGGCACGCACGCCTCGCAGGCGTCGGCGGGCGGTGATGAGGAGGCCTGGGACATCGGCGCGCTCGCCGACCTCGACGTCCCCGTCCTGCAAGGCCTTTGCCTGACCTCGTCCCGCGCGGCCTGGGACGAGTCGGACGCCGCCCTGTCCCCCATGGACGCGGCGATGCAGGTCGCGATCCCCGAGTTCGACGGGCGGCTGATCACCGTCCCGTTCTCCTTCAAGGAGCAGGGCCCCGACGACGTGCCCGTGTACGTCGCCGACCCGGAGCGGGCCGCGCGCGTCGCCGGGATCGCCGTACGGCATGCGCTGTTGAAGCACAAGGCGAACGCGGACAAGAAGCTGGCGCTCGTCTTCACCGCGTACCCGACGAAGCACTCACGGGTCGGCAACGCGGTCGGTCTGGACACGCCCGCGTCGGCCGTACAGGTGCTGGACGCGTTGAAGGCCGCCGGGTATTCGCTCACCGAATACCCTTCCGGCGGCGACGAGTTGATCCACCGGCTCATCGCGGCCGGTGGTCACGACGTGGAGTGGCTGACGGAGGAGCAGCTGGCCGCCGCGCCCGCGCGCGTGCCGCTCGCCGACTACCGGGCCTGGTTCGACAAGCTCGACCCGGAGCTCCGGGACGGGATGCTGGAGGCGTGGGGCGAGCCGCCGGGCAATCTGTACGTCGACGGGGAGGACATCGTTCTCGCCTCCCTCCAGTTCGGGAACGTCGTCGTGATGATCCAGCCGCCGCGCGGCTTCGGCGAGAACCCGATCGCGATCTACCACGACCCCGACATGCCGCCCTCGCACCACTACATGGCGGCCTACCGGTGGCTCGACAACACGTTCGGCGCCGACGCGATCGTCCACATGGGCAAGCACGGCACGATGGAGTGGCTGCCCGGCAAGGGGCTCGGGCTCGGCAGCGGATGCGCGCCCGACGCCGTGCTCGGTGAACTGCCGTTGATCTACCCGTTCATCGTCAACGACCCCGGTGAGGGCACCCAGGCCAAGCGGCGCGGGCACGCCACGGTCGTCGACCACCTCGTACCGCCGATGGCCCGTGCCGACACCTACGGCGATCTGGCCAAGCTGGAGCAGCTGCTCGACGAGTACGCGCTGGTCTCCGACCTGGACCCGACGAAGGCGCCGGCGGTGCGGGCGCAGATCTGGACGCTGGTCAAGGCGGCCGAGCTGCACCACGACCTGCATGTGGACGAGCAGCCGGACGAGGACGAGTTCGACGAGTTCGTCATGCACATCGACGGCTATCTGTGCGAGATCAAGGACGTGCAGATCCGGGACGGACTGCACATCCTGGGCGGCGGGCCGGTGGGCGAGCCGCGGGTGAACCTGGTGCTCGCCGTGCTGCGCGCCTCGCAGGTGTGGGGCGGGCAGGCGAACGCTCTGCCGGGGCTCAGGGCTTCGCTGGCCGCTCATTTCGGGCTGGTCGAGAAGGAGTTGCTCGCCGAGCCCGGTGCTCCGGTGAAGGTGCCCGTCGAGCTGACCGATCTCGTCGAGGGCCCCTCCCGTACGGCCGCCGACGCCATCGACCTGCTGGAGCAGCTGTGCCGGCGGATCGCGGAGGGCATGGAGGCACGGGACTGGGACGTCACCCTCGCCCCGGCTCTCGTACGCGGGGTTCTGGGCGCCGAACTCCCGGACGCCGTCGCGGTGTTGGAGTTCGCCTGCACCGAGGTGGTGCCGCGACTGGCGCGTACGACGGACGAGATCGGCCACATCCTCAAGGCGCTCGACGGCGGTTACGTCCCGGCCGGTCCGTCCGGCTCCCCGACCCGTGGACTGGTCAACGTCCTGCCGACCGGCCGGAACTTCTACTCTGTCGACCCCAAGGCCATTCCCTCCAGGCTGAGTTGGGAGGTCGGACAGTCCCTCGCAGACTCCCTCGTGCAGCGGTATCTGCAGGACACCGGCGAGTACCCGAAGTCCGTCGGCCTGACGGTCTGGGGCACCTCCGCGATGCGCACGCAGGGCGACGACATCGCCGAGATCCTGGCGCTGCTGGGCTGCCGGCCGGTCTGGGACGACGCCTCGCGCCGCGTGACCGGCTTCGAGGTGATCCCGCTCGACGAGCTCGGACGGCCGCGCATCGACGTCACCGTCCGCATCTCCGGCTTCTTCCGTGACGCGTTCCCGCACGTGGTCGGGCTGATCGACGACGCCGTCCGCAAGATCGCCGAGCTGGACGAGCCCGCCGACCGCAACTTCGTCCGCGCGCACGCCGACGAGGACACGGCACGGCACGGCGACCGGCGGCGCGCGACCTCCCGGATCTTCGGCTCCAAGCCGGGCGCCTACGGTGCCGGTCTGCTGCCGCTGATCGACGCCCGCAACTGGCGCTCCGACGCCGACCTGGCCGAGGTGTACGCCGTCTGGGGCGGTTACGCCTACGGCCGCGGGCTCGACGGACGGGCCGCGCGCGGGGACATGGAGACGGCCTTCAAGCGGATCGCCGTGGCCGCGAAGAACGTCGACACCCGTGAGCACGACCTCGTCGACGCCGACGACTACTTCCAGTACCACGGCGGCATGGTCGCCATGGTGCGGCATCTGACGGGCGAGAGCCCCGAGGCGTACGTCGGTGACTCCGCCACCCCCGACCAGGTGAAGACGCGGACGCTGGGCGAGGAGACGCACCGCGTCTTCCGCGCGCGAGTCGTCAACCCTCGCTGGATGGCGGCCATGCGGCGGCACGGCTACAAGGGTGCCTTCGAGATGGCGGCGACCGTCGACTACCTCTTCGGCTACGACGCCACGGCCGGCGTCGTGGACGACTGGATGTACGAGAAGCTCAGCGCCGAGTATGTCTTCGCCCCGGAGAACCGGGAGTTCATGAAGCAGTCCAACCCGTGGGCGCTGCGCGGCATCACCGAACGGCTCCTGGAGGCGGCCGACCGCGGCCTGTGGGCCGAGCCGGACGCTGAGACGCTGGAGCAGCTGCGCGCCACGTATCTGGAGCTGGAAGGCGACTTGGAGGGCGACCAGTGACCACCCCCTTCCCCTTTACGGCCGTCGTCGGCCAGGACGACCTGCGGCTCGCGCTGCTGCTGAACGCCGTGTCCCCGGCGGTCGGCGGTGTGCTGGTGCGCGGCGAGAAGGGCACCGCCAAGTCGACGGCCGTGCGGGCACTCTCGGCGCTGCTGCCGGAGGTGGCCGTCGTCCCCGGGTGCCGATTCTCCTGCGACCCGGCGGCACCGGACCCGTCCTGCCCGGACGGACCGCACGAGCCGGGGCCGGGCACGAGGCGCCCCTCCCGCATGGTCGAGTTGCCGGTCGGCGCCTCGGAGGACCGTCTCGTCGGCGCCCTCGACATCGAGCGGGCACTGTCCGAAGGCGTGAAGGCCTTCGAGCCCGGCCTGCTCGCCGACGCGCACCGCGGGATCCTCTACGTCGACGAGGTCAACCTCCTCCACGACCATCTCGTCGACCTGCTGCTGGACGCGGCCGCGATGGGTGCGTCGTACGTCGAGCGCGAGGGCGTCTCGGTGCGGCACGCCGCGCGCTTCCTGCTCGTCGGCACGATGAACCCCGAAGAGGGCGAACTGCGGCCGCAGCTGCTCGACCGGTTCGGGCTCACCGTCGAGGTCGCCGCCTCCCGGGAGCCGGACCAGCGGGTGGAGGTCGTACGGCGCAGGCTCGCCTACGACGACGATCCCGCCGGTTTCGTGGCCCGCTGGGCGGGCGAGGAGGCTTCCGTACGTCAACGGATCGTCGCCGCACGGGAGTTGCTGCCGTCGGTGCGGCTGGGCGACGGGGCGCTCCGGCAGATCGCGGCGACCTGTGCCGCCTTCGAGGTGGACGGCATGCGGGCCGACATCGTGATGGCGCGCACGGCCACCGCGCTGGCCGCCTGGGCCGGACGGACCGAGGTGCTCGCCGAGGACGTACGGCAGGCGGCACTGCTCGCGCTGCCGCACCGCAGGCGCCGTAACCCCTTCGACGCGCCGGGGCTCGACGAGGACAAGCTCGACGAGACGCTGGAGGAGTTCTCCGGCGACGACGATCCCGACCCGGACCCCGACGGCGGCGGACCGAGCGGTGGCGGGCAGCCGCCCTCCGGGGACTCGGACGGTCCGCAGGGCGGTGACACCGATGCCCGGCCCGAGGCCGGGGAGGGCGGACAGCCGCAGGCCTCGGGGGCTGCCGAGCAGTCCGCCGCACGGGCCTCGGAGCCCTTCCGCACCAAGGTGCTGAGCGTGCCCGGGATCGGTGAGGGAGCCGCCGGGCGGCGTTCGCGGGCGCGGACGGAGCATGGCCGGACGACAGGAGCCCGGCGGCCTCAGGGGGCCTTGACCAAGCTGCACCTGGCGGCGACCGTGCAGGCTGCTGCGCCGCATCAGCGGGCGCGCGGCCGGTCCGGGCGTGGGCTGGTCGTGCGGCGGGACGATCTGCGGCAGGCGACGCGGGAGGGGCGTGAGGGGAACCTCGTGCTGTTCGTGGTCGACGCGTCGGGATCGATGGCGGCCCGGCAGCGGATGAGTGCCGTGAAGGGGGCCGTGCTGTCACTGCTGCTGGATGCGTATCAGCGGCGGGACAAGGTGGGGCTGGTGACGTTCCGGGGCGCGGCCGCCGAGGTCGCGCTGCCGCCGACCTCGTCCGTCGACGCTGCGGCCGTACGGCTGGAGTCGTTGCCGACGGGCGGGCGGACGCCGCTCGCGGCCGGGCTGCTGCGCGCGCACGATGTGCTGCGGGTGGAGCGGTTGCGGGATCCGGCGCGGCGGGCGCTGGTCGTGGTGGTGACGGACGGGCGGGCAACCGGCGGCCCCGAGCCGGTCGCGCTGGCCGGGCGGGCCGCTCGGCTGTTCGCGGCCGACGGGGTCGCCTCCGTGGTCGTCGACTGTGAGTCCGGGCCCGTGCGGCTGGGGCTCGCCGGGCAGCTCGCGGGTGAGCTGGGCGGTACGGCGGTGACGCTCGACGAGTTGCGGGCGGACTCGATCGCCGGGCTGGTCAGGGATGTACAGGGTGGCGCGAACAGGAGGGCCGCGTAATGCCGCAGGGGCAGCCGAGTGTGGTGCCGGACGACGGGCTGACGACTCGTCAACGTCGCAACCGGCCGCTGGTCGTCGTGCACACGGGCATCGGGAAGGGCAAGTCCACCGCCGCCTTCGGGCTTGCACTGCGGGCCTGGAACCAGGGGTGGCCGATCGGGGTGTTCCAGTTCGTCAAGTCGGCCAAGTGGAAGGTCGGCGAGGAGAACGCGCTGCGGGTGCTCGGCGCCTCGGGCGAGGGCGGGACCGTCGACTGGCACAAGATGGGCGAGGGCTGGTCCTGGGTGCAGCGGGATCAGCAGATGGACAACGAGGAGAAGGCCCGGGAGGGCTGGGAGCAGGTCAAGCGGGACCTCGCCGCGGAGACGTACAAGCTGTATGTGCTGGACGAGTTCGCGTACCCGATGCACTGGGGCTGGGTGGACACCGATGAGGTCGTCGACGTGCTGCGGAACCGGCCCGGGACCCAGCATGTGGTGATCACCGGGCGGAACGCGCCCGAGAAGCTCGTCGAGTTCGCCGATCTCGTGACCGACATGTCCAAGGTCAAGCATCCGATGGACGCGGGGCAGAAGGGGCAGCGGGGTATCGAGTGGTGATGTCCTCCTCCGTGTCCGTCCCTCGGTTGGTCATTGCCGCGCCCTCCTCGGGCAGTGGCAAGACCACCGTCGCCACGGGGTTGATGGCCGCGTTCGCCGCGCGGGGGCTCGCCGTGTCCCCGCACAAGGTCGGGCCGGACTACATCGATCCCGGGTATCACTCGCTCGCCACCGGGCGGGTGGGGCGGAACCTCGACGCGTATCTGTGCGGGCCCGAGTTGGTCGGGCCGTTGTTCCTGCACGGGGCTCGTGGGTGTGACATCGCCGTCGTCGAGGGTGTGATGGGGATGTTCGACGGGGCCGCGGGGGAGGGTGAACTCGCGTCCACCGCTCATGTCGCGAAGCTGTTGCGGGCGCCGGTGGTGCTGGTGGTCGACGCGTCGTCGCAGTCTCGGTCCGTGGCGGCGTTGGTGCATGGGTTCGCGTCCTGGGATCCGGAGGTTCGGGTCGGGGGCGTGATCCTCAACAAGGTCGCTTCGGATCGGCACGAGGAGTTGTTGCGGGAGGCGTTGGAGTCGGCCGGGGTGCCTGTGTTGGGGGTGCTGCGGCGGGTTGCGCAGGTGGATACGCCCTCGCGGCATCTGGGGTTGGTGCCTGTCGCCGAGCGGCGGGCTGCGGCGGTTGATGCGGTTGCGGCGATGGCTGCGCAGGTGGCTGCCGGGTGCGATCTTGAGGCGTTGGCGGGGCTGGCGCGGAGTGCGGGTGCGTTGTCGTGTGCGGCCTGGGATGCGGCTGAGGTCCTGGGTTCCTCGCCCCCGCCGCCCCTTCCCGTCCCGACCCTGGGGGCTGCGCCCCCAGACCCCCGCTTTCGGCCTGAACGGCCTCGTCCTCAAACGCCGGACGGGCTGAAAGACCAAGCCCCGGCCGGTGAAAATCAGCCCTTCCGAAAATCAGCCCCTCCGGCGTTTGAGGAGCGGGGGTCCGGGGGCTGGCCCCCGGGTCGGGACGGGAAGGGGCGGCGGGGGCGGAACTCCCAGTCGGTGAGGGTTGCCATTGCCGGTGGGGCCGCCTTCACCTTCTCCTACGCCGAGCACAGTGAACTGCTCGCTGCCGCAGGTGCCGAAGTCGTTCCCTTCGATCCGCTGCGCGATGAGCAACTGCCCGACGGGACACGGGGGTTGGTCATCGGCGGCGGGTTTCCCGAAGTGTACGCGAGCGAGCTGTCCGCCAACGAACCGCTGCGCAAAGCCGTCGCCGCGCTTGCGGAGGGCGGGGCTCCCGTTGCTGCCGAGTGTGCCGGGCTGCTGTATCTGTGCCGGGAGCTCGACGGGCAGCCCATGTGCGGGGTGCTCGATGCGGGTGCGCGGATGAGCGGGCGGCTCACTCTCGGGTATCGGGACGCCGTGGCCGTCGGTGACAGTGTGCTGGCGCCCGCCGGGACCCGGATGCGGGGGCACGAGTTTCATCGGACGGTCGTCGAGCCGGGGGCGGGGGCGGCTCCTGCCTGGGGCGTGCGCGCCCCTGTGCCGCGGGTCGAAGGTTTCGTACAACAAGGTGTGCACGCCAGTTATCTGCACACGCACTGGGCGTCCGAGCCCGGTGTGGCCCGTCGGTTCGTGGAGAGGTGCCGGACGTCATGACCAGCAGCAACAGCAGCAGGTTGATCGGGGTCGGGGTGGGGCCCGGTGACCCCGAGCTGGTGACCGTCAAGGGCGTCAATGCCCTGCGGGCCGCCGATGTTGTCGTCGTGCCCGTCATGGACACCTTGGAGCGCGGGCGGGCCGAGGCCACCGTGTTGCACTACGTGCCCGCGGAGAAGGTCGTTCGCGTGGTGTTCGCGCTGAACGAGCGGAGTGATCGCGGGCGGCGGGAGGCTGCCTGGGACGCGGCCGGGGAGCGGGTCGCGCAGTTGCTGCGGGAGCGGGGTGTCGTCGCGTTCGCCACCATCGGTGATCCCAACGTGTACTCGACCTTCACCTATCTCGCGCAGACCATCTCCGGACTCGTGCCGGGGACCGTCATCGAGACCGTGCCCGGGATCACCGCCATGCAGGATCTCGCGGCGCGCTCGGGTGCCGTGCTCACCGAAGGCACCGAGCCGCTCACCCTCGTGCCCGTCACCGCCGGGGCCGCCGTGCTGAAGGACGCCCTCAGCGGGCCCGGCACCGTCGTCGCCTACAAGTTCGGTCGGCAGGCCGGAGAGGTCGCCGAGGCCCTGCGCGAGACCGGGCGGATCGACGACGCCGTGTGGGGGTCCGCGCTCGGGCTGGAGGCGGAGTCCATCCGGCCGGCGTCCCAGCTGGACGGCGAGCCCCTCCCCTATCTCTCCACGCTCATCGCGCCCGCGCCGCGCGACGGCGGGCGCGGCGGCAAGCTGTGAACGGCGCCGGCTCACCCGGCCAGGCCCACCACCAGCCAGATGAAGGCCGCCCCCGCCACCGTGCACAGCAGCGTCGAGCGGGCGGGGTGCTCGTGGTGTGCCTCGGGGAGGATCTCAGCGGCGGCGAGGTAGAGGAGTACACCGCCGAAGAGGCCGAGGTAGCCGCCGAGCAGGCCCTCCGGGATGGTGACGAAGGCCGCCGAGGCCGCGCCGGCCACCGGGGCCACCGCGTCCGCGAACAGCATGGTCAGGGCCTTGCGGCGGGCGTTTCCGTACAGGCTGGTGATCGTGTACGTGTTGAAGCCGTCCGCGAAGTCATGGGCGACCACCGCCAGTGTGACCGCCGTGCCCATGCCCCCGCCGACCTGGAAGGCCGCGCCGATCGCCACGCCGTCCATGTAGCTGTGACCGACCATCGCCGCGGCCGCCGTGAGGCCCACCTCGGGCGCGCGTCCGTTGCTCTCCTCCCCGCCGTGCGAGGCCTGGCGGGCGGCCAGCAGGCGTTCCACCAGATGGGCCAGCAGAAAGCCGGCCACGAACAGGAGCAGGGCCGCCGGTACGCCGAAGACCTCTTCGCCCGCCGCCTTGAGCGCCTCCGGCAGCAGATCCAGGCCGACGACACCCAGCATCAGTCCGCCGGCCAGGCCCAGGACCAGGTGGCGGCGGTCGGTCACACGCTGTGCCGTCCAGCCGCCGGCCAGCGTCATCAGGAACGCGCCGAGCGCGACGAAGACCGCCATACGCCCTTGCTATCCGATCAACCCCCGTTCACGCACGTCCGACGGCAATAACCACACCGCACTCGTAAGACCGACTTGCACTGGTAAGACCAACCGCACTCGTCAGACCAAGAGCCACACCAGAGCTTTGCTAGAGAGGACCGTTCCCATGGCCGATGCCCCCACCGGCAAGGTGACCTTCGTCGGTGCCGGCCCCGGCGCCGCCGACCTGTTGACGTTCCGTGCCGCGCGCGCCATCGCCGAGGCCGACGTGGTGATCTGGGCCGCGAGCCTGGTGCAGGCGGAGGTCCTCGAGCATGCGCGCGAGGGCGCTGAGATCCTCGACTCGGCGACGATGTCGCTGGAGGACGTCGTCGCCGTCTACGAGCGCGCGCATCACACCGGTCTGAAGGTCGCCCGTATTCACTCCGGGGATCCCGCTCTGTGGGGCGGTACGCAGGAGCAGCTCGACCGGTGTGCGCGGATCGGCATCGAGACGGAGGTCGTGCCGGGTGTGTCCGCCTTCTCGGCCGTCGCCGCGCTCGCGCAGCGCGAGTTGACCATCCCGGAGGTCGCGCAGTCCGTCGTGCTGACCCGGCTCGGTGGCGGCAAGACGCCGATGCCGCCCGGTGAGGAGGTGCGGGAGTTCGCCAAGCACGGCACCACCATGGCGATCTTCCTGTCCGCCGCCCGCAGCGGGCAGCTGGTGCGGGAGCTGCTGGAGGGCGGCTATCCGACGTCCACGCCGGTCGTCGTCGCCTACCAGGCGACCTGGCCGGAGGAGCTGATCGTGCGCTGCACCATCGGGACGCTGGAGGAGACGGTCAAGGAGCACAAGCTCTGGAAGCACACCCTGTTCCTGGTCGGCCCGGCGCTGGACGCCGAGGGCACTCGCTCGCACCTGTACCACCCCGGCCACTTCCACGGCTACCGCAAGGCCGACCCGGAGGCCCGCAGGGCCCTGCGCACGCGGGGTGCCAGTACGTGATCACGGTCGTCGGCACGGGGACGGGCGCACCCGTCCCCCACGAAGCGGTGGCAGGGGCCGAGCTCGTCGTGGGCGGGCGACGGCACCTGGACGCCGTGCGGCTGCCCGAGACCGCCGAGCGGATCGTGCTCGGCCCGCTGGCACCCGCCCTGGACGCCATGGAGGAGTACGTCGGCAAGGACCGGCGGGTGGTCGTGCTGGCCTCCGGCGACCCCGGGTTCTTCGGGATCGTGCGGGCGCTGGCCGAGCGGTTCGGTGCGGAGCGTCTGGACGTACGGCCGGGTGTCTCGTCCGTCGCCACCGCCTTCGCCCGGCTCGGGCTGACCTGGGACGACGCGGTCGTCGTCAGTGCGCACGGGCGGGATCCGCGGACGGCCGTCAACGTGTGCCGGGCGCACCCGAAGGTGGGCGTGCTGACCGGGCCGGGTGCCGGTCCGGCGGAACTGGGCGCCGCGCTCGCCCGCACCGCGCCCGGCCGGGTCCTCGTCGTCGCCTCCGCGCTGGGCTCGGACGAGGAGCGCCTGGAGCGCGTCTCCCCCGCCGAGGCCGCGGGCCGCGACTGGGGTACGGCGGTGAGTGTCGTCCTGTGCCTGGACGAGACGCGGGCGCTCGGTCGCGCACGCACGCTGGCGGGAGCGGTCGTACGAGCCTCCGGATGGGCGCTGGACGAGAGTGAGTTCGCGCATCGCGACTCGATGATCACCAAGTTCGAGGTACGCGCGCTGGCCCTGGCCCGGCTCGGGCCGCGCCCCGGCGACCTGGTCTGGGACATCGGCTCCGGCTCGGGTTCCGTGGCCGTGGAGTGCGCGCGGCTGGGCGCCGCGGTCAGCGCCGTCGAGAAGGCCCCGGACGGGGTGGAGCGGATCCGCGCCAACGCCGGTGCGCACGGCGTCGGCGTGCACGTGGTGCACGGGACGGCGCCGGACGCCTTGGACGAACTCGACGATCCCGACGCCGTGTTCGTCGGCGGCGGGGGGCGCGAGCTGCCCGAGATCGTCGGCGCGTGCGCGCGGCGGGCCCGGCGGACGGTCGTGGTCGCCATGGCCGCGCTGGACCGAGTGCCCGCGGTGCGCGCGGCGCTCACCGATGCCGGGTTCGACTGCGAGGGCGTGCTGCTGCAGTCCTCGCGGCTCGCACCGCTGCCGGGGGATGTCACCCGCCTCGCGGCGACGAACCCCGTATTCCTGCTGTGGGGGACCAGAACCCCCGTGTCTCACGAAGGAGTTGCCCTGTGATCGGCCTCATTTCCGCCACCGCGGCGGGGGCGGCGGCGCGCGACCGGCTGGCCGCGGCGTGGCCGGACCGCACGCGCGTGTACGAGGGTCCTGTGGGGGACGCCGTACGAGCCGCGTTCGCGGAGTGCGAGCAGCTCGTGTGTTTCCTGGCGACGGGGGCGGTGGTTCGACTCGTGGCGCCCCTGCTGGGGGACAAGAAGAGCGACCCCGGTGTGGTGTGCGTCGACGAGGGCGGGCGGTTCGCCGTGTCGCTGGTGGGCGGACACGGGGGCGGTGCCAATGAACTCGCCGAGCGGGTGGGTGAGTTGCTGGGTGCGGCGCCTGTGGTGACCACGGGGACGGACGCCGTCGGCATCCCCGGCCTGGACACGCTCGGCCTCCCGGTGGAGGGCGACGTGGCCGGTGTGACGCGGGCGCTGCTGGACGGGGAGCCGGTCGCGCTGGACGCGGAGGTGGCGTGGCCGCTGCCGCCGGTGCCGTTCGCGGCGGAGGGCACGCGGACCGTGCGGCTGACGGACCGTGCGGCCGAACCCGCCGACGGTGAGGTGCTGCTGCGTCCGCCGACCCTCGTCGTCGGTGTCGGTGCGTCCAAGGGCGCCCCGGCCGACGAGGTGCTCGGGCTGGTCGAGGGCGCGTTGCGGGATGCGGGACTGTCTCCTCGTAGCGTCGCCGAGCTCGCCACCGTGGACGCCAAGCGCGAAGAGCCCGGCATCGTCGAGGCGGCCGCGCGGCTCGGCGTGCCCTTGGTGACCTACTCCGCCGAGGAGTTGGCGAAGGTCGAGGTCCCCAACCCCTCCGACGCGCCGCTCAACGCCGTGGGCACTTCGTCCGTGGCCGAGGCCTCCGCGCTCGTCCGCGGCGGTGAACTCCTCGTCCCCAAGCGGAAGTCGGCACGTGCCGACGGGCACGCCTCGATGGCCACCTGTGCCGTCGTACGGCGTCCGGGGCGCGGACGGCTAGCGGTGGTCGGACTCGGTCCGGGTGCCCGCGATCTGCTCACCCCGCGCGCCACGGCCGAACTGCGGCGGGCCTCCGTGCTCGTCGGGCTCGACCAGTACGTCGACCAGATCCGCGACCTGCTGCGGCCCGGCACCCGGGTCCTGGAGTCGGGGCTCGGCGCCGAGGAGGAGCGGGCGCGTACCGCGGTCGCCGAGGCCCGGAAGGGGCAGGCGGTCGCGCTGATCGGCAGCGGCGACGCCGGCGTGTACGCCATGGCCTCCCCCGCGCTCGCCGAGGCCTCCGACGACATCGACGTGATCGGCGTACCGGGAGTCACCGCGGCGCTCGCCGCCGGCGCGATCCTGGGCGCGCCGCTCGGCCACGACCACGTGTCCATCAGCCTCTCCGACCTGCACACACCGTGGGAGGTCATCGAGCGGCGGGTGCGGGCCGCGGCCGAGGCCGACCTCGTGGTGACCTTCTACAACCCCCGTTCCCGGGGCCGGGACTGGCAGCTGCCGAAGGCGCTGGCGATCCTCGCGGAACACCGGGAGCCGACGACGCCGGTCGGTGTCGTACGGAACGCGTCCCGGCCGGACGAATCCAGCCGAGTGACGGACCTCGCCTCGCTCGACCCGGCGACGGTCGACATGATGACGGTCGTGACCGTGGGCAACACGGCGACCCGTGAGATCGCGGGGCGCATGGTGACGCCGCGCGGCTACCGCTGGCAGGAGGCCGACCGGTGAACCGTGTGGTCCATCCGATCGAGGAGGAGTCCTACCGGCGGCTGCGTGCCCGCCTGGACACCTCGCACTTCCCGCCGCTGACGCGCGCGGTGGTGGAGCGGGTCGTCCACTCCGCCGCCGACCTCGACTACGCGACCGATCTCGTCATGGACGAGGCCGCCCTGGAAAAGGCGTACGCGGCCCTGCACGGCGGGGCGCCCGTCGTCGTGGACGTGGAGATGGTCGCGGCCGGGATCACCCGGCGCGAGACGGTCTGCCGGCTCAGGGACGCCGTCGCCGGTCCCGGTCTGACCCGTTCGGCGCACGCGATACGGCTCGCCTACGAGCAGGTCGGCCCTGGTGCCCTCTGGGTGATCGGCAACGCGCCGACCGCCCTGGAGGAACTGCTGACCCTGGACGCCTCCCCCGCACTGGTCATCGGCCTGCCCGTCGGCTTCGTCGGCGCGGTCGAGTCCAAGGCCGCGTTGCGCGAGAGCGGGCTGCCCGCGGTGAGCAACGTGTCCGAGAAGGGCGGCTCGGCGGTCGCTTCGGCCGCACTGAACGCTCTGCTGTACCACCCCACTTCGTACTCCGAGGAGACATCGTGACCACCCCGCCGCCCGCCCTGCTCATCGCCGGTCACGGCACCCGGGACGAGGCCGGAGCCGAGGCGTTCCGTGACTTCGTACGGCAGCTGGGGGACCGCCACCCCGACCTGCCCGTCGCGGGCGGCTTCATCGAGCTCTCGCCGCCGCCGCTCGGCGAGGCCGTCGCCGAGCTGGTGGAGCGGGGGGTGCGGCGTTTCGCCGCCGTGCCCCTGATGCTGGTCTCCGCCGGGCACGCCAAGGGCGACATCCCGGCGGCCCTGTCCCGCGAGAAGGAGCGCCACCCGGGGATCTCCTACACGTACGGGCGTCCGCTGGGCCCGCACCCCTCGCTGCTGTCGGTGCTGGAGCGGCGGCTGGACGAGGCGCTCGGAGGGACCGCGCGGACGCCGGACGACCGAGCGGACGTGACCGTGCTGCTGGTCGGGCGCGGCTCCACGGACCCCGACGCCAACGCCGAGGTGTACAAGGCGGCGCGGCTGCTGTGGGAGGGACGCGGGTACGCGGGCGTGGAGACGGCGTTCGTGTCGCTGGCGGCACCGGACGTGCCGAGCGGCCTGGACCGGTGCGTGCAACTGGGGGCACGCCGGATCGTCGTCCTCCCCTACTTCCTGTTCACCGGCATCCTGCCGGACCGGGTGCGGCAGCAGACGGAGGGCTGGGCGGCCGCGCACCCGGAGGTCGAGGTGCACTCCGCGGACGTCATCGGCCCGGAGCCGGAGCTGCTCGATCTGGTGATGGAGCGGTACGAGGAGGCCGTCAAGGGCGACCTGCGGATGAACTGCGACTCGTGCGTGTACCGCATCGCGCTGCCCGGCTTCGAGGACAAGGTGGGCCTCCCCCAGCAGCCGCACTTCCACCCGGACGACGACGGTCACCATCACCACCACGGCCACCACCACGGCGGACACGCCCATGCCCACTGAACACGATCTCCGGCACCACGGTGACGCCGAGGTGCGCGACGACGGCTCCGCCCTGGTCGACCTGGCGGTGAACGTCCGCGCGGACACACCGCCCGCCTGGCTGCGCGAGCGCATCGCTGGCTCGCTCGGCTCCCTCGCGGCCTATCCGGACGGACGGGCCGCGCGGGCGGCGGTGGCGGCGCGGCACGGGCTCCCGGTGGAGCGGGTGCTGCTGACGGCCGGTGCCGCCGAGGCCTTCGTGCTGCTCGCCCGCGCCCTGAAGGTACGCCGACCGGTCGTCGTGCACCCGCAGTTCACGGAGCCGGAGGCGGCCCTGCGGGACGCGGGCCACACGGTGGACCGGGTGCTGCTGCGGGAGGAGGACGGCTTCCGGCTGGATCCGGCGGCGGTCCCCGAGGACGCGGACCTGGTGGTGATCGGCAACCCGACGAACCCGACGTCCGTCCTCCATCCCGCCGCGACCGTCGCCCAACTCGCCCGTCCTGGACGGACATTGGTCGTGGACGAGGCGTTCATGGACGCGGTGCCGGGAGAGCGGGAGGCACTGGCCGGACGGACGGACGTGCCGGGGCTCGTGGTCCTGCGCAGCCTGACGAAGACCTGGGGGCTGGCCGGACTGCGGATCGGCTACGTCCTCGCCGCCCCCGAGACGATCGCCGAACTGGAGCGCGCCCAGCCGCTGTGGCCGGTGTCCACGCCCGCGCTGGCCGCCGCCGAGGCCTGCATGGGGCCACAGGCCCTGGCGGAGGCGGCGCACGCGGCGCACCGCATCGCCGCCGACCGGGCCCACCTCGTCGCCGGCCTCGGCGAGTTCGCCTCGGACGGGCTGCGGGTGACACAGCCCGCGGAGGGCCCCTTCGTCCTCGTACGCCTGCCCCGGGCGGCCGCGGTACGCGGCCACCTCCGGAACCTGGGCTTCGCGGTACGACGCGGGGACACGTTCCCGGGCCTGGGCGAGGAGTGGCTACGGCTGGCGGTGCGGGACCGGACGACGGTCAACAAGTTCCTCCAGGCACTGGACCAAGCGCTGACCCTGGCGCCCCTTTAGGGGCGCGGGGCGGTATCGATATGCGGCTCCGCCGCGTGGGCGCGACCAGCCACATCGAGCCCGCAGCCAAAAACCGGCCCATCCCCGCGCCCCCAGCGGAGCGCCTAGCTCCGGCCTCGCCGCGCCAGCGCAACCGCTCCGCCGCCCGCCACGACCAGGGCGATCGCCCCACCGGCGATGTACGGCGTCATGGAGCTACCGCCGGTCTCGGCAAGCCCGGACTCCTCACCCTGCGCCTTGATGGCACCGGTGCCGCCGGAGCCGCCGGCAGGGTCGGTGCTGGGCGCGCCCGAGGGCTGCACCGCCGCCGGCGTCTCGCAGGTCGCCTTCGCCAGGGTGACCGTGCCCTCGACCTCGGCCACGTTCAGCTTCAACGGGTTGACGGAGACCTTGAGTTCCAGGGCGGTGGCGGCCGCCGTACGCGACGTCGTCTCCGTCTTCGACAGGCCGAGGCGCACCTCACCGATGCCGGCCGCCCTGACCACCGTGGTGCCGCCGGTCGTCAGGGTGACCTTCTTGCCCAGGACGGTCACCGAGCCGCCCAGGTTCGAGGAGGCGACGGGCTTCTTCCCGGCCTCGCAGACCGCCTTCGAGGTGACCTGCTCCAGCTCGATGAGGGACAGCAGCGGCAGCCCCGGGACGTGGACACTGGCGTGGGTGAGGTTGGTGTAGCCCTCGGCGCGGTCGGAGGTGACGCTCGCCGCGGACTTCGCCGCCTTCGCGTCCAGCACGCTGAAGGCCCTGCCGCCGTTCACGCCGTCCAGCTCGGCGCTCAGCGCAGTCTTCTCGGCGCTGCGGGGTGCCTCGACCTGGTTGAGCGAGACCGCGAGGGGGACGTTCACGGTCTTGTTGAGCAGGGAGACATCGAGCCCGGTGCGCAGGACGACGGCGCTCGCGCGGCCCTGGTCGCCAGTCGCGTGCGCGGCGCCCGCGCCGGCCAGCGCCGCGGGACCGGCGGCGAGGGCCGTGGCCGTCGCGACGGTGGCGAGACGGCGTGCGGGCATGCGGAAGTTCTTGCCGTTCAAGGTGGGGACCCCTCAGAGGATTCTTGCTCGGGACCCGTCAAGAATTGCGCACCGGGGGCACCCCGGCGGCATTCCGGCGCCAGTTCACCCCATCGTGCGTTCGCCGTGAACATTTTCGAATCACCAGGCACAGGCGTTCCACTCTTTCACCGCCGTATCGCCTTGCGCCCGCGTCGGTCAGCCGACGACGTGTCCGTTCACCACTACCCGCCGAGGGGCCTCCAGCACACGTACGTCGGCCCGTGGATCGCTCTCGTACACCACGAGGTCGGCCGGGGCCCCCTCCTCCAGGCCGGGGCGGCCGAGCCACTTCCGCGCGCCCCAGGTGGTCGCCGACAGCGCCTCGACGGGCGGGATGCCGGCGGTGACCAGCTCCGCCACCTCGGCCGCCACCAGGCCGTGCGCGAGGTGACCGCCGGCGTCGGTGCCGACGTAGACCGGGATGCCGGCGTCGTAGGCGCCTCGCACGGTGTCGTAGCGGCGTTCGTGGAGCCGGCGCATATGGGCCGACCACTGCGGGAACTTGTCCTCGCCGCCGTCGGCGAGCTGCGGGAAGGTCGCGATGTTGACGAGCGTCGGGACGATCGCGACGCCGCGCGAGGCGAAGAGGGGGATCAGGTCGTCGGTCAGGCCCGTCGCGTGCTCGATGCAGTCGATGCCTGCCTCGACCAGGTCCTGGAGGGAGTTCTCGGCGAAGCAGTGCGCGGTGACGCGGGCACCCAGGCGGTGGGCCTCGGCGATGGCCGCCGCCACGGCCTCCCGCGGCCAGCTGGGGGCCAGGTCGCCGAGGTCGCGGTCGATCCAGTCGCCGACCAGCTTCACCCAGCCGTCGCCGCGGCGGGCCTCCTGGGCGACGTATGCGGTCAGTTCGTCCGGCTCGATCTCCCAGGCGTAGCCCCGCATGTAGCGGCGGGTGCGGGCGATGTGACGTCCCGCCCTGATGATCTTCGGGAGGTCTTCTCGGTCGTCGACCCAGCGGGTGTCCGAGGGCGAGCCCGCGTCTCGGATGAGGAGGGTGCCCGCCTCGCGGTCGGTGAGCGCCTGCTTCTCGGCGACGTCCTGCTCGACCGGCCCGTGCGGGCCGAGGCCGACGTGGCAGTGGGCGTCGACGAGCCCGGGGAGCGCCCAGCCCTCGACGGTACGGACGTCGTCCGCGCCGCCGGGACGGTCGTAGGAGACACGGCCGTCGACCACCCACAGCTCGTCCCGGACGTCCTCGGGTCCGACGAGGACCCTGCCCTTCACATGCAGCACCGCGCGATCGCTCATGGGCCTCAGCCTAGGACGACGGGCAGTCCCTCCCCGATCCGGCTCAGCAGCCGGCCGCCGTGCACCCTCGGGGCGTCGAAGCCGCGCGGGTCGTCGTCGCCGTCCTCGCGCAGCACCTCGGGGACGAGTACCGAGGCCGGGTCCGCGTCCTGGGCGAGATCGAGGGGACGTTCACGGCCCGCAGGTCCCCCAGGACGATCGACGCCGGGCAGTCGTCGTCGACGTTGATGATGTCGCCCTCGACGGTCGGATCGCAGACGGGGCGACGGTCTCTTCCCAAGCGTGTTCCACCTGCGCCGAGTTCATGGCCGACCCTCGCACCCGGCACTGTCAGCCGACCCCGCCCACCTGGTCCGAGGTCTCCTCCTCCACCTGGGCCATCGCCGGGTCGAGGAGCCGGGACAGGAAATGACGGGTCCGCTCATGGCTCGGGTTGCCGATGACCTGGTCGGGGGTGCCGTCCTCGACGATGGTGCCGCCGTCCATGAAGACGACCCGGTCGGCGACCTCGCGGGCGAAGGTCATCTCGTGGGTGACGACCATCATGGTCATGCCCTCGTTCGCGAGCATGCGCATCACGGCCAGTACGTCCCCCACCAGCTCGGGGTCGAGCGCCGAGGTCGGCTCGTCGAACAGCATCACCTCGGGGCCCATGGACAGCGAGCGGGCGATCGCCACGCGCTGCTGCTGGCCGCCGGAGAGGGAGGCGGGGTAGGCGTCCGCCTTCTCCGACAGGCCCACGCGCTCCAGGTTCTCGGCGGCCACCCGCGCGGCCTTCGCCTTGTCCCGCCTCAGCACCCGGCGCTGCGGCAGCGTGAGGTTCTCGGTCACCGTGAGGTGCGGGAACAGGTTGAACTGCTGGAAGACCATGCCGATACGGCGGCGTACGGCGTCGATGTCGACATCGGGGTCGGTGAGTTCGGTGCCGCCCACGAAGACCCGGCCCTTGGTGGGCTCCTCCAGCAGGTTCACACAGCGCAGCAGGGTCGACTTGCCCGAGCCGGACGGGCCGATGACGCAGACGACCTCGCCCTGGCCGATCTCCAGGTCGATGCCGCGCAGCACCTCGTTGTCGCCGAAGGACTTGTGCAGACCGCGTACTTCGATTTCCGGACGGCTCATTTGACGGCCTCCTGGGCCTTCGCCTCCATACGGCGCACGACGAAGCCGAGCGGGATCGTGATCAGCAGGTAACACAGGCCCGCGACCAGGATCGGCGTGGAGTTGGCGGTCGTACTGGCCAGGTCACGGCCGTACTTGGACAGCTCGCGCTCCTCCAGGGTGACGCCGAGGAACAGGACGAGCGAGGAGTCCTTGAAGAGCAGGACGAGCTCGTTGGTCAGCGGCGGAAGGATGATGCGGAAGGCCTGCGGGATGATGATCGAGACCATGGCACGGGCCGGTGAGAAGCCCAGCGAACGGGCCGCCTCCATCTGCCCCTTGGGCACCGCCTGGATGCCCGCGCGGATCGTCTCGGCCATGTAGGCGGCGGCGACCAGGCCGAGCGCAAGGGCCACCTTGCCGTACGTGCCGCCGACGATCTCCGTGCCGGGGAAGGCCAGCGGGACGGCGACCCCGATGAAGATGAAGATCAGCAGGGCGGGCAGGCCGCGGAAGATCTCGATGTAGATGCCGGCCAGCCAGCGGTACGGGCCCACCGACGACAGCCGCATCAGCGCGATCACCATGCCGAGCGCCAGGCCGACGACGAACCCGGACAGCGTGTACAGCACGGTGTTCTTCAGCGCCAGCGTGATGACGTCCGGGAACATCTGCTTGGCGATGCTGCCCTGCGCGAACTGGTTCTTCAACCGCCCCCAGTCCGCCGAGACCGCGAAGGCGATCACGGCGGCGACGAAGACGACGTACTGCGCGCCGCGCGACAGGCTCCGCTTCTGACTGCGCGTCAGGCCCTTTTTCCTGGGCTGGAGTTGTACGTCCGTGTCGGAGGTCATGGGTCAGGACGCGGCGGGGGACGGGGAGGTGGCGGAGGGGTTGTACGGGCCGATCCACTTCTCGTACAGCTTCTTGTACGTACCGTCGGCCTTGGCGTCCTTGATCGCCTTGTTGAGGGCGGCGAGGAGCTTGGTGTTGCCCTTCTTCACCGTGAAGCCGTACTGCTCACCGGTGTTGAGGTTGTCGGCGACCTTGAACTTGTCCGCGTTGGCCTTGTCCTTGAGCCAGCCCTGGACCACCGGGTAGTCGATGATGACGGCCTTGACCTGGCCGGTGCGCAGGCCGTTGAGGACGGCGTCGGAGGACTCGAAGGAGACCGGGTCGAAGCCCTGCTTCTTGGCGTAGTCCTCGCCGGTGGTCTGCGCCTGGGCACCGAGCTTGACCTTCTTGGCCTTCGCGTCGGCGAGCGAGGTGATGCCGCTGTTCTTGTCGACCAGAAGGGCCTGGGTGGCGTCGAAGTACGGGTCGGAGAAGTCGACGTTCTTCTTGCGCTCGGCGGTGATGGTCATGCCGGCCGCGGCCACGTCGCACTCACCGGAGTTGAGGAACGCGCCGGTCTTGAAGTTCTCGAAGGGCGTGTCGAGGATCTGCTGCTTCACACCCAGGTCCTTGGCCACGAGGTCGATCATCGAGACGTCGAAGCCCTGCACCTTGCCGTTGATCTCCGACTGGAAGGGCGGGTACGGCAGGTGGGTGCAGGTGGTGAGCTGTCCGGCCTTGACGAGCTCGACGCCGCCTGCGGCGGTCTTGCTCCCGCTGCCACCGTTGCCGGTGGACGTGCAGGCAGCCACGAGCACCAGCCCGGCCGTCGCGGTGGTGGCGGCCAGAATGCGGGTCCGGCGCCCGGAGAACGTCTTCACGGGTGGCCTCCTGTGTGGGAACTGTGGGTTCCGATTATAAGGAGATGTTTGGGTCTCTCAAATCAAACCGATGGTGGCGGGGCTGCCCGGCCTAAGAAGTCTCAAGTGGCGGGAGAGGCACGAGTGGGGTCACGGATGGTGGATACCCTCGACCGAGCCGACCACTCGTGAGCGAAGAGAGCACCGTCGTGACCCACCCTTTCCTCGATCTGCCCCCGATGAGCGCCGCGCACTTCGCGTCGATCGAGGACCGGGTGGCGCGGTTGCTCGGCACCGAGCAGGACGTCGTGATCATGCAGGGTGAGGCGCTGCTGCCGCTGGAGGGGGCGATTCGCGCGACCGCCGGACCGGGGACGGTCGCGCTGAACGTCATCACGGGTCCGTACGGGCAGACCTTCGGGAACTGGCTGCGGGACTGCGGCGCGACGGTCGTCGACCTGGCCGTGCCCTTCCACACGGCGGTCACCGCCGAGCAGATCCGGGCCGCGTTCGCCGAGCGTCCCGAGATCGACTTCGTGTCGCTGGTGCATGCGGAGGCGGCAACCGGAAACACCAACCCCGTCGCGGAGATCGGGGAGGTCGTACGGGAGCAGGGGGCGCTGTTCTATCTGGACGCGGTCGCCTCCATCGGGGCCGAGCCCGTGCTGCCGGACGCGTGGGGTGTGGATCTGTGCGTCATCGGGGCGCAGAAGGCGATGGGCGGGCCGGCGGGGGTGTCGGCCGTGTCGGTGAGCGAGCGGGCGTGGGCGCGGATGGCGGCCAACCCGGGGGCGCCGCGTCGCTCGTATCTGTCGCTGCTGGACTGGAAGGAGCGGTGGGTCGACGGCGGGCGGAAGGCGCTGCTGCATGCGCCGGCGCAGCTGGAGATGCTGGCGCTGGAGGCGTGTGTCGAGCGGATCGAGACGGTGGGGCTGGATGCCGTGATGGCCCGGCATGCGGCGGCCGCGGCGGCTACTCGGGCGGGAGCGGTGGCGCTGGGTGGAGGGCTGGAGCCGTATGTGTACTCGGCGCGGGAGGCGGCGCCGGTCGCCACCACGTTGAGGGCGCCTGCCGGGGTGGTGGCGTCGGAGTTGGTGGCTCGGGCGCTCGAGGGCGATCCTTCGCTGCCGTTGGCGGCAGGTGGGGGTGCGTTGGCCAAAGAGATGGTTCGGGTCAATCACTATGGGGTGGATGCCTCGGTGGGGGTGGTGCAGGGGTGCCTGGCGGCGCTGGGCGGCGCGCTGGCCGAGCGGGGGCTGACGGTTGACCTTGCCGGGGCTCGGCGGGCTGCGGAGCAGAGCTGGGGGTGACCCGGTCTTCTTCGCCCGCCGGGGCTTGATCTTTCAGCCCGTCCGGCGTTTGAGGACGAGGCCGTTCAGGCCGAAAGCAGGGGCCTGGGGGCGGCAGCCCCCAGGCCGGCACCGCGGGGGGTGTCATGCTCGGGCCATGGACACTCTCCCCGACGGCCGCCCCATCCCCCACCTCACCGGCGACGAGCGGCCCATGCTCGACAGTTGGCTCGACTTTCATCGAAGCACGTTGGCCCTGAAGTGCGCGGGGTTGGACGATGCGCAGGTGCGGCTGGCGTCCGCCGAGCCGTCCGCGTTGACGCTGCTCGGGCTGGTGCAGCACCTCGCCGAGGTCGAGCGGAACTGGTTTCAGCGGGTGGTCGGCGGGCTCGACGTACCGCCGCTGTTCGGAGAGGAGACCGGATACGTGCTCGACCCGGCGCGGGGGCTGGACGAGGCGCTGGACGTGTGGCGCCGGGAGATCGCGCGCGGGCGGGAGTTGTGTGCCGTGCGGTCGCTGGATCACACCGGGCGGATCGTCGACGGCCCCATGGCGGGGCTGGAGGTCAGTCTGCGGTGGGTGTTCATTCATATGATCGAGGAGTACGCCCGGCACAACGGCCATGCCGACATCTTGCGGGAACGGATCGACGGAGTAACCGGATTCTAATTCCGGGAGAAACTTCGAGCGTATTTCCGGAATTCATTCCTGCACAGCTTCCCGTGTTCTTCTGCCCGCTTTTTCCCGACCTAAACGCAAAGATTTCGCGAACGCCAACCGGGGGAATTCGGGCAGATCTCGTGGCGGTTACATGCTTGTGACGCGTTACACATCGCGGTCGATTTGCCCCATATTTTTCGGACAAAGCCCCCGGTATCGCCCCTACTTTGAGTGATCGCTCGCGCCCGCGCGATAACACATGAGCCCGCCGTGCGTAACCCTCACCGGCGATGCAATTTCGAATTTCCCTCGGTAAATTCAATCCGCATGACTGCCGCTCAAGCAGATCTGCACATCGACCGTCCGCAGGTCGCGGACGGAGCCGCGTTGTGGCGGATTGCCAAGGACTCGAAGGCCCTCGACCTGAACTCGTCGTACAGCTATCTGCTGTGGTGTCGCGACTTCGCGGCCACCTCGGCCGTGGCCCGCGACGGGCGCGGGGAGCCGGTCGGCTTCGTCACCGCGTACGTACGACCGGACCGCCCGCGCACCCTGCTGATCTGGCAGGTGGCCGTGGACGAGGCGTACCGCGGGCGCGGGCTCGCCGGTGCGCTGCTCGACGGGCTCGTCGCGCGGGCCGGTGCCGCGCACCGGATCACCGCCGTCGAGACCACCATCACACCCGGCAACACCGGCTCCGAGCGTCTGTTCACCTCGTTCGCCGAGCGGCACGGCGCCCTCGTGGAGCGCGAGGTGCTGTTCGACGAGGGCCTGTTCCCCGACGGGCCGCACGACCCCGAAGTCCTGTACCGCATCGGTCCCCTCTCCCTCTGACCGACGCGGACGACCACACCGATGACGGCACCGATGACCCACCCCACTGACGACCCACACGCACTCCCCCCACGCAACGAGGAGCGATTCGTCGTGACCATCACCCAGCCCGACCTCAGCGTCTTCGAGACACTCGAGTCCGAGGTGCGCAGCTACTGCCGCGGCTGGCCCACCGTCTTCGACCGTGCGCACGGCAGCCGCATGTACGACGAGGACGGCCACGAGTACCTGGACTTCTTCGCCGGCGCGGGCTCGCTGAACTACGGGCACAACAACCCCGTCCTGAAACGGGCGTTGATCGACTACCTGGAGCGGGACGGCGTCACGCACGGGCTCGACATGTCGACCACCGCCAAGCGTTCCTTCCTGCAGACCTTCCAGGATCTGGTGCTGCGGCCGCGCGACCTGCCGTACAAGGTCATGTTCCCTGGCCCGACCGGCACCAACGCCGTGGAGTCCGCGCTCAAGCTGGCGCGGAAGGTGAAGGGGCGCGAGGCCATCGTGTCGTTCACCAACGCCTTCCACGGGATGTCCCTGGGGTCGCTGGCCGTCACCGGCAACGCCTTCAAGCGGGCCGGGGCCGGCATCCCGCTCGTCCACGGCACGCCCATGCCGTTCGACAACTACTTCGACGGCAAGGTGCCGGACTTCCTGTGGTTCGAGCGGCTCCTGGAGGACCAGGGGTCCGGCCTCAACAAGCCCGCGGCCGTGATCGTCGAGACAGTGCAGGGCGAGGGCGGCATCAACGTCGCGCGGCCCGAGTGGCTGCGGGCCCTGGCCGAGCTGTGCGAGCGCCAGGACATGCTGCTCATCGTCGACGACATCCAGATGGGCTGCGGGCGTACCGGTGCCTTCTTCTCCTTCGAGGAGGCCGGCATCACGCCCGACATCGTCACCGTGTCCAAGTCGATCAGCGGCTACGGACTGCCCATGTCGCTGTGCCTGTTCAAGCCCGAGCTGGACATCTGGGAGCCGGGCGAGCACAACGGCACCTTCCGCGGCAACAACCCCGCCTTCGTCACGGCCACCGCCGCCCTGGAGGCGTACTGGGCGGACGGGTCCGCGATGGAGAAGCAGACCCGGGCGCGCGGCGAGCAGGTCGAGGAGGCCTTCGCCGCCATCACCGAGGAGAACCGCGCCGACGTCAAGGAGTACCGCGGCCGCGGGCTCGTGTGGGGCCTGGAGTTCCACGACAAGGAGCGTGCGTCGCGGGTGGCGCGGCGCGCCTTCGAACTCGGGCTGCTCATCGAGACGTCGGGCCCCGAGGGCGAGGTCGTCAAGCTCCTCCCGGCGCTCACCATCACGGCCGACGAGATGGACGAGGGGCTCAGCACCCTCGCCCGCGCCGTACGCGAAACCATCTAGCCACGACCAGCAAGGAGTAGTGCAAGCACCGTGATCGTCCGTTCGTTCAAGGACATCGAAGGCACCGACCGGCATGTGAAGGCCGCGTCCGGTACCTGGGAGAGCAAACGCATCGTCCTCGCCAAGGAGAGGGTCGGCTTCTCCCTGCACGAGACGATTCTGTACGCGGGTACGGAGACGTCGATGTGGTACGCGAACCACATCGAGGCCGTCGTGTGCGTCGAGGGCGAGGCCGAGCTCACCGACGACGAGACCGGGCAGAAGTACACGATCACGCCCGGCACCATGTACCTCCTCGACGGGCACGAGCGGCACACGATGCGGATCAAGGAGGACTTCCGCTGCATCTGTGTCTTCAACCCGCCCGTGACCGGCCGGGAGGACCACGACGAGAACGGCGTCTACCCGCTGCTCACCGAGCCCGAGCCCGAGGAGGTGTGACATCACCATGACCACCGTCACCGATCTCTATCCCAGCCGCGGCACCACCGAGGTGTCGACCCCGCGCCAGGACCCCGTCGTATGGGGCTCCCCCGACACACCGGGCCCCATCACGACCGGCGACCTCCAGTCGTTCGAGCGTGACGGCTTCCTGGCCATCGACCAGCTCATCACCGAGGACGAAGTCGCCGTCTACCGGCAGGAGTTGGAGCGCCTCGTCACCGACCCGGCGATCCGGGCCGACGAGCGCTCGATCATCGAGCCGAAGTCCAAGGAGATCCGCTCCGTCTTCGAAGTGCACAAGATCAGCGAGGTGTTCGCCCATCTCGTGCGCGACGAGCGGGTCGTGGGCCGGGCCCGGCAGATCCTCGGCTCGGACGTGTACGTCCACCAGTCGCGGATCAACGTCAAGCCGGGCTTCGGGGCCAGCGGCTTCTACTGGCACTCGGACTTCGAGACCTGGCACGCCGAGGACGGCCTGCCGAACATGCGCACGGTGTCCGTCTCGATCGCACTGACCGAGAACTACGACACCAACGGCGGCCTCATGATCATGCCGGGGTCGCACAAGACGTTCCTCGGGTGCGCGGGAGCCACGCCCAAGGACAACTACAAGCAGTCGCTGCAGATGCAGGACGCGGGCACGCCCTCGGACGAGGCGTTGACCGCCATGGCGAGCGAGTACGGCATCAAGCTCTTCACGGGCAGGGCCGGTTCGGCGACCTGGTTCGACTGCAACTGCATGCACGGCTCGGGCGACAACATCACGCCGTTCCCACGCAGCAACGTGTTCATCGTGTTCAACAGCGTGGAGAACGCGGCCGTGGAGCCCTTCGCGGCGCCCATCCGCCGGCCCGAGTTCATTGGCGCGAGGGACTTCACTCCCGTGCGGTGACGTGGGCGACTTGTTCTGGAGCGGGCGGTGTCACAGGGTTCGCGGCTTCACAGCCACGACAGTGACGCCGCCCGCTCCAGTACGTTCCTGACCGCGCTCTCGTCTCCGGTGGCACGGCGCGGAACCTGGTCGGCGGTGTGCCGGCCGCCGACCAGGTAGCAGAAGTCGACCGGATCCAGGGCGAGTTCGGCCCGGACGGGCTCGCCCTCCGAGCCCAGCACCCACTGCTCGGCACCGTCCACGGCGAACAGCACCGGCTGTGCGCTGGGGCCGAGGGCCAGACCGAGGATGCGGACCGCCAGCCGTACCAGCTGCCCCAGGTGCCCGGCGGGCGGCGGCGGGACGGCGAGGCCCAGGGCACGGCCGATGTCGTCGCTGTGGATCCAGGTCTCGAAGGCGCGCACCACGAAGTGATCGGCGATGGGCAGCCGTACGCCCATCAACATCGTTGCCCGCGCTGCCGGTTCGGGCTCGCGGGCCTCGGGGGTGGCGAGCAGCGCGGCCGCCTGCGCCGCCCAGTCGGCGACCGTCTCATCGGGCGTACGGCCGTGCTCGTGCGCGATGACCTCGGCGGTACGGCGGTTCCAGGCCTCCTCCCAGCCTGCGCCCTCGGCGGCCGGGGCGGCCGGTAGGCGCGCCGCGATGCCGAGCCGGCCGGCCAGGGGCTCGTCGGCGGCGAGCAGATGGGCGACGGTCGCGTGCACGTCCCAGTCGTGCACGACCGGTGTGCCCCAGCGGCCCTCCGCCTCGGGCAGCAGCGCCCTGAGTCCGGCGACGGCGGCGGCGTAGGGGGCGGCGTGCGCGGCCACGCGGGGCGTGGCGGGGCGGGCCCGCAGGGCGGTGGACAGGACGTCGAGGGTGGAGTGCCCCTGTGTGCGGTCCGGTGCCGGTCCGTCGAGCAGCCGTACCGTCTCGCGCAGACGTTCCGCCTCCGCCGCGCAGGTCGCGCACTCGGCGAGGTGCCCGGGAACCGCCTGCTCCTCGGCCGGCGGGAGAGCGCCGAAGGCCCATGCGGCCAGCAGGTCGCGTACGCCGTCGTGGTCGTCGGTCACCGAGCCCCTCCTTCCCGTGCCGGACCGTGTTCCGGACCGTCTTCGGGACACCCTGCCGTCATCATGCGCCCCTTTCCAGCGCATGGTCGGGTGGGTCGGTCAAATCCGTTAAAGAAGCCGCCAAGGTGCGTAAAGCCGTGCGTAGGCGGGTCTTGGCGGTGCCCTCGGGGATGCCGAGTTCGACGGCGGCCTGCCGGTAGGTGCGTCCGGCGAAGTAGGCCAGGTGCACCACCTCCCGCTGGGGCTCGGGGAGTTCGGCGAGGGCCGAGTGCAGCAGGAGGGAGCGTTCGCGGTCGACGACCGTCTCGTCCGGGCCGGGTGCGGCGTCCGGGATCGCGTGCAGTGCCGAGTCGTCGGTGCGGATGTCCTTGCGGTGCCTGGCCTCGCTGCGCACCCAGTCCACGGCCCTGCGGTGGGCGAGCACGGACAGCCAGGTGCGCAGCGAGCCCCGGTCCGCGTCGAAGGCGTACGGCCTGCTCCACAGCTGGGCGAAGACCTCCTGCGCCACGTCCTCGGCGGCGGCCGTGGAGCGGGTGACCCGCACGGCGACCCGCCGCACCAGAGCCCCGTAGGTCCCGTACGCCTCGGCCAGCGCGGACTCGTCCCCGTACACCAGCCGCCGGTGCAGCTCCGCGTCGGCGGGCGGCTGCGGTGGGGTACTGCCCGTGGACTCCACGTGCCCTTCCTAGCGTCCTCGCAGGGCCCGCGCCAGTGGTTCAGTCGGACAGGACGTCCAGCAGCCGGTCGACATCGGCCACGGTGTTGTACAGGTGGAAGGCGGCCCGCAGGTTGCCCGCGCGGTCGGAGACCTCCACTCCGGCGCCGCTCAACTCGCCCTGGCGACGGCCGAGTCCCGGGACCGAGACGATCGGTGAACCGGGGGACGGAACGGGCTCGTGGCCGAGGGAGGCGAGGCCCGCGCGGAAGCGGTCGGCGAGGGCGAGGTCGTGGGCGCGTACGGCGTCCGTGCCGAGTTCCTCCAGGAGTTCGAGGGAGCGGCGGGCGCCGGCGTAGGAGAAGAGGGCGGGGCTCTCGTCGAACCGCCTTGCGGAGTGGGCGAGTTCGTCGATGGGGCCGTAACAGGCGTCCCAGGGGCGCTCCCCCGCCACCCAGCCGGCGAACAGCGGGGTGAGTCCGCCGAGGTCCTCCGGGACGACGAGGAAGGCCACTCCGCGCGGGCAGACGAGCCACTTGAAGGCGACGGAGGCGGAGTAGTCGTGGGCGTCCGCGTCGAAGTCCAGCCATCCGGCGGCCTGGGACGCGTCGATGTACGTACGGGCTCCGTGCTCGCGCGCCGCCTGCCGGATCGCGGGCAGGTCGGCCACCCGCCCGTCGGCGGACTGCGCGGCGCTGACGGCGACCAGGGCGGTGCCGGGCCGCACGGACTCGGCGACGCGCTCCAGGGGCACGCTGCGCACCTTGAGGTCGGGGCGGACGTGGAAGGGGTTCACCACGGAGCTGAAGTCGCCCTCGGCGGTGAGGACTTCGGCGCCCTCCGGCAGGGAGGCGGCGATGAGGCCGCTGTAGACGGCGACCGAGGCCCCGGCCGCCACCCGGAGCTCGGGCACCCCGACGAGCCGCGCGAAACAGGCACGGCTCGCCTCGACGTCCGCGAACATGTCGGTCGGATCACCGGCCGCGGCCGCCTCCACCGCGGTGCGCATGGCGGTCACGGTGCGCGTCGGCAGCAGGCCGGTGCTCGCGGTGTTCAGATAGGTGTTCTTCGGGGCGAACTCGGCACGGACCAGGCTCTCGAAGGTCTCCATGGGTCCACTGTGAGCCCGGAGGAACCCATAGTCCATTGCCGATTTTTACGTGGTTCCACTAAGGAACGCTTATATGACAGCCCCGACCTGCGCACTTTCTCAGTGCTGCGGCACGGCGCATCCGTCGGGGCCGCAGGCGTCCGCGTCACCCTGGTCGATCAGCTGCAGCGGCGAGCGCTCGCCCCAGGCCTGGGTCAGCGCCCGGGTGAACACCTCGGCGGGCTGGGCGCCGGAGACACCGAACTTGCGGTCGAGCACGAAGAACGGCACACCGTTGGCGCCGAGCTGCGCGGCCTCCCGCTCGTCGGCGCGGACCTCGTCGGCGTACGCGGCCGGGTCGGCGAGCACCTTGCGGGCGTCCTCGGCCTCCAGACCGGCGGCGACGGCCAGCTCCACCAACCGCTCGTCGCCCTCGCTGAAGACGGACCGCTCCTCGGCGAAGTTCGCCTTGTAGAGGATCTGGATCAGCTCGTCCTGCTTGCCCTGCTCCTTGGCGAAGTGCAGCAGACGGTGCATGTCGAAGGTGTTGCCGTGGTCGCGGTCCCGGGTGCGGTACTCAAGACCCTCGGCCGCGGCCTGGGCCCCCAGGTTCTCCTCACCGGCCTGCGCCTGCGCCTCGCTCATGCCGTACTTCTTGGTGAGCATCTTGATCACCGGCTGGATGTCGCCCTTGGCGCGGCCGGGGTCCAGCTCGAAGGAGCGGTGCACGACCTCGACCTGGTCGCGGTGCGGGAAGGCGTCGAGCGCCTTCTCGAATCGAGCTTTCCCGACATAGCACCAGGGACATGCGATGTCCGACCAGATCTCGACCTTCATGTTCTCGGCTCTCTCCAGCTCGTACGGGTACGGAGGCACCCTCCGCCGAGTGAATGAACGTTCAAGCAGCGGGGATCATTCCCCGGTCACCGCATACCGCAGGAACAGGTGATGGTCGCCCGCGGCGGGCGGGTTCTCCGGGTCCGGTACCCAGCCCTGGCGGGCATAGAAGCCCTGGGCGCGCTCGTTGCCGGCGTGCACGTCGAGGACGGCCGTACGCCTGCCGTCGGCCCGCCACTGCTCGACGCAGGCGGTGTGCAGGGCCGTGCCGACACCGGAGCGCCAGTGGCCGGGGTCGACGTGGAACTGGAACAGCTTGACCGTTTCTGCCGGGGCACCCTCCGGGGTGCGGAAGGAGGCGATGCCGACCAGGCGGGCGTCGCGGACCGCGCACAGCACCTGGCCGTCGGGGCGTTCGATGGCATCGCTCCAGAGGTTCGGCCAGTCGAGGCCGTCGTCCGGGAGGCCGTCCGGGTAGTAGGTGGCGCGGGCGCGTAGGTGCAGGGCGGCGACGGCGGCGGCCTCGACCCGCAGGGCGGTTCTGATCACCACGGACTCGACGGTCCGGTTCGCTCCGATCATGCAGCGGAGGACGTGTCCGCGTCGGCCGTGGTTCCCAGGCGGGTGAACTGTGCCCGGTAGGCGCTGGGCGTCAGCCCGGTGCGGCGCACCACATGGGCGCGCAGCGAGTCGGCCGTGCCCAGGCCGCAGGCGCGGGCCACCTGGTCCATGGGGAGGGTGGTGGTCTCCAGGAGCTCCTTGGCGCGCTCGATGCGCTGGTGCAGCAGCCACTGCAGGGGGCTGACGCCGCTCTCGGCATGGAAGCGGCGGGTGAGGGTGCGGACGGAGACGCCCGCGTGGCGGGCCAGATCGGTCAGGGTGAGCGGCTTGTCGAGGTTGCGCATGGCCCAGCCGCGGGTGTCGGCGCAGACGGTGCCGCGCTCGGGCGGCAGCGGGGTGTGCGTGAACTGGGTCTGGCCGCCCGGCCGTACGGGGGCGACGAGGGCGAGCCGGGCGACCTCGTTGGCGACGGCGGCGCCGTAGTCGGTGCGGATGACGTGCAGGCAGAGGTCGATGCCGGCGGCGTAGCCGGACGCCGTGACGTACGGGCCGTCCTGGACGTACAGCACGTCTCCCTGGAGGTCGACCTGCGGGTAGCGCCGGCGCAGCTCCTCGGCGTGCGCCCAGTAGGTGGTGGCCTTGCGGCCCGCCAGCAGGCCCGCCTCCGCGAGCTGGAAGGCGCCGGTGCACAGGGACGCGATCCGCTTGCCGGCGTCGGCTGCCTCGCGGACGGCGGCCACGATCCGCGGGTCCGGCTCATAGGGCGCGCCCGTGCCGGCGACCACCACCGTGTCCGCCTCCCGCACGGCCTCCAGCCCGTCGCGCACATACAGGTCGAGCCCTCCGCTGGTGGGCACGGGCCCGGGTGCGGCGGCGCAGATCACCACGTCGTAGCCCGGCCGCCCGTCCACCTCGACCTTGGCGAACAGCAGCTCGGGGATGGCCAGGTTGAACATCGAGACGGGCGAGGGTGCGATCACGGCGATGCGGTGCGGGGCGAGCCGGTCGGACATGGCCAGAACCTCCGGGTGCATGGCATTCGGGCCACTACTGTACGACGGCGGGGATCCGCAGCATGGAGTCATGTCGACCGACCGGATCCTCAGCATCTCCCAACCTGCCCTCTCCGACGTGGAGTTGACGTCCAAGCGGCCCTCCCCCGGGCTCACCCTGACCGCCGCCCTCCTCGGCTTCGCGCTGATCTGCCTCGACGCGTCGGTGGTGAACGTGGCCCTGCCCGCGATCGGCTCCTCCCTCGGCGCGGGGATGTCCGGTCTGCAGTGGGTGGTGGACGCCTACACCCTTCCCTTCGCCGCGCTGATGCTGTCCACCGGGGCCTTCGCGGACCGGGCCGGGGCGAGCCGCGCCTTCGCGCTCGGCACGACGGTCTTCACGCTCGCCTCGGCGGCCTGCGGACTGGCGCCGAACCTGCCGTCCCTGATCGGCGCGCGGGTGGTGCAGGGCGCGGCTGCGGCCGTCGTGCTCCCGGCCTCACTGGCGCTGGTGCGGCAGGCGTATCCGGAGCCGAAGCGGCGGGCGCGCGCGGTGGCGGCATGGGCCGCCGGCGGTTCGGTGGCCGTGGCGCTCGGCCCGGTGGCGGGCGGTCTGCTGACCACGGCGTGGGACTGGCGCGGGATCTTCTTCGTCAACCTGCCGCTGGGAGCGCTGATCGTGGGCCTGCTCGTACGGGCCCCGCGCTCCGAACGCCGCCCGTCCCCCCTGGACCTGCCGGGGCAGGCGACGGCGGTGGTGGCGCTCACGGGCCTGACGTTCGCGGTGATCGAGGGCGGTACGGCGGGGTGGGCGGCCCTGGCCGTCGCCGCCCTGGCGGCCGTGGTCTTCTTCCGCGTGGAGACGCGCAGCCAGCACCCGGTCGTCCCCCTCGGGCTCTTCCGCAACCGGACGGTGGCCGTGGCGGTCGCGGCGGGCTCGGCGGTGAGTGTGGCCTTCTACAGCGTGGTGTTCGTCTTCTCCCTCTTCTTCCAGCAGGTCCAGGGCCTGTCCGCGCTGCGCGCCGGGCTGGCTTTCCTGCCGATGACGGGCTTGATCGCGGTGACGAACGTGGTGGCGGGCAAGCTCGCGGGGCGATACGGGCCGCGGCTGCCGATGCTGGTGGGGCAGGCGCTGGCCGTCGCGGGGCTGCTCGTCCTGCTGTACGTCGACGCCGGCACGTCGTCCGTCCTGACGGCCGCGCTGCTCGTACCGCTGGCCCTGGGGTGCGCGCTGACGGTGCCGCCGCTGACGGCCGCGATGATGGACACGGTGCCGGCGGAGCGGGCCGGGCTCGCGGCCGGTGTGCTCAACTCCGCGCGGCAGGTGGCGGGGGGATTGGGGATCGCCGTCTTCGGGACGCTGGTGTCCCACGGGTTTACTGGGGGAATGCGGCTGAGCCTGGCGATCAGTGCGGGGTTGCTCGCGCTGACGGGTGCGGCGACGTCTCGGTTGCGGTAGCGCTCTGAAGGGGCGCGGGGAACTGCGCGACCAGCCACAACGGCGCCGCAGACGAACACCGCACGACCCCCGGAGGGCTCAGCTGCCGTCTCTCAGATCCGCGGGCCAGTTGGGCCGGAACTCTATGTGGTCGTAGGTGACCACACACCCCTCTCCCATCGGTGACTGGGTCATGAAGCCGACGAGGGCGTCGCCGGTCTCCTTCTCGTTGCCCAGGGTGAAGAGGCGGACGAAGGTCCAGCGCCTGCCGTCGCGGGAGGCGTGGAAGGCGAAGGCGCGACCGGTGCGGCTCACCCGGAGCCAGACCGAACTGCCCTCCACGGTGAAGGAGTTGGCGTCGTCGGAGTGTCCCCGGGTGACCACCGTGCAGACGGTGGGCACGGCCGTGGAGTACTCCAGACAGAGCTTGGCCCAGGCCCGCTCGCCGACATGGACGTACAAAACCCCCGCGTCGAAGGCCGAGGCGAACCCGACCGTGACCCGCGCGATCAGCTGGAAGTCCCCTTCGGGCGCCCCGAGCAGCCGCGGCGCGTCGGAAGCCGGATCCAGCGCCTCCCCGGCAGGCGGCACGAACCGGTCCTGCCGGGGCCCGGCCCATCCACTGAGGATCCCGTCCTCGTACAACCAGTGCCCGTCGGGGCCGTAGGTGCGGAGAGCGAAAGGCAGTTCGGGAAGTTCCACGTCCATCAGCTGATTGTCGCAGGCCGGTAAGGCCGCCTTAAGGGCGCGGCACCCCTACGGCGCAGCCCGCGGAGCGCTAACGCTCAAGCCGCCCGTTGAACCGCCGAGGCAATCCCAGCGGGTTGTCGTCCCGGAGCTCCGGCGGAAGGATCGCCTCCGGTGCCGTCTGGTACGTCACCGGCCGCATCCACCGCTCGATGGCCGTACCGCCGACCGACGTCGACGTGGACGTGGTCGCCGGGTACGGGCCGCCGTGGTGCTGGGCGGGAGCGACCGCAACACCGGTCGGCCAGCCGTTCACGAGCACGCGCCCGGCAAGCGGCGTCAGCTCGGCCAGCAGCTCCGCGCCGCGGCCCTCCCCGGCCGCTTCCTCCGCCGACAGATGGACCGTGGCGGTGAGATTGCCGGGCAGTCGCGACAGCACCCCCTGCACCTGGGCCTCGTTCTCGTAGCGGGCCACCACGGTGACCGGCCCGAAGCACTCCTCGAGGAGCAGGTCGTACTGGCCTTCCTCGGCCAGCTTGTCCGCCGAGACCGTCAGGAACCCGGCACTCACCGTGTGCTCGCCGCCCGCGCCCGGCGTCACCGGGGACTCGACCTCGGGAAGCTCCGCACGCTCGGCGACCCCGGCGATGAAGTTGTCCCGCATGCGGTGGTCCAGCAGGACTCCGGCGTCCGTGTCGCTGACCGCGTCCGTCAGGGACTTGACCAGGCGGTCGCCCGCCGCACCGCTCGGCGCGAGCACCAGGCCCGGCTTGACGCAGAACTGGCCGACGCCCAGCGTCATCGACCCGGCGAGGCCCGTACCGATCGCCTCGGCGCGCTCGGCCGCCGCGGCCTCGGTGACGACGACCGGGTTCAGGGAGCCGAGCTCGCCGTGGAAGGGGATCGGGGTCGGGCGTGCGGCGGCTGCGTCGAAGAGGGCGCGGCCGCCCCGTACGGAACCGGTGAAGCCGGCCGCCGAGACGAGGGGGTGCTTGACCAGTTCGACGCCCGCCTCGAAGCCGTGGACCAGGCCGACGACGCCCTCGGGGATGCCGTGTGCGGCGGCCGCCCGGCGCAGCACCTTGGCGACCAGCTCGGACAGAGCCGGGTGGTCGGGGTGGGCCTTGACGACGACCGGGCAGCCCGCGCCGAGCGCGCTCGCGGTGTCGCCGCCCGCGACGGAGAAGGCGAAGGGGAAGTTGGAGGCCGAGTAGACGGCGACGACGCCCAGCGGCACCTTGTAGCGGCGCAGGTCCGGGATGGGCGGGGTCGCGGTGTCGTCGGGGTGGTTGATGATCACGTCGAGGAAGGCGCCCTCGTCGACGATGTCCGCGAAGGCCCGCAACTGGTAGCAGGTGCGTGCGAGTTCGCCATTGAGGCGGACCGGGCCGAGCGCGGTCTCGGCGTCGGCGGTCTCGACGAGCCCGTCCTTCGCCGCCTCCAGCTGCTCGGCGGCCGTGCGCAGGAAGGCCGAGCGGACCGCGCGGTCGGCGAGGGCGCCGCGCGCGGCGTGCGCGGCGCGGACGGCGGCGTCCACCTCCTGGGCTGTGGCCTCCACCGCAACCTGTTCACGCTGCTTCCCGGTACGGGGGTCGACACTCCAGACTGGTGCTGCTGCCACCGCGGGTCCCTCCACGTATGTCTTGCGGTATGTCCTGCTTGTATTGCCGCAGTATCTGGGTCATCCACCAGGGTCGTTCGATATACTGAACGCTGTCTCTGATGATGAATATGCTGTCGGAGACTATTTCCCGTCGAACGAAGGGGTCAAGGGCGATGTCGGCAGGCGAGACAGGCGGCGGGGCGCAGGTCAAGTCCGCGGTGCGGACCGTGGAACTGCTCGAGTACTTCGCAGGCCGGCCCGGTATGCACTCCTTGGCCTCGGTCCAGGAGGCCGTCGGCTATCCCAAGTCCAGCCTGTACATGCTGCTGCGCACGCTGGTGGAGCTGGGCTGGGTGGAGACGGACGCGACGGGCACGCGGTACGGCATCGGGGTGCGGGCCCTGCTGGTCGGTACGTCGTACATCGACGGCGACGAGGTGGTCGCGGCGGCCCGCCCGACCCTGGACCGGCTGTCGGACGACACCACGGAGACCATTCACCTGGCCCGCCTCGACGGCACGAACGTGGTGTACCTGGCCACCCGCCAGTCGCAGCACTATCTGCGCCCGTTCACGCGGGTGGGGCGCCGGCTGCCCGCGCACTCCACCTCGCTGGGCAAGGCGCTGCTGAGCACTTACACGGACGAGCAGGTCCGCAAGATGCTCCCGGAGACCCTGCCGGCGCTGACCGAGAACACCATCACCGACCGGGAGAAGCTCATCGAGGAGCTGCACCAGGTCCGCGAGCAGGGCTTCGCCGTGGACCGTGAGGAGAACACGCTGGGCCTGCGCTGCTTCGGGGTCGCGATTCCCTACCGCACTCCGGCGCGTGACGCGATCAGCTGCTCGGTGCCGGTGGCGCGGCTGACGCCCGCGCACGAGCAGATGGTGAAGGACGCGCTGTTCGACGCGCGGGACCGGCTGACTCTGGCTACACGGAGGCTGTGACTCCTAGGCTTCGACGCCATGGACGTCGTACTCCGTGAAGTACACGACAGTGATCTGCCGGTCTTCTTCAGGCAGATGAACGATCCCGAGGCCCTGCGCATGGCCGCGTTCACCCCGAAGGATCCGGCCGACCGGGACGCGTTCGACGCCCGCTGGAAACGGATCCGGGCCTCCGAGGCCGCCTTCCGCGCGGTCCTGGCGGACGGCGACGTCGTGGGCAGCGCGGCGGTTTACGGCGAGCCGGGCGAGCGCGAGGTCACCTACTGGATCGACCGCGCGTACTGGGGCCGGGGCATCGCCACGGCAGCGCTGCGGGAGCTGGTGGCCCAGGTGCCCGAGCGTCCGCTGTACGCCCGTGCGGCCGCCGACAACACCGGCTCCCTGCGCGTCCTCAGCAAGTGCGGATTCCGAGTGACCGCCCGGGCCTCCGAGTTCGCCAACGCGCGCGGCGAGGAGATCGACGAGTTCGTGCTCGCGCTGGACGCCTGACACCGCCGTGGATGAGCGTCCGATGAGAAAGTCGGACGGATGGGAACGATCGACCCGCTTCTGATCGTCTTCCGAGTGGGATGAACAAGACGATCAGGCGGGCCTCCGTCTTCACACTGCTGCTCGTGATCGCTCTGCTGGTCAGGGCGACCTGGGTGCAGTTCTACGACGGCAAGGCGCTCGCGGACGACAAGTACAACCGGCGCAACGCGATCCAGACGTACGCGGACCCGCTCGGGAACATCATCGTGGGCGGCAACGCGATCACCGGTTCCGCGGCGACGAGGCACAGCGACCTCAAGTACAAGCGCACGTACAAGGACGGCAAGCTGTACGCGGCGGTGACGGGCTACGCCTCGCAGGCCTACGCCCCGACCCAGCTGGAGGGCATCTACCAGGACGTCCTCGACGGGACGGACAGCCGCCTCAAGACCGTGATGGACACGATCACCGGCAAGCGTGCCGACCCGGGCGACGTGGTCACGACGATCGACCCGGACGTGCAGAAGGCGGCGTACAACGCGCTCGGCGACAAGAAGGGCGCGGCCGTCGCGATCGATCCGAAGACCGGCAGGATCCTGGCGATCGTGTCGACGCCGTCGTACGACCCGACGTCGCTGACGGACGCCAACACCGCGGGCACGGCCTGGAAGAAGCTCAACGCCGACTCCGACAAGCCGCTGACCAACCGCGCGCTGCGCCAGCCGCTGCCGCCGGGCTCGACGTTCAAACTGGTCGTGGCGGCCGCCGCGTTGGAGGACGGGCTGTACTCGTCGGTGGACGAGAACACGAAGAGTCCCGACCCGTACACGCTGCCGGGCACCACCAAGGACCTGTCCAACGAGAACCCGAACGCGCCCTGCGAGGACGCCTCGATCCGCACCGCGCTGCAGTACTCCTGCAACAACGTCTTCGCGAAGATGGCCTTCAACCTGGGCCAGGACAAGGTACGGGCGATGGCGGAGAAGTTCGGCTTCAACGACAAGGAGCAGGACGTGCCGGTGCGGGCGTACCCCAGCGTCTACCCCTCCGACATGGACCAGTCCTCCACGGCCCTGACGGGCATCGGCCAGTACGACGTCACCGCGACCCCGCTCCAGATGGCCATGGTGTCCGCCGCCATAGCCAACGGCGGCAAGCTGGTCTCGCCGCACATGGTTTCGCAGATCACCGACAGCGGCGGTGACGTGCTGGAGAACTACGACGACGGCACGGACACCAAGGAGATCGTCAGCTCCTCGACCGCCGAGCAACTCCAGTCGGCGATGCAGACGGTGGTGGAGAAGGGCACCGGCACGAACGCCCAGATCTCGGGCGCCACCGTGGGCGGCAAGACCGGCACGGCCCAGCACGGCGAGAACAACAGCAAGACGCCGTACGCCTGGTTCACGTCCTACGGCAAGGAGGCCGGCAAGGAGGTAGCCGTGGCGGTAGTGGTCGAGCAGTCGAACGCGGCACGTTCGGAGGTCAGCGGCAACGGCCTGGCAGCCCCGGTGGCCAAGGCAGTGATGCAGGCGGCGCTGAAGTAGCCCCCGTAGGGGGGCGCCCCGTTCTTTTAGGGGCGCGGAGAACTGCGCGACCAGCCACTACAAACCCGCACCGGCCGCGCAGCGTCCCTCACTTCACCCCGAGAACCTGCTCAACCGGGTCAATGGCGAAGTACACGAGGAACAGCGCCGAAACCCCCCAAAGCAGCCAGTGCACCTCCTTGGCCTTGCCGAGCACCGCCTTGATCACCACGTAGGCCACGAAGCCCGCCCCGATACCGTCGGTGATCGAGTAAGTGAACGGCATCGCGGCGATGGTCAGAAACGCCGGGATCGCGATCTCGTACTTGTCCCAGTCGATGTGCTTGACGTGCGTCATCATCAGGAACCCGACCGCGATCAGCGCCGGCGCAGCCGCCTGCAGCGGCACGATGGTCAGCAACGGCGTCAGGAACAGCGCGAGCCCGAACAACCCACCGGTGATCAGGTTCGCAAAGCCCGTGCGCGCTCCCTCACCGACACCGGCCGCCGACTCGATGTACGCGGTGTTGGAGGACGCGGAGCCCAGACCGCCGGCCACGGCCGCCGCGCCGTCGATGAACAACACCCGCCCGATACCCGGCACCTGGCCCTGCTCGTCGAGCAGTCCGGCCTCCGCGCTGATGCCCACGATGGTGCCCATGGCGTCGAAGAAGTCCGACAGGATCAGGGTGAAGACCAGCAGGACCGCGGTGAGGAACCCTGCCTTCGCAAAGCCGCCGAACAGACTGAAGTGACCGACGAGTCCGAAGTCGGGCGTGGAGACGATCTTGTCGGGCACATGCGGGGTGGTCAGGCCCCAGCTCTTGATGTCCGCCACCGCGTCGATGATGATCGCGACGACCGTCATGGTGACGATGCTGATCAGGATCGCACCCTTCACCTTGCGCGCGAGCAGCGCGATGGTGAGCAGCACGCCGAGACAGAAGACGAGGACGGGCCAGCCGGTGAGCCTGCCCACGGCCCCCAACTGCACCGGCACGGTGGTCTGCGCCGCGTCCGGGATACGGCTGACGAACCCGGCGTCGACGAAGCCGATGAAGGCGATGAACAGCCCGATGCCCACGCCGATCGCCTGCTTGAGCTGCTGCGGAATGGCGTCCATGATCGCTTTCCGCAGCCCGGTCACGACCAGGACGCAGATCAGGATGCCTTCCAGGACGACGAGGCCCATCGCGTCGGACCAGCTCATCAGCGGGGCGAGCTGGAAGGCGACGACGGCGTTGAGGCCGAGGCCCGCGGCGATGGCGAGCGGGAGGTTGCCGCCGACGCCCATGATGATCGTCATCACACAGGCCACCAGGGCGGTGGCGGTGACGAGTTGGCCGGTGTCGAGGCTGTGGCCGAACTTGTCCTTCGCGCTGCCGAGGATGATGGGATTCAGGACAAGGATGTAGGCCATGGTGAAGAACGTGGCGAAGCCGCCGCGTATCTCCCGGCCGAAGGTGGATCCCCGCTCGGAGATCCTGAAGAACCGGTCGATGCCGTGCGTCGCTGGTGGCGCGGCACTTGACCGGTCGGCCGTCTTCTCGGTGTCGGGCATGGCGGGTGCTCCTAGGTACCTGATGGATCAGTGTGCGGATGCTGGCTGGATTGTTCCCCCGGTGAACCCGTTTCAGGTTTTCTCCGTGTTACGGAATCGGTCGGCTCGCCAGACTGCGTTCGAAGCCCCGTACGAACCGAGTTGTTCATCACTGCTACGCTTCCGGATCTCATCCGGTCCTCCTCCGGATGATCACATGCCATCTACATGCCACGCACAGAGAGGTCGCCCGTGGGCACTGTCGTCGACGATGCAGCCTCCGTGGAGTTTCACGCCTTCTTCGAGCGCCACTACGCCGAACTGTCCCGGCTCGCTCACCTGTTGACAGGCGAGGCGGACGCCGCCGACGATCTGGCCGCCGATGCGCTGCTCGCCCTGTGGCACCGCTGGGACCGGGTACGCGCCGCGGACCACCCGGCCGCGTACGCCCGCGGGGTCGTCGCCAACCTGGCCCGCACCCGGATCCGCAGCGCCGTGCGCGAGCGCCGGCGGATCTCGCTGTTCTGGTCACAGCGCGAGGAGAAGACCGATAATCCCGACATAGCGGGCGTTGTCGATGTCCAGGCCGCTCTGCGCAGATTGCCGTTCAGGAAACGGGCGTGTGTGGTGCTTCGGCACGCGTTCGACCTGTCGGAGAAGGACACCGCTCTCGCCCTGGGTGTTTCCGTGGGTACGGTTAAGTCCCAGACGTCCAAGGGAATGGCCGAACTGCAGAAGATCCTCGGTTCCCAGGGCGTACCGCGGAAGGTGCACGTGGCGATGGCGCGCGGCGGCGAGACCGGAGGAGTCGACCGATGAGGCAGCAGGACGTGCACGACGAGCTGCGCGCCCGGCTGCACGAGACGGCCGAGGCGCACCAGCCGGACCGGGCCAGGATCCTGGCGCGGATCGAGCGGGGCATGAGCGAGCACAGCCGCCCCGACCACCGGGCGACCCGTCCGCCGGTGTGGGGCTGGGCCCGGGTGGTGAGTGCGACGGCCGCGGTCGCGGGCATGCTCGCGGTCGGCGGTTACGCGGTGGCGTCCGCGGTGAAGGACGACACTCCCCAGCGGCAGACGGTCGCGGTCTCGCCGACCCCCACACCGTCGCCCGATGCGACGAGCCGGGCGCCGGGCCCGCCGGTGGACCGAACACCGAGCACCCCACAGCAGTCCCACAAGCCGAGCAGCATCCCCACCACGAAGCCCTCGGCCTCCATGCTGCCGCCCGCCCCCGGCGAGAGCGACGGCCCGCTGTCGTCGAACGGCTCGGTGGACCCGCACAGCAACGACTTCTGGGCGCAGAGCAACATCACGCTCAGGACGAGCGAGCAACTCACCGCGCTGACCGTGCAGCTGAAGGTCGCCCAGACCGGCGGGGTCAGCTCGACCGGGGCCTGGCGCGCACTGCCGGAGCAGGACTTCGACCTCACGGTCGGCGAGCAGAACGGCTTCCTCGTCTACACCTGGACACTCAAGGCGGGCCGTACGGTCCCCAAGGGCGAGTGGGTGTTCGCCGGGCAGTACAACCATCTGCGCGGCGGCCGGGACGCGAAGGGCGACACCTATGTGATCACGGCCACGGCGGACGGCACCCAGCACTCGGTGAGCGGCGACTTCGCAGCCCACGCCGGCGACGCGGGCGACTCGTAGGAGGACCTTGCGCGGAATCCCGCGCAAAAAATCTTGAAAAGGGCGGCAACCCGTTCCTCGGCGGCGGCAACCAGGAAGCACAGGACTTCCTCTTCACCTGCAGCTGAGTGAACATTCAAGTACGACGGGATTTTCGCCCCTTGAGCACGCACAAGAGACACCCCACCCGCCGCCGGGTGCTCGGGGCCTCCGCGCTCGGCGTCGCCGCCACCGGCGCCGCCGTGGCGGGAGGCGTCGGCCTGCTGTCGTCCGCGTCCGCCGCGGGCTTCGGCTACCAGGACGACGGCAGCGACTACGTCGTCGACACCGGCTCCTCCCTCGTCTTCAAGGTCTCCAAGACGACCGGCGACCTCACGTCCCTGGTCTACAAGGGCAAGGAGTACGAGGGCTACGGCGGCAAGCACTCGCACGTGGAGTCGGGGCTCGGGGCCTCCACCGTCACCGTCAAGCAGTCGGGGTCGACCATCCTGATCAAGGTCGTGCACGGTGCGATCACCCAGTGGTACGCGGCCCGCCGTGGCCAGAACAACGTCTACCTGTGGACGGACAAGAAGGACGCCTCCGTCACCGCGACCCGCTACATCGTCCGTCTCAAGCCGGGGATGTTCCCCAACACGGGCTCGGACGCCTGGAACTCGACCACGGACAAGATCATTGAGGCCGGTGACGTCTGGCGGCATCCGGACGGCACGACCCACTCCAAGCACTACTCGGGCAAGCGCACCATCGACTACGACCACGTCGGTTTCACCACGGGCTCGGTCGGCCTCTGGATGGTCCGCTCCAACCACGAGAAGGCCTCCGGCGGCCCCTTCTATCGCTCACTGCTGCGGCACTCGAACGACGGCGGCGCGGGCCTGTACGAGATCCTGCACTACAACGAGGCCCAGACGGAGGCGGAGCGCTTCGGCCTCCAGGGCCCGTACGTCATCGCCCTCACCGACGGCGGCGCCCCCTCCCCCTCGCTCTTCCAGGCCAACCTCGACACCTCCTGGGTGGACGGGCTCGGCATCACCGGCTGGGTCGGCAGGGCGGGCCGCGGCAAGGTGGCGGGCGTCGGCCTGAAGGGCATGGACGCCAAGTACGCCTACACCGTGGGCTTCGCCAACCCCGACGCGCAGTACTGGGCGAGGGCCGCGGCCGGCACCGGCGCCTTCTCCTGCAAGGGGATGCTCCCGGGGACGTACACACTGACCGTCTACAAGGGCGAACTCGCCGTGCACACCGCGTCGGTGAAGGTGAGGGCGGGCGGTACGACGTCCCTGCACACCCTGAGCATCACCGGTGACCCGTCCGCCGCCTCCGCCGTCTGGCGGCTCGGCGACTGGGACGGCACGCCCGGCGAGTTCAAGAACGCCAGGCTGATGACGTACGCGCATCCCTCCGACGCCCGCGCGGCCAAGTGGACCGGCAACGTCACCATCGGCAGCGGCAGCGAGGCCGCGTCCTTCCCCGCGTACATGTGGAAGGGCGTCAACGACGGGATCCTGGTCTACTTCAAGCTGACCGAGGCGCAGGCCGCGGCGGCGCACACGCTGCGGGTCGGGGTGACGGACGCGTTCGCCGGCGGGCGGCCGCGGGTGGCCGTGAACGACTGGGTTTCGGTCATTCCCACAGCACCCACACAGCCCTCGACTCGTTCCCTCACCACGGGTTCGTATCGTGGAAACAACCACACCTTCAGTTTCAACGTCCCTACAAGTGCGTGGCGGACGGACACCTCTCAGTACAACGTCCTGAAGATCAACATCGTGAGCGGTTCGGGCGGCACGGCCTATCTCAGCGCCGGTACGTCGTTCGACTGCCTGGACCTGCTGACCTGAGCCCCCCTCGGTCAGCAGAAGAAACGCCCCGCCGGTGACGACCGGCGGGGCGTTTTCCTGCGCATCCTCGTGCGCCTCAGTTCATCGTCGAGCCGATGGTGGTCGAGCTCGTGGTGAGGAAGGCCGTCGCGGGGAGTGAGCCGTCCGCCTTGCGGGCGCCGTAGGCCGAGGTGGCGTCCGTCGACCTGAAGGCCGGCGTACCGACCCCGCTGTCCCAGTTGTTCGCTGCGGAGACGGTCCTCGAACCCGGGTTGTCCATCCCGCCCTTGTCGCTCACCGCGAGGTTCCGGGCGAGCCGGGCCTTGCCGGTGGCGAAGCAGAACCCGGCCTCGGTGTTGGCGTAGGCGGTGTTGCGGTTCAGCGCGATCGCGCCGGTGTTGGAGTTCTCGGTGAACCCGTTGAGCGTGTTGTCCCAGGCCGCGTTGTTGTTCACGACGTGTGCGACGGCGACGCCTCCGCCACCCAGCTTGAATCCATTGCCGTTGCCCTCGAATGCGGAGTCGTTCCAGCGGTTCTTGCCGTTGCCGAAGGCCCAGGAGTGCTCGATGGTGACCGGCGAGGAGAACTGCCAGAGGTCGAGGCCGTCGTCGGAGTTGTCGTAGAGGCGGGCGCCGGTGACCTTGTTGCCCGTGCCGGAGCCGAACTTGATGGCGATGCCGTCGGCGTTCTGGCCGTGCCCGGCGGGGTCGTAGTTGCCGTAACTGTCCAGGTTCTGCACGAGGTTGTCGACGGTGTCGTCGCCGCGCAGCGTGAACCCGGAGTCTCCGTTGTCGGCCGTGACGAGGTTCTTGAAGATGCCACCGGTCGACGAGGTGACGACGAAGCCCTGGGCCGGGGAGTGCTGGAAGGTGAGGTTCTGGACGGTCCAGTAGCTGCCGTAGATCCCGGTGAGCCAGGACCCGGCGGGCAGCTTGGAGCCGTCGATCCTCACCTTCTCGCTGCCGTGGGCCCGCAGCGTGATGCGGTTCGAACCGGTGCCGCTCGCCGTGGACTTGAGGGTGGCCGTGGGGTAGTACGTCCCGCCGCGCACCTGAATGACGGTGCCCGCGGCCGCGTTCTTCACGGCCGACTCCAGCTGGGCCGTGGTGGACACCGTGACCGTCGTCGTGGCGGCCTGGGCGCCGCCGTCCGAGAGGCCGAGGTAGACGCCGCCGGCCCCGGCGGAGACGGCCACCGCCGCGGCGATCGAGAGCGTGCGCGTCCTGCGGTGGCGTCCGGTGCTGAGTCGCACTGGGCGTTCCTTTCCTAGGGAGTGGGAACGAAACGGGGCCGGAGGGGCCCCTCCCGGCCGTTTCTGAAAGCCAGTCGCCGCCGTGGCCGGAAGAGGTTGCCGCGTGTCCTCGAAAGCAGGCGAAACTCTCGCTGACTCCCGTCCCCACGCTCAGCTGTTGACATGCTCTTTCCCCCTGATGACCCGCACCGCGTAGCACGACGCGCCCGGCCCCCGCCACGGCACGGTGCTGCCGGTGACGGGGGCCGAGTACGAGCGGCTGCTCAGGACGTGCGACTGACCGGGAAGGTCAGCACAGGTCAGGACAGATCAGGAAGGTCAGAACGGGTCAGGACACGAAGTACGTCGGGTTCGGGAGCTTGTACGTGCGGTCGGCGTAGCCGCCGTCCAGGTCCGAGTACTGGTCACCGAAGTTGGCGACGATCTCGTAGCCGAGGTCGTCCTCGATGTGCTTGCGCGTGCCGGACTTGTACTGCACGGTCGTGCAGGTCCAGGCGCCCGGCGTGGCGCAGGCGCTCAGGTAGGCCGGCGGGTTCGCCTTGTCCTTGAGGAACATGTGGTCGGCGTCGAGGTTCACATCGGCGCCGATCTTCTTCAGGTTCGCGACGGCGGCCGTGCGCTGCGCCTCGCTCAGCCCCGAGTTGTAGAAGACCTCGACGCCCTTGGACTCGGCGTACTGGACCAGCTCCGCACTGCCGAAGACGCCCGGGCGGTCGGCCTTGTTCACGTAGTCGGCCCACGTGGTCGGGTTGAACGTGTAGTTGTACCGCTTCTCGTAGTCGAGGCTGAGCAGCAGCGTGTCGTCGATGTCGAAGACGACCGCGGGCTTCTCGCCCCGGTGGTGCGCCTTGCGGGCGGCCCGGTCTATGTACTTCCGGGCGGCCGAGTCGAGCCGCGCCAGGTCCTGGGCGTACGGGCTGTCCGGGGACGCCTGGTAGACGCCGCCCGCGTCGGCCGTGGTGCCGTAATAGGTGTCGATGTCCTTCACCAGGAGCCCGATGTTGTACGGCTCGTGGGTGGAGTTGGCCGTGGACTGGCCGGCCGTGGCCGCACCGGCGCCGTACAGGGCGCCGCCGGCGAGGGCACACGCTGCGGCGATCGCCGCGATACGCAGTGACTTATGCATGACAGGTTTCTACGCGCGTCATCCGGGTGGGCGCGAGACCCGTTGCCTGATCGATATCTCTCCCACAGGCAAAAAACGGGTCAAGCCGCCCGGACGGGCCGGTTCCGGATAGCTGCAGCTCAGTTCCTCGTCGCCCCGATCGTCGTACTCCCCGTCGTCAGGAAGGTCGTCGCGGGCAGGGTGCCACTGGAGCTGCGGGCGTTCAGGTGCTCACCTCCTTCGGTGGGGCCCAGGTGGCGCCGAGCTCGGAGTAGAGGGCGAGGGTGTCGGCGGCGGCCGCGACGAGTCCGTCGATGCCGGGCACGACCCTGCGGCCCTCGTCGGGGATCAGATGCCAGGCCGCGGTCGGCAGCGGGGCCGGGTCGGGCGCCTGCCGAATCGCTTCGACGACCTTCATGAAGGCGCCCGTTGCGTCCGGGGTGACCAGCAGGTCGGCGCCGTCGGTGAGGTGGTCGACCAGGTTCTCCAGCAGGTCGGTACGGCCGTACTCGTACTCCTCGGGGCCGTGGTCGGCGCGCTGGAGCAGGACGCGGTCCTGCCTGTACAAGAAGGTGATCCGGCCGCGGGTGCCGTGCACGACGACATACGGTTCGTCGTCCCGCTCGGCGCACAGGGTCGCGGCGACGGTGACCTTTCGCCCCGGTGCGGTGGTGACGCGGACGCAGGAGGTGTCGTCGGACTCGATGTCGTTGGCGCGCAGCAGCTCGAGTTCGATGCCGGTGACGTCCTCGGCGCGTGTGGTGGCGTTGACCGCGAGCGCGGTGGCGACGGCGTGCGCCAGGGGGTTGGTGAGCACGCCGTCGATGACGTCGACGCCGTTCAGGCGCCGTTTGCCCGCCCAGGGCGCCCGCCGGTAGTAGGCCTCGGGGCGCACCCAGGCACCGGCCCCGCCGACCCCGACGACTTCGCCGACGGCGCCCTCGGCGACCATCCCGAGGATCGCCGGTACGGCGTGCGAACCCAGCGACTGGAAGCCGATCTGGCAGACCACGCCCGCCTGGGCGATCCCGTCGGCCATCCGCCGGAACTCGGCGTACGACGGCGCGGGCGGCTTCTCCAGCAACAGGTGCACACCCTTGCGGGCGGCCGTGAGCGCCAGGTCGGTGTGGGTGGGGATGGGGGTGCAGATCACGGCGATCCGGGCGCCGGTGGAGTCGAGGAGCGCGCCGAAGTCGGCGGACTGCTCGGGCGTGCCGAGGCCGTCCGGGATCTCGTCGGGAGCCAGCGGGGTCAGCTCGCAGATGCCTGCCAGCCGTACGATCCCCTTGTCCTGGAGCCGACGGATGTTGTCCAGATGCCAGCGGCCGTGGCCGCGCGCGCCCGCGAGGACGACGGGAACAGCGATGCTCATGACATTCATTGGACACCTCCTGATGCCGCGTCGCTTCCATGTCCGTTCGGCGTTTCACTCCGACGGCCCATCAGTGCCCACAAAATGAGGTGATAGTTCGTGAGCCATGTCCCCACACGTGAAGCGCGCAAATACCGCTTCCATCCGACCGATGCGCAGGCAGCCGAGCTGTCGCGCACCTTCGGATGCGTGCGCAAGGTCTCCAACATGGCGCTCGCGGCCCGCTCCGGGTAGGCGATGAAGCCCAGCATGAGCAGGGCCGCCGGAGCGATCAGCCCACGCGGCGAAGCCGCATATCGATACAGCCCCGCGCCCTGAAGGAGCGCTTTCAGCTGGCGTACGGGTCTGGGACCTTGCCCGGGGTGGACAGGAACTTGAAGTCGCAGCCTGTGTCTGCCTGGGTGATCTGGTCGTTGTAGAGCGCGCCGTAGCCGCGCTCGTAACGGGTGGGCGGAGGTGTCCAGTCCGCCCGGCGTCGCTCCAACTCCTCGTCGCCCACGTGGAGATGGAGGGAGCGTGCCTCGACGTCGAGGGTGATGAGGTCGCCGGAGCGGACGAGGGCGAGCGGGCCGCCGATGTACGACTCGGGTGCGACGTGCAGTGCGCAGGCGCCGTAACTCGTACCGCTCATACGGGCGTCGGAGATCCGGACCATGTCCCGCACGCCCTGCCTGAGCAGGTGGTCGGGGATCGGCAGCATGCCGTACTCCGGCATGCCCGGGCCGCCCTTGGGGCCGGCGCCCCGCAGCACCAGCACGCTGTCGGCCGTGATATTCAACCCGGGGTCGTTGATGGTGCGTTGCATGGCCTTGTAGTCGTCGAAGACGACCGCGGGGCCGGTGTGCTTGAGCAGGTGCGGCTCGGCGGCGATGTGCTTGATGACGGCGCCGTCGGGGCAGAGGTTGCCGCGCAGGACGGCGACTCCGCCCTCGGCGGCGACCGGGTTCTCGCGGGTGCGGATGACGTCGTCGTCGTGGACGACGGCGCCGTCGATCTGCTCCCCCAGGGTGCCGGCCACCGTCGGCCGGTCCAGGTGCAGCAGGTCGGTGATCCGGGAGAGGAAGGCGGGCAGACCGCCGGCGAAGTAGAAGTCCTCCATGAGGTACGTCTGTCCGCCGGGCCGGACGTCGGCCAGCACCGGCACGGTGCGGGCGATGCGGTCGAAGTCGTCGAGGGTGAGCGGGACTTGGCAGCGCCCGGCCATCGCGATCAGGTGGATGACGGCGTTGGTGGAGCCGCCGAGCCCGAGCACCGTGGTGACGGCGTCCTCGAAGGCCTCGCGGGTGAGGATCCCGGACGGCTTGAGCCCGGTCCAGGCGAGTTCCACGGCACGGCGCCCGGAGGCGGCGGCCATCCGCTCGTGCCCGGAGTCGACGGCGGGGATCGAGGAGGCGCCCGGCAGCGTCATGCCGAGGGCTTCGGCCGCCGCGGTCATCGTGGAGGCGGTCCCCATGGTCATGCAGTGACCGGGCGAACGCGCCAACCCGCCCTGCAACTCCCGCAGTTCGCAGTCCGTCAGGTTGCCGGCGCGGTGCTCGTCCCAGTACTTCCACATGTCGGTGCCGGAGCCGAGGGTCTCACCGCGCCAGTGCCCCGGCAGCATCGGCCCCGCGGGCACGAAGATCGACGGTACGTCGGCCGAGGCGGCGCCCATGAGAAGCGCCGGGGTCGACTTGTCGCAGCCGCCGAGCAGCACGGCCGCGTCGACCGGGTACGACCGCAGCAGTTCCTCCGTCTCCATCGCGAGCAGGTTGCGGTAGAGCATCGGGGTCGGCTTCTGGTACGTCTCCGAGAGCGTGGCGACGGGGAACTCCAACGGGAAGCCGCCGGCCTGCCACACGCCCCGCTTGACCGCCTCGGCGCGCTCGCGCAGATGGACATGGCAGGGGTTGATGTCGGACCAGGTGTTGAGGACGGCGATCACCGGGCGGCCCCGGTACTCCTCCGCCTCGTAACCGAGCTGACGCATACGGGCGTTGTGCGACCAGGTGCGCAGCCGGCCCTCGGTGCCGTACCACTGGTGGCTTCTGAGCTCTTCCGGGCTCTTCCTGTGGGTCATATCGACCACCCGGCTGCTATCGCGGCGACCTCCGCGCGTGCGTCCTCCGGCAGCTCCTTGCTCGGCGGGCGGACGTCGCGCCGGCACAGGCCGAGGGAGGCGAGGGCCTCCTTGACGACGGCGACGTTGTCGGCGGAACCGTTGGCCGCGCGGAGTTCCTCGAAGCGGCGGATCTGCTCCCAGACCTTCATGGCGGCCGGATAGTCCCCGGATCGAAGGGCTTCGATCATGTTCAGCGAGACGGAGGGGGCGACGTTCACGAGTCCGGAGGTGAAGCCGGTGGCGCCCGCGGAGAAGTACGAGGGCGCGTAGGGCTCGGCGAGACCGGCGACCCAGACGAAGCGGTCGAGCCCTGCGTCCCGGGCGAAGGCGGCGAACTTGGCGGCGTCCGGGACGGCGTACTTGACGCCGATGACGTTCGGGCAGGTGTCGGCGAGTTCGGCGAGGCGGGCGCCGGCCGGCAGGGCGTTGCGGATGTACGGGACGACACCCAGTTCGGGGACGGCCTCGGCGATGGCGCGGTGGTAGTCGACCCAGCCGCCCTGGGAGACGTACGGGTGGACGGGCTGATGGACCATCACCATCTGGGCGCCGTGCTCGCGGGCGTGCCGGGCGGAGGCGATGGCGGTGGGCAGGTCGTGGCCGACGCCGACGAGGACCGCTGCGCGGTCGCCGGTCTCCTCGATGGTCAACTCGGTGACGAGACGGCGCTCTTCGGGGGCCAGGGCGTAGAACTCGCCGGTGTTTCCGTTGGGGGTGAGGATGCCGATCCCGCCTTCGAGCAGCCGACGCAGCAGGGCCCGGTGGGCGTCCTGGTCGACGGTGCCGTCCTCGGCGAACGGAGTCACCGGGATCGCCACCACGTCGGCCAGGGCGGCCCGTTGGGTCTCGAACGTCACGCTGCTCATGCGGTGCCTTCCTGGTTCGCTGCCTGGTCCGTGACCTGGCCGGTTGCCTGGTCGGTTGCCTGGGGGAACGCTCGCTCGACGAAGGACGCGATATGGGCGTGCAGGGCGCGGGCCGCGCCGTCGGCGTCGCCCGCCAGGGCGAGCCGCAGGATCTCGCGGTGCTCGCCGGCCTCCCGTTCCCAGGAGGGCGAGGCCGCCCAGGCCACGGTGGAGACGAGGGCCGCCTGGTCGCGGACCTCGTCGAGCATGCGGCCGAGCAGCGGGTTGCCGCAGGGCAGGTACAGGGCGCGGTGGAACTCCCGGTTGGCGAGGGACCGTTCGGCGGTATCGGTGGCGTCGTCGGCCCTGGTCAGCGCGGTGCGTGCGGCGTCGAGGGAGGCCCCTCGCCGCACCGCACGCCTGAGCGCCTCGGGCTCCAGCAGCAGCCGCACGTCGTACACCTCACGCGCCATGTCCGCGTCCACCATGCGCACCGTGACGCCCTTGTACTGGCTCATCACGACGAGCCCGGTACCGGCCAGGGTCTTGAGCGCCTCGCGCACGGGGGTCTTGGACACCCCGAACTGCGCGGCGAGCTCGGTCTCGACCAGGGCCTTACCCGGCGTCAACTGCCCGGTGAGGATGCGGTGTTTGATCGCGTCCAGCACGTACTGCGTGCGGGACGGGATCGGCGTGGGCACAGAGGTCATACGCGCCTCTCGGAAGTCACGTATCAGAGCTCGGTATCAGAGCTCGGTATCTGATCTCGCGTATCGCGTCTCATATATGACGTACGAAGTACGACGCGTTGAAGGTAGGAGGGGGCGCATGTTGCGTCAATGCTTCTGACAAAGGAAGTTGGGCTTGCAGGGCGGCAGTTCGGACTCGGACGAGGGGTCCTGGCCCGGCGGACGCCATCGCCCCGCACGTCACGGCGTGCGCGTCCACCCCGGGTAGCGGCCGCTCAGCCACACCGTCCGGTCGAGCAGCGGATCCTGAGGCGGTAAGGGGCACCACGGGCCCGAAGATGCCGCCGCCCCTGCACGGGTCGCCCGGCCGCGGCCAGTAGGAAGTCGTGGGAGGCCTGGAGTGCGGCCGGGTTCTTAAGGCACATGCCTGATCCCCGACCGGGGGCCTTAGACCCACGATGGCCAGGCATGACGACATCGACATGGGCAGTCGTACGGGTCCTGCGGGATCGCGACGCGGGCCTGTATCTCGCCGGCGTGGTGATCTCCGGCTTCGGGACGTCGGCGCTGTGGCTGGCGTCCGGCGTGTGGGCCAAGGAGCTGACCGGCTCGGACGGACTGGCCGCGCTGTGCCTGCTCGCCATGTGGGCGCCCACGCTCGCGGGCCCCCTGCTCGGCACCCTCGCCGACCGCTTCCGCCGCAAACCCCTTCTCATCGGCGTGAACCTGCTCCTGGCCGCCCTCCTGCTCACCCTCTTCGCCGTCGACTCCCCGGGGCGGCTGTGGCTGCTCTACACGGTCCTGTTCGTGTACGGCGCCGCAGGCGTCGTACACGACGCGGCCGAGTCGGCTCTCGTCGCGGCCGCGGTCGACCGGTCCCTGCTGGGCGACTTCAACGGACTGCGCATGACGGCCACCGAGGGCATGAAGCTGGTGGCCCCGCTCGCGGGCGCGGCCCTCTTCGCGGCGTACGGCGGCCCGAGCGTCGCCCTGCTGGACGCTGTCACGTTCGTGCTGGCCACAGGCGCGTACGCACTGCTGCGTGTCCACGAGGAGAGGCCGCGGCCGCCCGCGAGCGGCCGGGGGTCACGGACCGCGGAGGGCGTCGGACACCTGTGGACGCACGCCCGGCTGCGCCCCCTCGTCCTGGCGGGCGGCACCACGATGTTCTGCGCGGGGCTGTCCGGGGCGCTGCTCTACGCCGTCATCGACGGCCTCGGGCACTCCCCCGCCTACGCGGGTGTCCTGTACGCCGTCCAGGGCGTCGGCTCGGTCGCCGTCGGCCTGGCCTCCGGCCCGGCACTGCGCCGCCTGGGCGGACACCGGTTCGCAGCCTGCGGAATCGCCCTCACGGGCGTCGCGGTCGCCGCGCGGGCCGTCCCCTGGGACCCGGTCGCCCTGCTGTGCAGCGCGGCGATCGGGGCGGGACTGCCCTGCGTCCTGATCGCCGCACTGACCGCCGTACAGCACGAGACCCCGGACGCACTGCTGGGCCGCACGGCCGCCACAGCCAACACACTGATCTTCACGCCGAACGTACTCGGCCTGGCAGCCGGCGCGACCTTGGTCGAACTCACCGACTACCGCCCCCTGTTGCTCGCCCTCGGAGCAGCTCTGCTGACCACGGCCACCCGACTGCTCCCGCAAACCCCGTCGAAGACCGACCGCATCACCGCCCGGTCGCCGTCCGACTCCAACCCAGAGTGAAACAACCGCAATTCGGCTGGCCCCGCCGCCCTTGCCCACCTCGCGTACCCGGCCAACGAGTCGGGACGACCACCCCTCCCGACGAAGGCTGCCAGCAATCCCCTTACCGCAACCCTCCCGACCACGGCCGCCCGGCTGCTCCCACAAAGCCCCTCGAACGCCAACCGCACCCCCACCCAGCCACCGCCCGACACCAACCCGGCATGAAACAACCGCAGTTCGGCCGCCCCCGCCCGCCGCCTGCCCCACCTCCGCAGTCACTGCGTCCGGGCAGCCGCCCACCCCAGGACCAGCACCCCCGACACACAGCCCCACCCCCGCCGGGCTCCCTCAGAGCCCGGCGAGTGTCGTGCGCACCTTCTCCAGGTCACCGTTCGACGCCAAACCGGCGTGATACAGACGCAGTTCGGTCGCTCCGCGGTGTCCTGCCTGCCTCGCGTCCGCGGCGAGCGTGGCCGGGCTGCCGCCCATCCCAGAGACAACGGGAAAGTTGGCGGCGATGACGGCGCCCTCGCGGCCCTGCTCGGCGAACGGCGTCAGCAGCTCCGTGCCGCCCGCGCACGGTACGACCACGCCGTCCGCGACGGACAGGATGTGGGCAGGGTCCACGCCCGGGTTGGCGCCGACGTGGTAGGTCACGGGGTCGGCGTGCAGCAGGATCTGGAAGCCGTCGGGGGTCACCGCGCGGACCGCCCGTACGGCGGTCTCCTGGAGCGTGCGGGCGGTTTCGTCGCGCCACGCGCGCGTGGCGGCCGCCTTCGCCTCGCCGAGCAGTTTCTCGGCCTCGGCCCAGCCTCCCCCGCCGTCGGGCGCACCCTGCCACAGCGGCTCCAGCGCCTCGCGTACGGCGGCCGCCAACTCGTCGGCGTCCAGACCCTGTTCGCCGTACCCCTCCCGGCAGGCCGGGCAGAAGCAGAGCGCCATGAGGTACATCCCGGCGTCGCCGAGGCCGACCCCGCCGGTCTTGTCGTGGGCGTGCAGGTGCTGGAGTCCGTACCAGCCGAGGGACTCCAGCTCGGTGCCGCGCGCTCCCGGCCGTACGGCCGCCTCGACGGCCAGGTCGACGAGGTACGCGCGCGTGGCGGGCTGGGCGATGCACGGCGCCCAGGGGTAGCGATCGCCGTACGCGTTGACCACGGAGGTGCCCGGATGCTCGGCGCCCAGGCGGGAGTTGTGGGCGAGGACGACCCAGGTGTGCACCTCCAGGTCGGCATCCGCCAGGGCCGCGGCCGCCTCGCCGTAGGCGTCTCCGGGCGCCCAGTCCCCGGCCGGGTACGGGCGCAGCGCACGTCCGTCCCAGCGGCCGCCAGGGGGATACAGCACGGCCGCGTGCTCGGCGGTGACGATGCGGTGGCGCGGGTGGCGGGGCGTCAGCGCACGCGTGGAGTGGTACGCGGAGGCGAGCGTCACCTGCTGCACACCGAGCGCGGCGATACGGCCCGCGGCCTCCGGGTCCCCGTTGACGTCCCAGGGGTAGACGAAAGTCGACGCCTTCACTCGCTCTCCGCCTTCACTTGTTCTCTTCCAACAGCGCGTATCCACGCTCGATCAGCTCGGCGAGCTGCTTGACGTGATCCTCGGTGGGCTCGTGCAGCGGCGGCCGGACCTCGCCGACGTCGAGCCCGCGCAGCCGTACCCCCGCCTTGACCAGGGCGACGGCGTAACCGCGCCCCTGTGCGCGCAGTTCGACGAACGGCCGGTAGAAGCCGTCGAGGAGCCGGTGCGCGGTGGTGGTGTCGCCGGACTCCAGTGCCCGGTGGAAGGCGAGCGCGATCTCCGGGGCGAAGCAGAAGACGGCGGAGGAGTAGAGCGGGACACCGATGGCGCGGTAGGCGAGCTGGGTCTGTTCGGCGGTCGGCAGGCCGTTGAAGTAGAGGAAGTCCCCGGGGACCTCGGTGCGCACGGCGCTGACGATGCGCTGCATGAGGTCGAGGTCGCCGAGGCCGTCCTTGAAGCCGATGATCCCGTCCGTGCGAGCCAGTTCGACGACGGACTCCGGCGTGAACACGGCGTTGTCGCGCTGGTAGACGATCACGGGCAGTGCGGTCGCGGCTGCCACCTCCCGGTAGTGCCGCAGCAGTCCCTCCTGACCGGCGAGCACGAGGTACGGCGGCATGGCGAGCAGCCCGTCCGCCCCGGCAACCTCCGCCACGCGCGCGTACCGGACGGCGAGCGCCGTGCCGTACCCGGCGCCGGCCACGACCGGCACGCGGCCGTCCGCAGCCTCCACCGCCACGCGCACGCACGCCTCGAACTCCTCGGGAGTGAGCGCATGGAACTCGCCGGTGCCGCAGCACGCGAAGACCGCGGCCGCCCCGCCCTCGACCCCACGGCGCACATGGGCGCGGTACACGTCGAGGTCGACCGAGCTGTCGGGGCCGTAGGCGGTGACCGGGAAGAACAGCGGCCCGCTGGGGATGCCGAGTCGAGCGGCGAGAGGGACTGGCGTCACGGGCGCTCCCGATTCCATGGTCACCGATTCCATGTTCATGATCTGTGTCTACATTTCTGAACGCCACCACGCTAAGGCGCCTCTTCATGGCCGGTCAAGCGCGCCTCCCCGCATCGCATCAGCGGATTTCCGCATTTCGCAGAGCACGGCAGGGCACTTGACGGGGTCCGCCCGGCTCCATAGCGTGTCCATGGATGTGAATACTGTGCAGGCATGCGCCCGCCGACCGAAGGAGAAGCGAGGATGCCAGCCCCCCGCACCGTTCTGCTCACCGGCGCCGCCGGCGGCCTCGGCACCCTGATGCGGAACCTGCTGCCGGCCTTCGGCTACGAGCTGCGCCTCCTCGACATGCGCCCGATCGAGGGCGACCCGGACGCCGTCACCGCGGACCTCGCCGACAAGAAGGCCCTGCGCGAGGCCGTACGGGGTGTGGACGCGATCATCCACCTGGCCGGCATCTCCCTGGAAGCCCCCTTCGAGAAGATCCTCGCGGCGAACATCGAGGGCACGTACAACCTGTACGAGGCCGCGCGCGAGGAGGGCGTACAGCGGATCGTCTTCGCGTCCTCCAACCACGCGGTGGGCTTCACCCCGCGCCCGCAGGGCGACACACCTCTTGATTCAAGCGCACTGATCCCCATCGACACCCCGCGCCGCCCCGACACCTTCTACGGCCTGTCCAAGTCCTTCGGCGAGGACCTCGCGCAGCTGTACTGGGACAAGCACGGCCTGGAGACGGTGTCGGTGCGCATCGGCTCCTGCTTCCCCGAGCCCACCAGCGTGCGCATGCTGTCCATCTGGATGAGCCCGGCCGACGGCGCCCGCCTCTTCCACGCGGCGCTGACCGCGGAGAACGTCGGCCACACCGTCGTCTACGGCTCCTCCGCCAACACACGCCTGTGGTGGGACCTCTCCACGGCACGGGCACTCGGCTACGAGCCACAGGACGACTCCGAGCCGTACGCGGAAAAACTGATCGCCGACCAGGGCGAACTGGACCCCGAAAACATCACCCACGCCTACCTGGGCGGCCATTTCGTGAGCGACCCACCGATCTGGCCGTACTGAGATCCCGGCGTCCATGAGTAGGCGGGGCGAGATCCGCTGCAGTTCGGCAGCGCCCTGAAGGGGCGCGGGACTGCATCTATGTACGGCTCCGCCGCGCGGGCGCGACCAGCCACGACGGCGCCGCAGACGATCAACGACACAACCAGCGGAGCGTCCGGGCACCGAACGGGCCCGCCCGCCCTCCTGTTCGGGCACCGCACGCGCCCGATCCCACGCCCCCGCTCACAGCCACGCAGGTCCGAGGCGGGCACTCCGCTCCGCAAACGGGCACACCCGGGCAGCATCCGCCCTGCAACAGGCCTGGTCAGTGCCGCACACCGGGGGTAGAACTTCCTGCGAGGGCCCCACCGGGCCCGAACGGGCAGCACGGCACGAGAGCAGGTGACGGCGATGACGGCGAACACTGCGAAAACGGCAGAGGAGCGCCAGCGCGAGATCGTGCGGACCGCACGCGCCACCGGCTCGGTCGACGTCACCGCGCTCGCCGCCGAACTGGGCGTGGCCAAGGAGACCGTACGGCGGGATCTGCGCGCCCTGGAGGACCACGGCCTGGTCCGCCGCACCCACGGCGGCGCCTACCCCGTGGAGAGTGCGGGCTTCGAGACCACGCTCGAGTTCCGCGCCACCAGCCACGTACCCGAGAAGCGCCGGATCGCGGCCGCCGCGGCCGAGCTGCTCGGTGACGCCGAGACGGTCTTCGTCGACGAGGGCTTCACCCCGCAGCTCATCGCCGAGGCATTGCCCAGGGACCGGCCGCTGACCGTGGTCACCGCGTCCCTGCCGGTCGCGGGCACACTCGCCGAGGCCGACGGCGTCTCCGTCCTGCTGCTCGGCGGCCGGGTCCGCTCCGGGACCCTGGCCACCGTCGACCACTGGACGACGAAGATGCTGGCCGGCTTCGTCCTCGACCTCGCCTTCATCGGCGCCAACGGCATCTCCCGCGAGCACGGCCTGACCACCCCCGACCCCGCCGTCAGCGAGGTCAAGGCGCAGGCCATCCGGGCCGCGCGCCGCACGGTGTTCGCGGGCGTGCACACCAAGTTCGGGGCGGTCAGCTTCTACCGGTTCGCGGAGATCGGCGCACTGGAGACGATCGTCACGAGCACCCTGCTCCCCTCGGCCGAGGCCCACCGCTACTCACTGCTGGGCCCACAGGTCATCCGCGTCTAGAAGACCCGTCCACGCCCGCGCGTGCGCGCCTGAAAGACCAACTCACCTCCCCTCCCAGGGCACTCCCACGCCCACAACCGCCCCTTATCTCCCCATATGTTCAGGAGCGATACATGCGCACCCCGAGCCGACGACGGCCACCGCGAGCCACGCTCGCCCTGGCCGCCGCAGGGACGCTGCTCGCCCCGCTGCTCTCCGGCTGTTGGGTCGGGGCGGGCGGGTCCGGTTCCGGCGGCAACTCCGTCAACGTCCTGATGGTCAACAACCCGCAGATGGTGGAGCTGCAGAAACTCACCGCCGCGCACTTCACCAAGGAGACCGGCATCAAGGTGAACTTCACCGTCCTGCCGGAGAACGACGTCCGCGACAAGATCAGCCAGGACTTCGCCAACCAGGCGGGCCAGTACGACGTCGCGACGCTCAGCAACTACGAGATCCCGATCTACGCCAAGAACAGCTGGCTGCACGAGATGAACTCGTACGTCGCCAAGGACCCGTCGTACGACGAGCAGGACGTCCTGAAGCCGATGCGGCAGTCCCTCACGGCCGACGACGGCAAGCTCTACGGCCAGCCCTTCTACGGCGAGTCGTCCTTCCTCATGTACCGCAAGGACATCTTCGCCGAGAAGGGCCTGACGATGCCGGCCCACCCCACCTGGGACCAGGTGGCGAAGCTCGCCGCCGAGGTCGACGGGGCCAAGTCCGGGATGCGCGGCATCTGTCTGCGCGGCCTGCCCGGCTGGGGCGAACTCATGGCACCGCTCACCACCGTCGTGAACACCTTCGGCGGCACCTGGTTCACCAAGGACTGGAAGGCCCGACTCGACTCCCCCGCCTTCGAGAAGGCGACGAAGTTCTACGTCGACCTGGTGCGGGGGCACGGCGAGTCCGGCGCCGCACAGTCCGGTTTCGCCGAGTGCCTCAACAACATGACCCAGGGCAAGGTCGCCATGTGGTACGACGCCACCTCCGCCGCCGGATCCCTGGAGGCCAAGGGCTCCCCCGTCAAGGGCAAGCTCGGCTACGCCCCCGCCCCCGTCGAGAAGACCGACTCCTCCGGCTGGCTCTACACCTGGGCCTGGGGCATCCAGAAGGCCTCCCGCAACCCCGACAAGGCCTGGAAGTTCGTGTCCTGGGCGTCCAGCAAGCAGTACGAGCAACTGGTCGGCGACACCAGCGGCTGGTCCAACGTCCCCGCCGGCAAGCGCGCCTCGACGTACACCAACGCCGACTACCGCAAGGAGGCCGGCGCCTTCCAGGAGATGACCAGGGAGGCCATCGAGGGCGCCAAACCCGACAACCCGGGGGTGCAGCCGCGCCCCGCGCCCGGCATCCAGTTCGTCGGCATCCCCGAGTTCACCGATCTCGGCACCAAGGTCTCCCAGGAGATCAGCGCGGCCATCGCCGGACGGCAGTCCGTCGACTCGGCGCTGAGGAAGTCCCAGCAGCTCGCCGAGAAGATCTCGAAGGAGTACGAGGGACGATGAGCGCCACGACAACCGCCCGCATCACGGCAACTCCCGTACGCATGACACGCCGGCCCTCCGCCCGGCTGCGCGCCTGGTCCACTCGGGCCCCGCTGCTGCCCGCCCTGGTCTTCATGATCGTGGTGACCCAGCTGCCGTTCGTGGCGACCCTGGTGATCTCGTTCTTCGACTGGAACGCCCTGTATCCCAAGGCCCGCCACTTCACCGGCTTCGACAACTACCAGGAGGTCCTCACCGACGCCGACCTGCGCCACTCGGTGTGGACGACGGTCCTGCTGACGGTGACGGTGGTCCTGGTCAGCCTGGTCCTCGGCCTGGTGCTGGCGCTCCTCCTCGACCGTAGGTTCCGGGGCCGAGGAGTGGTCCGCACCCTGCTGATCGCCCCCTTCCTGGTGGTCCCGGTGGCCGCGGCCCTGCTGTGGAAGCACGTCCTCTACAACCCCGAATACGGCCTGCTCAACGGCCTGTTGCACTATGTGGGCGGCCCACAGCCGGACTGGATCTCCAACACGCCGCTGCTCGCCGTAGAGGCCTCCCTGATCTGGCAGTGGACGCCGTTCATGATGCTGATCCTGCTGGCGGGCCTGCAGAGCCGCGACAGCCAGCAGCTCGAAGCCGCGCGCGTGGACGGCGCGAACGACTGGCAGATCTTCCGCCATCTGACGCTCCCGCACCTGCGCAGGTATCTGGAGCTGGGCGCCCTGCTCGGCTCGATCTACATCGTCCAGAACTTCGACGCGGTCTTCACGATCACGTCCGGCGGCCTGGGCACGGCGAATCTGCCGTACACGGTCTACCAGAGCTTCTACCAGGCCCACGAGAACGGCCTCGCCTCGGCCGCGGGCGTCCTGGTGGTCATCGGCTCGATCATCATCGCGACCTTCGCCCTGCGCGTCGTGTCGTCCCTGTTCCGCGAGGAGGTGTCCCGCGCATGAGCACGGTCGCCGTACGAACGAGCCCCCGCCGCAAGGGAGTCGGCCTGGGTCTGGTGGCCTGGCTGCTCGGCGTCGTCTTCTTCCTGCCCATCGCCTGGATGGCGCTGACGTCCTTCCACTCGGAGTCGGACGCGGCGACCAACCCGCCGTCCTTCGGCGCCGCCCTCACCCTCGACGGCTACCGCGAGTTCTTCGGCACGGGCGGCGGCGCGAGCCCCTGGCCGGCGCTGGTCAACTCCGCGGTGGCGTCGGTGGGTTCGACGGTCCTGGTCCTGCTGCTGGCCCTCCCCGCGGCATACGCACTCTCCATCCGCCCGGTGAAGAAATGGACGGACGTCCTGTTCTTCTTCCTGTCGACGAAGATGCTGCCGATCGTGGCGGGGCTCCTCCCGATCTACCTGTTCGCCAAGAACACCGACATGCTGGACAACATCTGGCTGCTGGTCATCCTCTACACCTCCATGAACCTGCCGATCGCGGTGTGGATGATGCAGTCCTTCCTCGCCGAGGTACCGGTGGCGGTGATCGAGGCGGCGCAGATCGACGGCGCCCGGCTGCCGACGATCCTCGCGCGCGTGGTGGCCCCGATCGCCCTGCCCGGCATCGCCGCAACGGCCCTTATCTGCTTCATCTTCAGCTGGAACGAGCTGTTGTTCGCCCGAGTCCTGACCGGCGTGGTGGCCGAGACGGCCCCCGTCTTCCTGACCGGCTTCATCACCAGCCAGGGCCTGTTCCTGGCCAAGGTGTGCGCCGCGTCGCTCGTCATCTCCCTGCCGGTGCTCGCCGCGGGGTTCGCCGCCCAGGACAAGCTGGTCCAGGGCCTGTCACTGGGAGCCGTCAAATGAAGGCCGCCGTCATCGAGTCCGTGGGCCGCGCCGTCGTCACCGAGGTCCCCGACCCGACACCCGGCCCGCGCGAGGTCGTCGTCGAGGTCGCGGCCTGCGGCCTGTGCGGCACGGACCTCCACATCCTCCAGGGCGAGTTCGCGCCCAAGCTGCCGATCGTCCCCGGACACGAGTTCGCGGGCCAGGTGGTCGGGGTCGGGACCCAGGTCACGGAGGTCGCGGTCGGTGACCGGGTGGCGGTCGACCCGTCCCTGTACTGCTACGAGTGCCGGTACTGCCGTACGGGCCACAACAACCTCTGCGAACGGTGGGCCGCGATCGGCGTCACGACGGCCGGCGGCGCGGCGCAGTTCGCGGTGGCGCCGGTGGCGAACTGCGTGAAACTGCCCGAGCACGTACGCACGGAGGACGCGGCCCTGGTGGAGCCTCTTTCCTGTGCCGTCCGCGGCTACGACGTCCTCAAGTCACGCCTGGGCGCGCACGTCCTGATCTACGGCTCGGGGACCATGGGCCTGATGATGCTGGAGCTCGCCAAGCGCACGGGGGCGGCGAGCGTGGACGTGGTGGACCTGAACCCGGCGCGGCTGGAGACGGCGGTACGGCTGGGGGTGTCGGCGGCGGCTTCGAACGCGGACGAACTGGACCGGCCGCAGGGCTGGGACGTCGTGGTCGACGCCACCGGGAACGCGGCCGCGATCCAGGACGGGCTGGGGCGGGTCGCGAAGGCCGGCACGTTCCTGCAGTTCGGGGTGGCGGATTATGCGACGCGGGTGACGATCGATCCGTACCGCATCTACAACCAGGAGATCACGATCACCGGTTCGATGGCGGTGCTGCACAGCTTCGAGCGGGCGGCGGAGTTGTTCGCCAACGGGGTGCTGGATCCGGAGATCTTCATCAGCGACCGTATCCCGCTGGAGCGGTATCCGGAGGCGCTGGACCAGTTCGCGGCGGGGGTGGGCCGCAAGATCGTGGTGATCCCGTAAGGGGTGTCGCCCCCGCCGCCCCTACCCGTCCCGTCCCTGGGGGCTCCGCCCCCAGACCCCCGTTCGGCCTGAACGGCCTCGTCCTCAAACGCCGGACGGGCTGAAAGACCAAGCCCGGCAAAATCAGCCCCTCCGGCGTTTGAGGAGCGGGGGTCCGGCCAATTGGGCGCAGGGTAAGGGAACGGTAAAGCGCCCCCGCTCGTTCACCCGGCATGACAGCTATGACCCCCGGCTCGAACATCCCTCTCCCCACCGCCCGCGTAACGGTGGACGTCGCCGCCCCCGTGCGGCTCGACGTATCGGGCCTGCTGCTCACCGCCGACGGCAAGGTGCGCTCCGACGACGACTTCATCTTCTACAACCAGCCGGTCGGCCCGGGCGTGACCTACCGGTCGGGCGGGGGCACGGCACCCGACGCGATCACCGTCGACACCGCCGCCGTCCCCCCGGGCATCGAGAAGATCGTGGTCACCGCCAGCCCGGACGCCCAGGGCCAGACCTTCCAGGGCATCGAACCGACGGCCACGATCCGCAACGCGGACGACAACACCGTCCTGGCCACGTTCACACCCCCGCAGCTCGGCACCGAGACGGCACTGGTGGTCGTCGAGATCTATCTGCGGGGCGGCCAGTGGAAGGCCCGCGCGGTCGGCCAGGGCTACGCCAACGGCCTGGCGGGCATCGCCACCGACTTCGGCGTCACGGTGGAGGAGCCGGCCGCGGCCGCCCCGCCCCAGCCGGTCGCCCCGCCGACGCCCACGATGCAGCCCCCGGTGACCCCGCCGGCCCCGCCCCTGTCCACCACCCCGCCGCCTCCGCCGGCCACACCCGCCCCCGCGGCGGGCCCGCCCGCCCCCGGCACCGGAAAGATCAACCTCGACAAGGGCCGGGTCAGCCTCCAGAAGAACCAGACGGTGTCCCTCGTCAAGGGCGGCCGCCCGCTGCTCTCGCAGGTCAAGATGGGCCTCGGCTGGGAGCCCGCCTACGGCGGCAAGGACATCGACCTGGACGCGTCGGTCATCGCCTACGGCCCGCAGCGCAACCACATCGACAGCTGCTACTTCGGCAAGCTGTCCATCCTCAACGGGGCGATCAAGCACTCCGGCGACAACCTCACGGGTGAGGGCGGAGGCGACGACGAGGTCATCGTGGTCGACCTCGGCCGCATCCCGCAGGAAGCCACCGGCCTGGTCTTCACCGTCAATTCCTTCTCCGGCCAGAAGTTCACCGAGGTAGCCAAGGCCTACTGCCGCCTCCTGGACGCGGCAACCGGCGAGGAACTCGTCCGCTTCGACCTCACCAACGCCGAACCGCAGACGGGCGTGATGATGGCCAAGCTGATCCGCCAGTTCTCCGGCGAGTGGGAGATGACGGCGATGGGCGAGTTCGTGAAGGCCCGCACGGTCCGGAACATGGTGAAGCCGGCCGCGCAGGCGCTGTAGCCCGTCCTGCGAACGACCATGGGCGCCCCCGGCCAGGGGGGCGCCCGGCGTTCACGCCTCGGTTGCGGGACGCAGACCGTCCGTCAGCAGCGACAGATAGCGGCGGATGTACTTGCCCTCGCCGTTCGCCAGCTCGGACGCCGTGGCCACACCGTGCGCCAGCCGCAGGATCTCGATCGGCTCGACGTCCTCGCGCAGGGTCCCCTCCCGCTTCGCCGCCCCGACCAGCCGTTCCGCCGCCCCCTTCACCGAGTTGCCGCAGGCCGTGACCACGGCACTGCTGCCGTCCGTGACGGCCGAGCCGAGCAGGGTCTTGAGGCCCCTGACCTGGATCATCCCGGCGCTGAGTTCATTCAGCCACTCCACCAGCGCCTCGCCCGGCGGCAGTTCCCGCGCGAAGTCGTCGGCGCGTGCCGCGAGCGCCTCGATGGCATCGACGTACACCGCCTCCAGCAGCGCCTGCCGCGTCGGGAAATGCCGGTACAGCGTGCCCGACCCGACCCCCGCCCGCTTGGCGATCTCGTCGAGGGACGCCTGCTCCCCATACTCGGCGAAGGCCTCCGCCGCCACCTTCAGCAGCCGCTCATAGTTGCGCCGAGCGTCCGCGCGCATGGGCCTGACCTGCGTCATCCAGATACTCCTTGCGAACCGGGGACCCTCTCCGTATCTTAGCGAGAGTTAAACGGAGACAGTCCCCGGTTATCTCCGCGGGCCACCTCGCCTGCCCGTACTCCATCACTTCGTGATCACTTCGTGCTGCCCGCGCACATCCGCCCCGGGGCTTCGCAACGGGAGAACTCCATGTCCAGCCCGTCCGGCACCACCACCGAAGCACTCTTGACACCACAACACCCCGCCAGGCTCGGCACCGTCCTCTTCGTCATCGTCACCGCCTACCTGATGGTCGGTGTCGACTCCACCGTCGTCAACGTCGCCCTGCCCGACATCCAGCAGGACCTCGGCTTCAGCCGCACCGGCCTGTCCTGGGTCCTCAACGCCTACACGCTCGCCTTCGGCGGTCTGCTGCTGCTCGGCGGGCGCGTCGGGGACATCGTCGGCCGCCGCCGCACGCTCGCCACCGGCGTTCTGCTCTTCGCCGGCTCCTCCCTGCTCGGCGGGCTCGCCACCGACAGCGCCTGGCTGCTCGCGGCCCGCGCGCTGCAGGGCGCGGGCGCCGCGCTCACCGCCCCCAGCACCCTCGCCCTGATCACCACCAACTTCCCGGAGGGCCCGCGTCGGCACCACGCCCTCGGCATCTACTCCTCCATGGCGGGCATCGGCGCCTCCATCGGACTGGTCCTGGGCGGCATGCTCACCTCCTGGGCGTCCTGGCGCTGGGCACTGCTGATCAACGTCCCGATAGGGATCGGGGTGGCCCTCGCCCTGCCCCGCTTCGTCAACGAGACGCCGCGCCACGCAGGCCGGTTCGACGCGGCCGGCGCACTGACCGGCACCGCGGGCATGACCTCACTCGTATACGCCTTCATCCGGGTCTCCGAGGCGGGCTGGAGCGACACCCAGTCGCTGCTCGGCTTCAGTACGGCCGCCGCCCTGCTCGCCGCCTTCACTATTGTCGAGTCCCGCGCCGTCCAGCCGATCATGCCGCTGCGGCTCTTCTCGGACCGCAACCGCGCGGGCGGCTACGCGGGCGTGCTGTTGCTGCCGGCCGGCATGTTCGGCGCGTTCTACTTCCTCACCCTGATGAGTCAACAGGTCCTGGAATACAGCCCGTTGCGCGCAGGATTCGCCTTCCTGCCGATGACCCTGGCGATGTTCACCACCGTCCGCTTCGTGCCGCGGCTGCTGGCCCGGTTCGGGGTCAAGCCGGTCCTGCTCACCGGCATGGGCCTCCTCGTCGCCGCGGCCGCCTGGCTGTGGCGGCTCGAACCCGGCGAGGGCTACCCGTCCGGTCTGCTCGGCCCGCTGCTGCTGATGGGCGTCGGTGTCGGCCTGAGCTTCATGCCGCTCAACGCGACGATCCTCGCCCGTATCGAGCCGCGCGAGGCGGGCGCCGCCTCCGGCCTCCTCCAGACCCTGCAGTGGCTCGGCGGCACCCTCGGACTGTCCGTCCTGGTCACCGTGTTCGGCACGGCGACCCGGCATGCCTCCGGCACCCCGGCCGAGATCCTCACGGAAGGGTCGGCGCGCGCGTTCGGCGTCGGCGCACTGATCGCGCTCGCCGCCCTGCTGGTGTCGGCGTTCGTGATCACAGGGCAGAAGCAGGTCGCCCGGCGTGAAGCCGCTTAGAACAGGGCGCTGTACGCGTTGAGCGCGGGCTGCCCGCCCAGGTGCGCGTAGAGCACGGTCGAGTCCCGGCCGATCTCCCCTCGCTCGACCAGGTCCACCATCCCGGCCATCGACTTCCCCTCGTACACGGGGTCGGTGACCATTCCCTCGGTGCGGGCCGCGAGGCGCATGGCGGCGAGAGTGGTCTCGTCGGGGATGCCGTAGACGCCCGCGTGGTACCGCTCGTCCAGTTCGACGTCTTCCTCGGTCAACTCGCTCTTGACGCCGATGAGTTGGCCGGTGTTCCGGGCGATCCGGGCGATCTGCTCCCGGGTGGTGGCGGGCTTGGCCGAGGCGTCGATGCCGAGCACGCGTCGGGGCCGTCCGCCGGCCTCCTCCAGGGCGGCGAACCCTGCGACCATGCCGGCCTGGGTCGACCCGGTGACGGAACACACCACCACCGTGTCGAAGAAGACCCCCAACTCCCGCTCCTGCTCGGCGACTTCGTACGCCCATCCGGCGAAGCCGAGGCCGCCGAGCGGGTGGTCGGAGGCCCCGGCCGGGATGGCGTACGGCTTGCCGCCCGACTCCTCCACCTCCCTGAGCGCCTGCTCCCAGCTCTCCTTGAACCCGATCCCGAACCCGGCCCGCACCAGCCGTACGTCCGCCCCGGCGAGCCGGCTGATCAGGATGTTGCCGACCTTGTCGTACACGGAGTCCGGCCACTCCACCCAGCTCTCCTGCACCAGCACGCACTTGAGCCCGGCGCGGGCGGCGCAGGCGGCGACCTGGCGGGTGTGGTTGGACTGGACGCCACCGATGGACACGAGCGTGTCGCAGCCCTTGGCGAGCGCGTCGGCGACCAGGTACTCCAGCTTGCGGGTCTTGTTGCCGCCGTAGGCGACACCGGAGTTGCAGTCCTCGCGCTTGGCCCACAGGGAGGCGCCGCCGAGGTGGGCGGTCAGGCGCTCCAGCGGGTGCACCGGCGAGGGGCCGAAGAGGAGCGGGTAACGCTCGTACGAGGAAAGGGACATGGGTCCTCCCGGGGTCGGGATCAGTCGCCGTCGGCGAGGTCGTCGGCGAGGGTGCGCCAGATCTCCGCGGTGACGCGGACCGCCTCAGCCACGTCGCCGTCCGCGCAGGCGTCGATCAGCTGCTCGTGCAGGCCGGCCGAGCGGCAGGTGCTCTCGCCGAAGCGGCGTCGCTCCAGTCGGCGGATGAGGGGGGTGTAGCGGGCGATGGTGGCGGCCGCCGCCAAGTTGCCGGCGACGCGCACGAGCACGTCGTGGAGCTCGTCGTCGGCGCGCAGGGCACCGTCGACGTCCCGCGAGCCGACGGCCGCGGCGAACCGCTCGTTGGCCGCGCGCATCGCCTGGATGTCCGCGGCGAACAGCCTGGGGACGGCGACCCGCGTGGCCAGCTCGTGCATGGAGCCGACCACGGCGGCCGCGTCCCGCACCTCGGCCGTGACGACCGGGGTGACCCGTGTATAGCTCTGCGGCTTGCTCTCCAGCAGCCCCTCGTCCACCAGCCGGGAGAAGGCCTGCCGTACCGGCGCCCGGGACAGCCCGAGCCGCTCGGCGAGCTCGGCGTCCCGCACCACGGCGCCGGGCTCCAGCTCCCCGGCCACGATGGCGTCCCGGATGGATTCGTAGGCGCGGTCCCTGAGGAGGGTGCGCTCGACGGGTCGTATGGCCTCCATGAACTGAAATGTTAGATGTCAGTCCGGGCACGGACAAGGGTGTGGCCCGCACCCCGTAGAAGTGCGGGCCACGACCGTGCGACTCAGGCCGCCCAGGGCCAGTCGGCACTCTGTGCCGCCTCAAGCAACGGGACCATGCGGAAAGCCGCATCCGTAAGGCCCCCGAAGGTGTGCCGGTTCGCCTTGCCCGAGGGGCCGTGGCCCACCCGGTAGCCGGCGAGGTTCCAGGTGTACACCGGCACATGCGCCGGGACCTGCTCGGTCGGGTCGCCGTGGCGGCTGTACGTGTACTGCTCGTCGGTGACGATCAGTACACGGTCCTGCCCCCGGTAGTGCGCGCGGATCGCCGAGGTGGTGTCGGTGCCGCCCAGGTCGCCGAAGCGGCCGAGGATCTTCAGCACCGACTCGCCCTCGTCGAACGACAGCCGTCGGCTCGTCGTGCCGAACTCGACGAGGTCCGCCTCCGCCGCCCGCAGTGCGAGCGCCGTGCCGAAGATCGCCGCGGCGTCGGCCCGGTTGAGCTCCGAGCGGTCCGACAGCGGCGCCCACATCGAGCCGGAACGGTCGACGAGCACCAGCGTCCGGCCTGGCAGCGCGGGCACATTGGCCAGCGAGTGGCCGAGCGCCTGCTCCAGCGGGTACGACCAGCGCAGCGAGGGCGCGTGCCGGTACGCGGCGAGGTACCGGAAGGGGTACTGCCGCGAGCGCGCGACCTCCGCCGGGTCGCTGATGCGTGCGGCCACCTGGGCCGCGACCTTGTCGGAGACGCCGGCCTGGTCGAAGTTCCGCAGGTTCCTCACGAGCGCCATGACCCCCGTGGACGGGATCACGGCCTCCCAGGCCGCCTTGTCCATGGGCCCCTGGAGCCACCCGGCCAGCGCCTCCCAGGTCATCCCGGCCGCCGCGAGCCGCTCCGCTCCACGGCGCGAGGTCACGACCGCGCGCCGCTCGGCCACCGGCACCGCCATCAGCTCGCGGTGCGCGGTCAGTACGCGGTTCGACGTCGGCGGCACCGCGGTGTCCGGGTTGTGCCGGCGGTCGAGGGCGTACTGGAACAGCTCGCCCTGCCACGGCTTGTCCGGGTCGGGCGCGGCGTGCACCAGGTTGAGGATGTCGCCGAAGCGGTAGCCCTTGGACGCGGTGTCGTACTTCAGCAGCGACTTGCCGCTGTAGAGGCGGCGCACGGCGTCGGCGATCCCGCGCTTGACGGGCTTGGGGACGCTGCGGCCGTACGTCGCGGTCCAGTACGCGAGCAGTTCGCCGGGCTCGTCCGGCCGCTGCAGTACGGAGGCGATGACCCGGCGGTTCGACGGGCCGTCGGTGGCACCCGCGTCGAGGCGTGCCTTCACGTACTCGGCGGCGCCGACGAGCGAGGCCGTACGGATGTTGCCCTCCCCGCGCAGCCAGGCCAGCAGACCGGCGGTCCAGGTCGGGTCCTCGACGGCGAGCCGCCGTACGAGACGCGCGAACCGGTCGTCGCGGTCGGCGCCGCTCTCGTAAAACGTCCGCTGCGACACGAAGTTGGCGATCGCGAGCAGAAAAAGCTCGGAGCGCTCGTCCCGCTCACGGCCGCGGCCGCCCTCGTATGTACGGAGCACGCGGCCCGTGGAGGTGACACGCGAAGTGGGCTGCGCCCGCGCAGCCTTGGTGTTGAATCGCGCCATGGTGAATTCCCCCGAATTCGTTTCCGTTTCGGAGGGAGGCGCAGCAGAAGGAGGGTGTCCGAGGTCGAATTCGGCTGCGGTGCTTGTCAACTGGCGCGTCTTCCGTTCCGCCACACCGAACCCGGGTCGATGACGGGATTCGAACCCGCATGAGGGCTTTCCCCCACCAGTCCCCTGAAGTATCCGCTGCCTGCGCACCGGGCACCCACCTTGAGCTGCGCCTCCCCGAGATCAAATGGTTCGCACCGGGAGGTGCAATGAAGTTGTGGTGTCCAGAGTTCAAGGCCGGCGGAACCGACGTAGGTGCTCTAACCCCTGAGCTACACCGGCGCGTTGTACCGGTGGCGGGACTCGAACCCGCGGCCGCCCCATTATGAGTGGAAGTAGGTCCTGCCTTCGCACCTGGACGTTCATCACTCTAAGAGGCGTACCGCGGGACGAGCGACCGAATTAATTACCCGCGCTTCTGGCGCTTCCAGGGCCCGGTGATCGCCAGCATGATCCCCGGCTCCTGAATGTTGGCGAACAGCGTGCTGCCGTCGGGCGAGAAGGTGACACCCGTGAACTCGCTGTATTCAGGCTTCTCTTCGGTGCCGATGTTGAGTTCGTTGCGGGCGATCGGGTACGTGCGGCCGCTGTCCGTCGCGCCGAAGAGGTGCTGAAGGCCCTCGCCGTCCTCCGCGATGACCAGGCCGCCGTACGGGGAGACGGTGATGTTGTCCGGGCCGTCGAAGTTGCCGTCCGCGGAGGGGTCGGGGTTGACGCCGAGCAGGACCTTCAGAGTCAGGGTGCGGCGCTTGGGGTCATAGAACCAGACGGCGCCGTCGTGCTGCACGGGGCTCTCGGCACGGGCGTAGGAGGAGACGATGTAGGCGCCGCCGTCGCCCCACCACATGCCTTCGAGCTTGCGGGCGCGGGTGACCTGGCCGGTGGTGAACTGCTTGCGGACGGAGGTCGTCTTCGCGTCGCGGTCGGGGACGTCCACCCAGTCGACGCCGTAGACCGTGCCGATCCTCGTGGCCCGGGAGAGGTCGTCGACGAACTGGCCGCCGGAGTCGAAGCACTTGAAGGCCTGGAGGACGCCGGCGTCGTCGGCGAGGGTGCGGAGCTTGTCGCGGCCGTGGCAGAAGCCCTCCGGCGGGGTCCAGCGGTAGAGCAGGCCGTTGGGGGTCGCCGCGTCCTCGGTCAGGTAGAGGTGGCCGCGCCTGGGGTCGACCACGACCGCCTCATGGGCGTACCGGCCCAGCGCCTTGATGGGCTTGGGGTCACGGTTGGCGCGGCGGTCGGCGGGGTCGACCTCGAAGACGTAGCCGTGGTCCTTGGTCATGCCGTTCTGGCCGGCCTTGTCCTCGGTCTCCTCGCAGGTGAGCCAGGTGCCCCAAGGGGTGTTGCCGCCCGCGCAGTTGGTGGAGGTGCCGGCGATGCCGACCCACTCGGCGACGTGGTCGCGGCGCACCTCGACGACCGTGCAGCCGCCGGATGCGGCGGGGTCGTAGACGAGGCCCTCGGTGAGCGGCACGGGGTGCGGCCAGTTGGCGCGCGGGCCCTTCAGCTCGTGGTTGTTGACGAGGAGGGTGGCGCCGCGGGGGCCGTCGAAGGTGGAGGTGCCGTCGTGGTTGGAGGGGGTGAACTCGCCCGACTCCAGCTTGGTCCTGCCGCTGTAGGTGATGATGCGGTACTTGAAGCCTGCGGGGAGGGCGAGGATGCCGTCCGGGTCGGGAACCAGCGGTCCGTAGCCGACGCCGCCGTGTGCGCCGGCGGACTCCCCGTCGGCGTCCTCGCTGTCCGTTGACGCAAGGGCATTGGGGGCGGTGGCGAGGGCGCCGACGCTGCCCGCCAGCGCGACACCGGCACCGGTGATCGCGGATTTTCTGGCGAAGTCCCTGCGGGTGAGCGACATGGTGTCTCCTGTGACGGTGGGCGTGCCGTGGAGGGTGGCGGACCTCGGTCGGCGCCACCGTCCCGCCCACGCCTGAACGGGAGTTGAACACCGGGCGACGCCTGCAGGCTCGCTTCCATGAATCCGTACGCATAGGACCACGGGACTCAAAAAACTCTGGTGTCCGGGTAATTGGTCAGACGAATCTTCGTAAGGAAGGTCCAATGACGCTTATCGTCACCGATCCCATGATTTAAGGCAGGACACCTTGACCGCCGGTGTCCACGGCAATAGACACCCAGTTGCCTGGAGAACCCGGGGGAGGCGAGCCGAAGTGGACGCACGTCGTGCGCGCAGCCTCCATGAGGGCCGGCTGATGGGCCTGCCCAACGTGACGGGGGTCGGAACCGGGAAGGACGAGGCCACGGGCCGGGACGTCATCATCGTCTTCGTGACCCGCAAGGTGCCCCGGGACCGGCTCAGGGACGAGGACGTGGTTCCGGAGGAACTTGAGGGCGTACCCGTGCGCGTACTCGCGATCGGCGAGGTCTGGGCGCAGGAGTAGCCGCGGTCCCGGAATCACCGTGACACCGCGGAAGAAGGTGGTCTGGCCGTGACGAGCCAGCCCGAACTGATGCGAGGACCGACCGGCGGACAGCTCAGCGACAGTTCCCGGCAGCAGGCGCTGTCGGACTTCCTGCGCCGCGAGCAGCCGCTGGCGAACGTGGTCGGCTTCGGCCACGGCGTGAAGTGGAGCGGCGGTGAACCCACCGGCCAGGAGGCCGTGTTGGTGTTCGTGACGCAGAAGGTCCCGGAGTCGATGCTGCCGGAGCGGGACGTGGTGCCGTACCGGATGGACGACGGGACGCCCACGGACGTGGTGGCGGTCGGCCATGTCGCCGCGCAGCGCCAGCAGCGGCAGACGGGCCCGCGCCGTGAGGAGCGGCGCGGGACGGCGTACGGGCCCGACGGCGGCGTCGAGGACCAACTGGCGCGTCTGACCCAGCCGTTGCTCGAGGAACTGAGCGGTGCTCCGGCGGCGTTCGAGCCGCAGATCCTCAAGCGCCGTATGCGGCCGTGCCCTTCGGGCTTCTCGGTGGGCAACGTGCGGGTGACGGCGGGCACGCTGGGCAGCGTGGTGTACGACTTCCTGCCGGGCGCGACGGTCGACCCACCGGGCCCCGGCCTCGGCACGCCCGCGAAGTTCTACGTGCTCTCCAACAACCATGTGCTGGCTGACTCCAACCGGGCGCAGCTGGGCAGCCCGATCGTGCAGCCGGGTGTCTTCGACGGCGGCACGGACCCGGCGGACCGGATCGCGACGCTGGACCGCTTCATCACCATCCAGTTCGCGCCGCAGATCCCCCTGGACCGGCAGAACAACGTGGTGGACTGCGCGCTCGGCGCGGTGGAGTTCCAGGACGCCACCCGTGAGCAGTACTTCAGCGGGGCCCCGCGCGCCTGGCGACGCAAGGCCAATGTCGCGGTCGGCGACCTGGTGAAGAAGACGGGCCGGACGACCAACATCAGTTTCGGCCGGATCATGGCGGTCGACGCGACGATCGACGTCAACTACGGCACGGCGGGCACGGCCCGCTTCAAGGACCAGATCCTCACGACGAACATCTCGGCGGGCGGCGACTCGGGCTCCCTGGTCACCTCGCTGGACAACGTCGCGGTGGGCTTGCTGTTCGCGGGTTCGTCCACCGTCACGATCGCCAACCACGTCGAGAACGTCCGCGCGCTGCTGCGCATCGAGGTCGCCGAGCAACTGGCCTGACGGTCGATCGATTTCCGTACGAGGAAAGGCTCGTTCCCATGACCACACAGGCACGCAGGCAGAGGCCCGCGGCGTCGGTGGAGCACCGCTTCCACAACGCTCAGGGCGCCGAGGTCAAGACGCGCGACGAGGCGTTCGCGGGGCAGCAGGAGGTGTCGCCGGAGGCTGTGTCCGCCACGGCCAAGCTGGAGCTGCACAACGGGGCGACGGTCACCTGGGAGCTGGAGGTGAAGTACAACCCCAACACCCATCCGTACGTCGTCCTCGGCGGCCAGATCACGGGCACCATCGCCAGTCCGCCCTGGAACATCACGGGCGGCTTCATCGGCGACACCATCCGCCTGGACGCCAAGCAGCACAACGGCACCACGACGGTCACCATCGTGGGCGAGTACCAGAACCCGCCCGCGTACCGCGGAACGTACGGCTTCAACGGAGCGACGTCGTCCTTCAAGCACACGACGGTCTACCACTGCTAGGCGTTACGTTCCCTGCGCCCCTTCAAGGGGCGCGGGGAACTGCGCGACCAGCCACGACGAGGCCCGCAGACAACCAACTACCCATCGCGGCACAACCCGCGGAGCGGAGCGCGCAGCTCAACCCCCGTGCTGCGACCGCGCCTTGAACGCGGCCTTCCGCGCTTCCTTCGCAATCCGCTTGTCCGGATGCAGCCGCCCCATCGCCTCCAGCACATCCGCCGTGGCAGGATGGTCGACCCGCCAAGCCGCCGCGAAGAACCCGCCGTGCTGAGCGGCCAACCCCTGCACCAGCGCCCGCAGCTCCTCGGAGTTCCCCTCCGCAGCCAGCTGCGCGGCAATCGTGTCGATGGTCAGCCAGAAGATCATCGCCTCGGACGGCGCGGGCACGTCCGGTGCGCCGTGCTCGGTCAGCCAGACCCGGGCGAGGCCCCCCAGCTCCGGGTCGTCGAGGACTTCGCGCAGTGCGGGTTCGGCCTCGGCGCCGACGAGGGACAGCGCCTGCTGGCAGCGCAGCCGGCGCAGGGGCGCGCCCGCGTCCAGACCGCGGGCCGCCGCCAGCAACTCCCGTGCGGCGGCGAGGGGTTCGCGGCGGGCCAGCCACTGTTCCGTCTCGGCCTGTGCCGCGGCCTGGGGGAAGGTGGCCGTGCCGTCGAGCAGCGCGTCGGCGCCCTTGTCCACGAGGTCGCCGACCGCGGGCGCCGTGAGCCCGGCCTCCAGCAGCCGTGCCCGCAGCCCGTACAGGCCGAGCGGGGTCAGCCGCACCATGCCGTAGCGCGAGACGTCGGTGTCGTCGGCCCGGGCGGCGGGTTCCGCGGCAGCGTCGTCGGGCTCCGCCATCAGCGCCTCGTCGACCGGCTGGTACTCGACGAGTCCCACCGGCTCCAGCAGCCGGAACTGGTCGTCGAGCCGCATCATCGCGTCGGAGACCTGCTCCAGGACGTCGTTGGTGGGTTCCCCCATGTCGCTGGGCACGATCATCGACGCGGCGAGGGCGGGCAGCGGGACGGGTCCGTCGCCGGGGCCGTCCTCGCTGACGGTGAGCAGGTAGAGGTTGCCGAGGACACCGTCGAGGAACTCGGCCTCCGCCTCGGGGTCCCACTCCAGCCGGGAGAAGTCGATCTCGCCGGTCTCGTCGAGGGCGCCTTCCAGGTCGTCCAGGTCGGGGACGCTCGCGTCGGCGAGCACCGTCTCCAGGGCCTCCTGCCACACGGCCAGCACCTCGTGCGGCGAGCCCTGGGTGAGCAGTGCCAGGTCCTGTCCGGCGGTGACGGTGTCCTCGTCCTCGGAGTCCTCGGAGTCGACGATCTCGACGAGTCCGGTGTCCACGGCGACCCGCCAGGCCTCGCTCGCGAGGGCCGCGGCGTCGTCCCCGCTCAGCCCGAGCTGTTCGGCGGCGGCCGGCAACTGCTCCTCCACGAGCCCGCCCCCGGCGTCGACCCGGGTGTCCGGCCCGGCCCAACGGGCGAGCCGCGCGGCCCGGGAGAGCAACGGTGTGGCCAACGCGTCCCGCGCCAGCTCCGCTTCGGGATGCAGCCGCACCGGCGGCAGGGGGGAGCTGTCTGACATCGGCTGGTTCTCCTCGGGCGTGTCGTACCACTCAAACGCTCAGCCTAGACGGATTTCCACCCATGCCGCCCGGTTCATCTCCCGGACCCCGTCCGTACATGGCCGAAACCTTGACAACTGGCGGGAGTACACAGGAGATTGACGCGCGTAGAAATGAAGCGGACATATGTTCACTGTATTTTCTACGCGCGTCGCCACCGCCCCACAGGTCGCGGCCTCGGACCGTCCCACGCACCACCCTCGTCCCGGCACCCACGCATGTCCCCGGAGGGATCCCGTTGCCGAGCAAGTCTTCCGCGCGTCTCGCCGCGCTCACCGTCGCCGCCGTCTGTTCCGCGGCGTCCGCCGTCGCCCTGACCTCACCCGCGCATGCCGACACCGTGCGCATCCATGACATCCAGGGCAGCACGCGCATTTCTCCGTACGCCGGCCAGAAGGTCGCCGACGTGGCCGGAATTGTCACCGGCGTGCGCACCTACGGCTCCTCCAAAGGCTTCTGGATCCAGGATCCGAACCCGGACGACAACCCGGCGACCAGTGAGGGCGTATTCGTCTTCACCAGCTCCACCCCGAAGGCCGCCATCGGTGACTCCGTCACGGTCACCGGCACGGTCTCCGAGTACGTGCCGGGCGGTGCCTCGTCCGGCAACCAGTCGGTCACCGAGATCACCAAGCCGACGATCACCACCGTCTCCACCGGCAACGCGGTGCCGGCTCCGACGGTGATCGACGCGAAGTCGGTGCCCGCGCTCTACACCCCGGCGGGCGACACCGCCGCGAGCGGCTCGATCAACGGTCTGACGCTGCAGCCCTCGACGTACGCCCTGGACCACTACGAGTCCCTGGAGGGCATGAACGTCCAGGTCGCCGACGCCCGCGTGGTCACCGCGACCGACCCGTACTCCGAGCTGTGGGTCACCGTGAAGCCGCACGAGCACCGCACCCACCGCGGTGGCACGCTGTACGGCTCCTACGAGTCGCAGAACACCGGACGCCTGCAGATCCAGTCGCTGGGCGCGACGGCCGACTTCCCCAAGGCGAACGTCGGCGACACTCTGACCGGCACCACGGCCGGCCCGCTGGACTTCAACCAGTTCGGCGGCTACACCCTGGTCGCGAGCCAGTTGGGCACGCTGAAGAGCGGCGGTCTGCAGCGCGAGACGACGCAGAAGCAGTCGCGCGGCGAGCTGGCGGTCGCGACGTACAACGTCGAGAACCTCGACCCGTCCGACAAGACCTTCGACGCGCACGCCGCCGCGATCGTGAACAACCTGCAGTCGCCCGACATCGTGTCCCTGGAGGAGATCCAGGACAACAACGGCGCCACGGACGACGGCACGGTCGCCGCCGACGTGACGGTGAACAAGCTGATCGACGCGATCGTCGCGGCCGGCGGCCCCAAGTACGACTGGCGCTCGATCAACCCGGTCAACGACCAGGACGGCGGCGAGCCCGGCGGCAACATCCGCCAGGTGTTCCTGTTCAACCCTGAGCGCGTCTCCTTCGTGGACCGCGCGGGCGGCGACTCCACCACGGCCGTCGGTGTCACCAAGGTGAACGGCAAGGCGCAGCTGACGGCCTCCCCCGGCCGCATCGACCCCTCCGACGTCGCCTGGAAGTCCAGCCGCAAGCCGCTGGCCGGCGAGTTCGTCTTCCGTGGCCGCACGGTCTTCGTGATCGCCAACCACCTGAACTCCAAGGGCGGCGACCAGGGGCTGACCTCGCAGTACCAGCCCCCGACCCGCAGCTCGGAGACCCAGCGCCACGCCCAGGCGACGCTGGTCAACGCGTTCGTCAAGAGCATCCTGGACGTCCAGAAGAACGCGGACGTCGTCGCGCTCGGCGACATGAACGACTTCGAGTTCTCCGACACCGCCAAGATCCTGGAGGGTGACGGCGAGCTCTGGTCGGCGATCAAGTCGCTGCCGAAGAGCGAGCGTTACACCTACGACTACCAGGGCAACCAGCAGGTCCTGGACCAGATCCTGATCAGCCCGTCGATCCGGCGGTCCTGCGACTTCGAGTACGACAGCGTGCACGTCAACTCGGAGTTCAACGACCAGATCAGCGACCACGACCCGCAGGTGCTGCGCTTCCGCCCGTAACGGGCCCGGCCCCGCTCAGGACTGGCTGAACACGCCGTTCAGCCAGTCCTGCCAGGCGGCCTCGCACTCCTTGATGTCGGCGTCCGGGGTGAAGTCGTGCAGGGAGATGCCGACCGGGTGACCCCAGTGGTTGCGTCCGAAGATGCGGGTGAGGCCGCGGTCCGTGCGCAGCCCGATGAAGTACGGGTTGCGGAAGTCGACCACGGCGTCGAACTCGTCGGGCCCTCGGACCGTCACCCGGGTGCCGGCAGCCACGTCATCGCCGACACCGAGCGCCCGCCCGACGACGGCGAGGGCGTCGGCGGCCTTCGACGCGTCGGGCCCGTCGAAGGTGGCGAAGGCGGCCGGCCGCGGCGCGAAGTGCACCAGGTACTCGCGCAGGGTGTGCAGATAGAAGTCGGTGTGCTTGGCAGCGCCGTCGTACTGGTTGTCCCAGTCGTCGACGAAGATGCCGCTGTGCACGTATCGCACCCACGCCCGACGGCCCTCGTCGCGCGGCTCGATCGTGTAGTCCAGCTGGTTGAGCGTCTGCTCGGTGATGCCTTCGACGTCCTCGACGCGGTTCGTGTAGCGGTGCGGCGGGTCCCAGGCGACGACCTTGGACCCGAAGGGTCCCGTGCCGCCGACCCGGGGCTCCGGCGGCTCCATCGGCCACAGATATCCACCGGTTCCGGTGGTGATCGCCTCCCACACCTCCTCCGGAGTGGCGTCGACCTCGAACTCTCTGGCGATCTCGAATTCCTTGGACATGGTGGGCTCCTGACTAGTCCTGCTCGGTTGCCTTGAGGGTGGGATGGACGGCCACGACGATCCGGTGGTCGCGTCCGCCTTCGGCGTCGGGCGCGTCGTACTTGCGGATCAGAGCGGTGACGCCCGCCGTCAACTCCTGGACGAACGCGGCCCGTTCGGCCGCGGAGGCGAAGCGCACCTCGCCGTCGAGCGCATACGTGGCCAGCCGTTTACGGGCCTTCGCGGCACCGGTGATCAGCGAGCCGACGTCCCGCACGAGCCGGGCACCGAGCGCCAGCAGCCACCGCGCGGACAGCTGATCCCGGAAGCGGTCCGGGTCGGGCTGCACGGCGGCGAGCGCGAGCGGCGAGATGACGTACGAGGCCGCGGTGGCCTGCATCAGCCGCTCGGTGACATTGCCCTTGCGGCGCTCCCCGGCCAGCTCGACCAGGCCGTGCCGCTCCAGCGCCTTGAGGTGGTAGTTCACCTTCTGCCGCGGCAGGCCGACCCGGCCGGCGAGCATCGCCGCCGACGCGGGTCCGGCCGCCAGCTCGGCGAGCAGCGCGGCCCTTGTGGGGTCCAGGGAGACGGCGGCGGCCTCGGGGTCCTCGATGACGGTCACGTCCAGCATGCGTCCACCGTCCCACCGAAAACTTTTTTTGTCCAGAAGACTGAGATTTTCGGTGGGACGGTGTCAGGGCAAGTGGCAGGACGGTGGTCCTGTTACCGCTTGGGGTACCTCCAGCCCACCACCACGACAACGACCAGCGCCGCTCCGATGACCAGCGCGGGCCGCGGATGCCGTACCGCCGCCCTGACGACGGGGCCGGCGGGCCAGGGCATGTCGTGTTCGGCCCTGTGCTCCAGCGTGTGTCCGGTCCGGGTGGCCCTGTCCTGGGCGGCGTGGCCCGCCGTCAGAGCCCGGTCGTGCACCTGGTGACCGGCGCTCGTCGCCCTGTCGTGCACCTGGTGGCCTGCCTGCGTGGCCCGGTCGTGCACCTGGTGACCCGCCTGCATGGCCCGGTCGTGCACCTTGTGGCCGGTCTGCGTGGCCCGGTCCTGGACCGCATGGCCGGCCTGCGCGGCCGTGCTGCGCAGCTGCACGGTCATGGCGCTCGCCTTGTCCTTCAGGTCGGCCGCCCGGGCCCGCGCGCGTCCCTTCACATCCATCTTCTCCGCCAACTCCTCCACAGTTGCGCCGAGTTGACTGCGCGTCTGCTCGATCTGCCGCCTCAGCTCATCGGGCCCCTTGGCGCCGGAAGGCCCTGCCCTGTCCGTCATCGGTGCACCCTTTCCCTGATCTCCTCGACATCGGCACGGACGCTGCCGAGGGTCTCCTCGGGCGTCGGCGGTGCGGCGCGGCGCAGCTGGGCGCGGCCGGTCACGGCCAGCACGCCCGCGATCACGAACAGCACACCGGTCACGATGAGCGCCGCAGCCCAGACCGACAGCACCAGCGAGAGAGCGGCGACGCCCGTGCCGGCCAGAGCGAGCAGCCCGGCGTAGGCGAAGGCGCCCGCGGCGCCGAGCAGTCCGCCGCCGCGCCCGGCACGCCGGCCCTTGGCGGACAACTCCTCCTTGGCGAGGGCCACTTCCTGTCGTACGAGCCGGGAAAGCTGTTCGGTGGCCTGTCCGACGAGCTCGCCCACCGAGTGGTGACCGTCGCGCACCGGCTGGGGGTGCATGGTCCCGGTCATGGGGTCGCCTCCTCTCGCGTCCCTCTCGGCTTCCTCCGTTCGGAGCCCCCCGGGTACCCCTGTCGACCTCCGCTACCCCTGTCGGCCACCGCCCGGCCCGCGCTCGCCGAGCCGGCCGAGCTGGGTCTGGAACCAGTCGAGGCGGGCCTGCAACAGGGCTGCCTCGGCGACGAGTTCGGGCACCCCGAGCCCCTCGGGCACCGCGAGGTCCCCCGTCGGCAGTGCGGCGCCGCTGCCCGCCACCACCCGCAGTCCCTCCCCGGCCAGCCGCGCAAAGGCAGCGAGCGAGACGGACGTACGGCCGCGGACGCAGCCCGCGCACGAGGGGGCCAGCGCACGCCAGCCGGGCCGGCCCCAGCCCGCGTCGGCCAGGGCGGCGGCGACCGTGCCGCACACGCAGGGGCCGACCGTGGCGGTCCGCACCCGCTGGCGGGCATAGCGGAAGCCGCGCTCGAAGCGGATGTAGCGGCCGAGAACCAGGACCTCCAGCAGGACGGCCGCCCGGTGCTCGGCCGTGCACAGCAGCGCCTCGGCCGCCGTGCGGTCGTGCACGCAGTGGAAGCCGCAGTCGCAGCGGCGGTGCGGTGCCCGGTGGCGCAGACCGTAGACACAGGACGCGTCGGCCAGGACTCCGTACGGCAGCGCGCCGCCCAGCGACACACCGGTGAACCCGGCCCGGGTGCCGTCCTGGGACAGCACCGGGTGGGCGATCTTGTATCCGGTCGGCGGCTCCGTCGGGCGTTCCTCCGGAAGCCGCACTCTCATCGGGCCGCCGGAACCTCTTCGCGCGCGGACGCCTCGACGTCCTGGGTCTCCTCCGGCAGTTCGAGCTCTTCCTCATGGATGCGCGGCTGTTCCTCCGCGACTCCGGTGGCCAGTGCCTTGCCGAGCTTCATGACGCCTCCATGGGCCGATGCCGATGACCGTCACGACCATGCTGACCCATGGCGGGCGAAATGGACATAGGGCCTGGACGGACATGGCTTCTCGCCTGCCGCAGCACAGCAACGCTTATCAATATCTCGTAGAAGAATTAAGTGGAGCTTCACTGTCGGCCCGCCGAGACTGAGAACATGACAACTGACGCCCCCGCTCCCTTCGGCCGTGCGCTCTGCGCGATGATCACCCCCTTCACCGAGGAGGGCGCACTCGATCTCGACGGGGCGCAGCGGCTCGCCGACCACCTGGTCTCCCGGGGGTGCGACGGTCTGGTGCTCTCCGGTACGACGGGCGAGTCGCCGACCACCACGGACGCCGAGAAGGCGGCGCTGGTCGAGGCGGTCCGGGAGGCGGTGGGCGGCCGGGCCTCGGTCGTGGCGGGCGTCGGCACCTTCGACACCCGGCACACCGTGGAGCTCGCCCGGGAGGCCGAAAAGGCGGGCGCGGACGGCGTGCTGGTGGTCAGCCCGTACTACAGCAGGCCCCCGCAGGACGCACTGGAGGAGCACTTCCGGACGGTGGCGGACGCCTCCGGGCTGCCGGTCGTGCTGTACGACATCCCGGCCCGCACCGGCACCCGCATCGAACCGGACACGCTGATCCGGCTGGCCGAGCACCCCCGGATCGTGGCGGTCAAGGACTGCTCCTACGACTTCCTCGCGGCCCAGAAGGTGCTGTCCCGAACGGAGTTGGCGTACTACGCGGGCTGCGACGAACACAACCTCGCCCTGTACGCGGTGGGCGGAGCGGGCTACATCAGCACGGTCGCGAACGTGGTTCCGGAACAACTCCGCCCGGTCATCGACGCGTTCGAGGCGGGCGACACCCCCGTCTCCGCCCGCCTCCAGCAACGCGCCACGCCGCTCATCGAGTTGATGATGTCGGCGGGCCTGCCCGGCACGGTCACCGCGAAGGCGCTCCTCGGCCGACTCGGCCTGCCCGCGGGAACCGTCCGCGCCCCCCTGCGGCCCGCCGGCCGCGAGGCGGTCGACGGGCTGCTGGCGGCCTACGAGGAGCTCACGGCCGAGTGACCGCTAGGGCTGAGCGAAGAGCGGCTCCCACCGCCCGGCGGCCCCCTCGTTGCCCCTGCGGAAACCGCTGAGCGGCACCTCCTTGTCGCTGCCGATGGTCACCGGCACCAGCCGCTGGTGGAACTCGTTGATGCCCGGGACGATGTCCTGGGCGATCAGCCACTCCTCCCCACCCCGGGCAAGCAGTTGCTGCCCCTTCACCTCGGTTTCGCGCCGGTGACACACGGTGAACACGCGGTGGGCAGTCGCACGTGTGCGTGGGTTTGATGCTCGTGAAGCTGGTGGTGCAGGTCAGGCTGCTGCCGACGCCCGTGCAGGCGGCGGCACTTGAGGCGACCTTACGCGCCTGCAACGAAGCGGCGACCTGGGCCAGCGGCGCAGCTTTCGAGAAGGACGTGAAATGGCCCGCTGGGGGCTGGGGGCTGGGGGCGCAGGCCGCCCAGCATGTCGTCAAGAAGACGCGACGTACACCTCGCGCACCTGCGCCGAGTGCGGCCACCTCGACAAGGCGAACCGGGTCTCTCAGGCCTGGTTCGCGTGCCGGAACCGCGGATCCGTTGATCACGCAGTTCGGAACAGCTCCCGCAACATCCGCGCCAGAGCGTGGGAGTTGTGGCGGCGCGGGGCGCAGTCAACCGCCCCGGACTTCAGTCCCGGGTCGTTGACCAGAGCCGACGACCTGCTGTCCACGAACTCGCGGAAGCTGTCCGGCCCTTCGGCATTCATCGTCACCTTCGTGTCCGGCCGTCCGCGGCTACACCTGCCATGACGAAGAATTTTTCCGTACGTTGTTGCTGTGAGCCGCCCCCTGCTGTTCCTCGACGTCGACGGCCCGCTCAACCCGTGGGCCGCACAGCCGGAACGACGCCCCGAGGGCTATACGACGATCCGGGTGGCCCTGCACCCCGGCCGGCCCCTGCGGGTCTGGCTGAACCCGTCCCACGGCCCGGCGCTCCTCTCCCTGGACTACGACCTCTGCTGGGCCACGACCTGGATGGACGCCGCCAACCGCTGGATCGCCCCGGTCATCGGCCTGCCCGAGCTGCCGTACGTCGACTTCGGGGCGGGCCTGTTCGCGCTCCGGCCCGACGGGGTGCACTGGAAGACGGAGGCGATCGTGGCGTACGCCGAGGGCCGCCCGTTCGCCTGGGTGGACGACGAGCAGAGCCCGGCGGACGAGGAGTACGTGACCGCACACCACCCGGCCCCCGCGCTCCTGCACCATGTCAGCCCGCGACGGGGGCTGCGCGAGGAGGACTTCGCCGCGCTGGCGGAGTTCGCGGCGGCCATGAGGGCATGAAACCTGGACGGGCGGCCTCATGCCTGCGGCGCCGTCAGAAGGTGCCGGGGATGTTGAGAGTGAGGTTGTTGGTGCTGTCGGTGACCGAGACGTTGGTGAACTCGACGGTCATCGGCGGGCTGCACGACGGCGAGAAGGTAGCCGTCGCCGACAGTGTGTAATCGGCCTTGCCGTTCTGCACCGGAGTGTCCTTGGCAGCGCTGACGGACGTCTTGTTGACCGCATGCGGGTGGTTGCCGCCGCCGTTGATGCACAGGGCGGTGGCATTCAGGACGACATGGATCTGAGCTTCGTCGCCGAGCCCGGCCTCCTTGGCGCTGACGGTCAGAGTGTCATCGGACCGGCTCACAGTGGTATCCGACTTGATGAAGTGCGGACTGCCCGCGTAAGCGGGACCCGCAAGCAGCGACACGGCGGTCATCGCCGTCGCCGCGGGAAGCAGGAACAGTGCGCTTCGTCGCATGAGAAATCGCCTCATTCGCAGCGCGATTCGACGTGTGGATGTGCCCGAAGGCGTCGGCCGGAAGTCCGGCCACATGAATCCCGCCCTTGGCTGCTGCACGCGCTGCGGCGGACCGCGCTGTCGGGGCACGCCTGTACGGCGAGACGCGAGAAGCCTCGCCGTACCCCAGCGGGTGCCGGTGCCCGGCCCCGCGACGCCGTTCCCGATCAACACTGCCACCCTGCCATAAGAGGGGCATAAACGACGTTACGCCCCCCTCTGGGGTGTGCAAGTTCGGCGGCGACGCCCGCCGGTGATCAGTTGTGGCTGTGCAGGATCTCGTTCAGACCGCCCCAGACCGCGTTGTTCGGGCGGGCCTCGACCGTGCCGGTGACCGAGTTGCGGCGGAAGAGGATATTGGAGGCGCCGGAGAGTTCACGGGCCTTGACGATCTGCCCGTCGGGCATGGTCACGCGGGTGCCCGCGGTGACGTACAGCCCGGCCTCGACGACGCACTCGTCGCCGAGCGCGATGCCGACGCCCGCCTCGGCGCCGATCAGGCAGCGCTCGCCGATGGTGATGCGGACGTTGCCGCCGCCGGACAGCGTGCCCATGGTGGAGGCGCCACCGCCGATGTCGGAGCCGTCGCCGATGACGACGCCCGCGGAGATACGGCCCTCGACCATGGACGTGCCGAGCGTGCCGGCGTTGAAGTTGACGAAGCCCTCGTGCATGACGGTGGTGCCCGCGGCGAGGTGCGCACCGAGCCGCACCCGGTCGGCGTCGGCGATACGGACGCCCTTGGGAGCGACGTAGTCCGTCATGCGCGGGAACTTGTCGACAGAGGTCACCTGGAGGTGCAGACCCTCGGCACGGGCGTTGAGCCGCACCTTCTCGATCTCGTCGACGGCGACCGGGCCGAGCGAGGTCCAGGCGACGTTGGGCAGCAGGCCGAAGATGCCGTCCAGGCTCTGGCCGTGCGGCTGGACCAGGCGGTGCGAGAGCAGGTGCAGCCGCAGGTAGGCGTCGTGCGTGTCGATCGGCTTCTCGTCGAGCGAGGAGATGACCGTGCGCACCGCGACGACCTCGACGCCCCGGCGGGCGTCCGGCCCGATCGCCTTCGCCGCACCGTCCCCGAGCAGCTCCACGGCCTTCTCCACAGACAGCCGCTCGGTCCCGGCCGGACCGGCCTCCTCGCTCAGCACGGGCGCGGGGAACCAGGTGTCGAGAACAGTGCCGTCAGTGGCGATCGTGGCGAGCCCGGCGCCCACGGCGCCGGTGGTACGAGGAGCAGTCGTGTCGGTCATGAGGGCAACCTAACCGCCCGAACCCCACCCAGGCCAACCGATGGCGCCCCCGTCTCAGGTAACGGGCGGGCCCCCACCCAGCCCGTCCGGCGTTTGAGGACGAGGCCGTTCAGGCCGAAGGGGGGTCTGGGGGCGCAGCTCCCAGCGGGGCCGAAGGGGCAGCGCCCCTGGGACGGGACGGGTAGGGGCGGCGGGGGCGAGAACCTCCCAGGACCCCGGCGGCCGCGGGCGAACGTCCGGCAGCCAACAGCACCGCACCCCCAGCCACCACCCCCACCCCCGCACACACCGGCCACAACACCCCCGGCGCCGCCTCATACAGCACCCCACCCAACGGCGCAGCCAACACCACCCCACTGATCGACACCCCGGCATACAGCGACTGAAACCGCCCCAGCACATGCTCCGGCGCCTGATCAGCGACATAAGCCGTGGCAGTCGTCTTGTACAGCACCTCCCCCAAGGTCAGCAGCCCCATCATCACCACCGCCGTACCGACCCCGGCCCCCACCAGCAGCACCCCATATCCCCCACCCACCAACAACAGCCCGCACCCCACGATCCGCAACGGCGCCAGCCGCCGCAGCACCACCGCCACCGGCAGCTCCAGACACAGCAGCACTCCCCCGTTGATCGCGAGCAGCGCCCCGTACACCCGCGCATCCATCCCGTGATCCGCGAGAAACAGAGGAAACGTGGAGTACTGCTGCCGATAGACGACGTCGATCACCAGAATCGCCGGCAGCAGCACCAACACCGCGGGCCGAGCCCGAAGCGCCGCCCACACCCCACCCCGCCGCTCCCCACGCCCCGCCCGCCCCCGCCCGGCAGCCCCCCGCGCCGGCACCACCCGCGCCGTCCAGCACGCCAGCCCCAGGCTCCCGAGCCCCTCGGCGACGTACAGCCAGTCGTACGAGAAGCGGGTGGCGACCAGCGCCCCGAGGACCGGCCCCAGAGTGAACCCCCCGTTCGCCGCGGCCCGCACCACGGCGAACGCCTGCCGCCGCGCCCCCTCGGGCACGATGACCGCGACGAGCGCGGAGTTGGCCGCGCGCTGCACCCCGGACGCGTACTGGGACAGCGGCAGTGCGGCGAACAGCAGCGAGGTCGGCAGCAGCGGCACGGCGGCCAGCACCAGCCCGGACACCGCGGCGCCCGCGAGCAGCACCCGCCGGTGCCCGAACCGGTCTCCGTACCAGCCGCCGGTGAAGTTCCCCGCCACCAGCCCAGCCCCCGCGACGCCGCTGAGCAGGCCCGCCTGGCCCGTGCCCAGCCCCCTCGGCCCGGTCAGATACAGGAACGTGTAGGCGAAGCTCACGCTCACGACCATGTTCACGAAGGTCCCGCAGGCCAGCAGCCAGACCGTCCGCGGCACTTCTCGCAGACCTCGCACTCGTCCCCCAGTGAGTTCCTTTTAGGAACTTACTATGGAGGCATGACAACCTCGGGTCAACCACGACCTGTGCACGAAGGGACGGGAATCCATGGCCCGCAGGACGAGCCTTGAGGACGCCACCTGCGCCATCGCCCAGGCCCTGGACGTGGTCGGCGACTGGTGGACGCTGCTGATCGTCCGGGACGCGGCACGCGGAGTGCACCGCTTCGACGAGCTGCAGGCCGAACTCGGCGTGTCCAGAAAGGTGTTGACCGAGCGGTTGCGCCTTCTCGTGGAGGCGGACGTGCTCTCCCGGGTGCCGTACCAGGAGCGCCCCGTCCGCCACGAGTACCGCCTCACCCCGCGCGGCCGTGCCCTGCTCCCCGTCCTGATCGCCCTTCAGGACTGGGGCGATGCCTGGGTCCTGGGCGACGGGAGCACGACGGCCACGACCGCCGAGGCGTCCGCCGAGGCCCAGCGGGTGCACGAACTGGTCGGCGAACGGATCCCCGAGCTCCGGCTCCCGGGCCACACGGGCGGGTTGCTCGACCCGGTCGCCGCCGACAGCCCGTACACCGTCCTGTACTGCTTCCCCGGCGCCTACGCCCGCGCCGACTCCTACCCGCCGGGCTGGACGGACATCCCCGGCACGCCCGGCTGCACCCTGGAGTCCTGCACCTATCGCGACCGGCTCGCCGAGTTCACCGCCGCGGGGGCCGCCGTGCACGGTGTCTCCACCCAACGCCCGGACGAACAGCGGGCGTTCGCGGAGAAGGAGGGGCTGCACTTCCCGCTGTTGTCGGACGCCGGGCTGTCGCTCATCGCCGCACTGCGGCTGCCGACGTTCCGCGCGGCGGGGGCCAGCCGGCTGAAGCGGCTCACGCTGATCGTGGACCGGGAGCGGGTCGTACGGGAGGTGCAGTACCCGGTGACGGACATCGCGGGAAGCGTGGCGGGCGCCCTGGCCACGGTCCGGCGTCTCGCCTCGGAGGAATGACGCGGGCGGCGCCGGCTCATGAACGGGGGCCGGGGATCATCCGCGCCAGCACCTCGCGCGCGTACTCCTCGTCATAGGGCGCCCCCGTCAGCAGCACCTGCAGACAGATGCCGTCCATCAGCGCGACCAGCCCCCGGGCCGTCACCGGGTCGGTGTGCCGGGCGATCTGTTCGGCGACGTCATCGGCCCATTCGGCGGCCACCGGGCGCAGGGCGGGGCGGCGCAGGGCGGCGAGATAGAGCTCGTACTCCAGCTCGACGCCGGTGCGGTCGCCGGCGAGCCACTCGCCCAGACAGCCCGCGAGTTCGGCGGCGAGGTCGGGCCGCGGATCCTCCAGGCCGCCGCGGGAGGCGACCACGTCGGCGAAGCCCTCGCTCGCCTGCCGCAGCGCGGCGACCATCAGCTCGTCGAGGGTCTTGAAGTGGTACGTCGTCGAACCGAGCGGCACGTCGGCCTCGGCGGCGGCGGAGCGGTGGCTCAGCCCGGTCAGGCCCTTCTCGCCCACCACCCGGATCGCCGCGTCGATGATCCGCTGCCGCCGGTCGGGGTCGTAGCGGCGGGGCATCAGTGCGCGCCTCCCAGGTTGAGCACCACGACCCCGACGATGATCAGCCCGATCCCCACGGCCTTCGGGACGGTCAGGCCCTCGCCGAGGAAGAGGATGCCGATGGCCACGATGGCCGCGGTGCCGAGGCCGGCCCAGATCGCGTAGGCCGTGCCGACCGGGATGGTCTTCAGCGTCTGGGCGAGCAGCCAGAAGGAGACGCCGTATCCGACGAGCGTCAGCACGGACGGCCACAGCTTGCTGAAGCCGTGGCTGAACTTCATGGCGGTGGTACCGCCCACCTCGGCGGCGATGGCCGCGAAAAGCATCAGGAGTGCCATGTGTACGAGCGTACACAATGATGCGTACGACCGTACACAACGGCACGTCGACGCCGAGAGATCCGTAAGCCCGCATTCCGCATGAGGAGGTTCAACTTTCATGGAAATCGCTCACTCAAACGACTCCCCGCGATCTCCCCTCTCCACTAAGGTTTCACCGCTCACTCACCTCACCCCCACCTCACCCCCGGCCGCCGCCTCGGGCGCCGCTGGAGAAACAGCGCATGCCAGAAACCACCCCCGAGCCACCCCGGAACCAGCCCTGGGACAACGGCTGGTCCCCCGACACCTCCCGAGCCCCGGGAACCCGAAGACTCTGGCTGGCCGGCGCGCTGGCCCTGGCCACGATCGTCGCGTGCGCGACGGCGATAACCGTGATGGACAAGGACTCTGACCGCCCGTCACGGGCGTCCGGGACCCCGTCGTCGCCCGTCGCCGAAACGCCCCCCGGCCTGATCTCCTTCGCCACCCCGTCCACGAACGGCGTCAAGACACCCGCCGGGAAGAGCGGCCTGTCGTCCGCACAGACCAGCTCCTCCCCCGCGCCCGGCCCGCACGACTCGGCGGCCGGCGGCACCGAGCCGTCCAAGTCGCCCAAGCCTCACGCGAGTTCGCCGAGCCACCACTCGAAACCGTCGGCCGCCTACAGGTCCCTGCAGTCGGTGAACTACCCCGACCGCTACTGGCACGTGAGCGGCGACTACGTGAAGCTCGACCCGCCGACCGGCTCGGAGTCCCGCCAGGGCTCCACCTTCAAGGTGGTCAGGGGCCTGGCGGACAGCTCTTGTTATTCGTTCGTCACGCACGACGGCAAGTACCTGCGCCACCGCAACTTCCTGCTCCGCGACGAACCGAACGACGGCTCCGGCCTCTTCAAGCAGGACGCCACCTTCTGCCCCCGCGCCTCCGCCTACTCGGGAGCGGTCATGCTGGAGTCGGTGAACTATCCGGGCCGCTTCCTGCGGCACCAGAACTTCCAGCTGGAGCTTGACCCTTACCAGTACGGCGACGGCTACCGGGCGGATTCGGCGTTCCGGTTGGTGGCCGGCCTGGCCTGAGGACACAACATCTGAGGCCACAGCACCTGATGACACAACAACGGCGACGCCCTGAGGGCGTCGCCGTTGTCTTGAACGAGTGCGTGGGACTCAGACGTTGAACCCGAGTGCCCGCAGCTGCTCCCGCCCGTCGTCCGTGATCTTGTCGGGGCCCCACGGCGGCATCCACACCCAGTTGATGCGCAGCTCGCTGACGAGGCCGTCCGTGGCGGACTTGGCCTGGTCCTCGATGACGTCCGTCAGCGGACAGGCCGCCGACGTCAGCGTCATGTCGAGCGTCGCGATGTTCGCGTCGTCGATGTGAATGCCGTAGATCAGGCCGAGGTTGACGACATCGATACCCAGCTCGGGGTCGACGACGTCGTACAGCGCCTCGCGGATCTCTTCCTCCGAGGCCGGCTTCATCTCAACGGTCTCGCTCATGCCGTCTTCCTTTCGGCGTCGGCTCCGCCCAGGGCCTGGGCCGTCGCGTCCTTCCACGCCATCCAGCTGAGGAGGGCGCACTTGACCCGGGCCGGGTACTTGGAGACACCGGAGAACGCGACCGCGTCCTCCAGCACCTCCTCCATCGCGTCGTCCGGCTCGATCCGGCCCTTGGACTGCATCAGCTCCAGGAAGGTCTCCTGGATCTTCTGGGCGTCCGCAAGGTCCTTGCCGACCAGCAGTTCGTTCAGGACGGAGGCCGAGGCCTGGCTGATCGAGCAGCCCTGGCCCTCGTAGGAGACGTCCTCGATCTTCGTGCCGTCGTACTTCACACGCAGGGTGATCTCGTCGCCGCACGTCGGGTTCACGTGGTGCACCTCGGCGTCGCCATCCCGAAGACCACGCCCGTGCGGGTTCTTGTAGTGGTCCAGGATGACTTCCTGGTACATCGAGTCCAGCTTCACTGTCTCAGCTCACGTCCCTCAGCCGAAGAAGTTCCGTACGTGCTCCAGTCCGTCGACCAGAGCGTCGATCTCGGCCGGCGTGGAGTACAGATAGAACGACGCTCGCGTGGTCGCAGGAATTCCGTAACGCAGGCAGACCGGCCGCGCGCAGTGGTGGCCGACACGGACCGCGATGCCCTGCTCGTCGAGGACCTGGCCCACGTCGTGCGGGTGGATGTCGCCGAGCGTGAAGGAGATCGCCGCGCCGCGGTCCTCGGCCGTGGTGGGGCCGATGATCCGCAGGTCCGGGACCTCGCTCAGCCGCTTCACCGCGTACTCGGTGAGGGCGTGCTCGTGGGCGAGGATCTTGTCCATGCCGATCGAGGAGAGGTAGTCGATCGCCGCGCCCAGGCCGACCGCCTGCGCGATCGGCGGGGTGCCCGCCTCGAACTTGTGCGGGGCGGGAGCGTACGTCGACGAGTGCATCGACACCGTCTCGATCATCTCGCCGCCGCCCAGGAACGGGGGCAGGTCCTCCAGCAGCTCCTGCCGGCCCCACAGGACGCCGATGCCGGTCGGGCCGCACATCTTGTGGCCGGTGAAGGCCACGAAGTCGGCCTGCAGCGACTGCACGTCCAGCGGCATGTGCGGGGCGGCCTGCGAGGCGTCGATGCAGACCAGCGCACCGACCTCCTGGGCGCGTCGGACTATCGCCTCGACCGGGTTGACCGTGCCGAGGATGTTCGACACCAGCACGAAGGAGACGATCTTCGTCTTCTCCGTGATGATCTCGTCGATGTTGGAGAGGTCCAGGCGGCCGTCGTCGGTCAGGCCGAACCACTTCAGCTTCGCGCCCGTGCGCTGCGAGAGCAGCTGCCACGGCACGATGTTGGAGTGGTGCTCCATCTCCGTGATGACGATCTCGGTCTCGTGGTCCACGCGGTAGGGCTCGTCGGCCCAGCCCAGCATGTTCGCCACGAGGTTGAGCGACTCGGAGGCGTTCTTGGTGAAGATCACCTCGTCGCGGCTCGGCGCGTTGATGAACGACGCGACCTTGTCCCGCGCGCCCTCGTACAGCGCCGTGGCCTCCTCGGCGAGCACATGCACACCGCGGTGGACGTTGGCGTTGTAGCGCTCGTAGTACTCGTTCAGGGCGTCCAGCACCTGGCGCGGCTTCTGCGAGGTCGCCGCGTTGTCCAGGTACACGAGCTTCTGCCCGTCGTGGACCTGTCGGTCCAGGATGGGGAAGTCCTTGCGGATCGCCTCAGTGTCGAGGAGGCCCGGCAGCAGTGTCACGCGGATGCGCCACCCTTCGTGTATGCCTCGTAGCCCTCGTCCTCCAGCTTGTCGGCGAGCTCGGCGCCGCCGGACTCGACGATGCGCCCGCCGGAGAAGACGTGGACGTGGTCGGGCTTGATGTAGCGCAGGATGCGCGTGTAGTGCGTGATCAGCAGGGTGCCGACCTCGCCGGTCTCGCGGACGCGGTTGACGCCCTCGGAGACGACACGAAGGGCGTCGACGTCGAGGCCGGAGTCGGTCTCGTCGAGGATCGCGATCTTCGGCTTGAGCAGTTCGAGCTGGAGGATCTCGTGGCGCTTCTTCTCACCGCCGGAGAAGCCCTCGTTGACGTTGCGCTCGGCGAAGGACGGGTCCATGGAGAGGCGCTCCATGGTCTCCTTGACCTCCTTCACCCAGGTGCGCAGCTTGGGGGCCTCGCCGCGGATCGCCGTGGCGGACGTGCGGAGGAAGTTCGACACGGACACACCGGGAACCTCGACCGGGTACTGCATCGCCAGGAACAGGCCCGCGCGGGCGCGCTCGTCGACGGACATCTCCAGGACGTCCTCGCCGTCGAGGGTGACGGTGCCGCCGGTGATCGTGTACTTCGGGTGGCCCGCGAGGGAGTAGGCGAGGGTCGACTTGCCGGAGCCGTTGGGGCCCATGATGGCGTGCGTCTCGCCCTGCTTCACGGTGAGGTCGACGCCCTTGAGGATCTCCTTCGTGGCGTTGTCGGCCTCGACGGTGACGTGCAGGTCGCGGATTTCAAGCGTTGCCATGGGTGCCTCAGGACTCCTGGTTGAGGGAGACGAGAACGTCGTCCCCTTCGATCTTTACGGGGTATACGGGGACGGGGCGCGTCGCGGGGAGGCCGGACGGCTTGCCGGTGCGGAGGTCGAAGCTGGAGCCGTGCAGCCAGCACTCGATCTGGCAGTCCTCCACCTCGCCCTCGGAGAGCGAGACGTTCGCGTGCGAGCAGATGTCGTGGATCGCGAACACTTCGCCCTCGGTCTGCACGACCGAGATGGGCGTGCCGTCGAGTTCCACCCGCTTCGGGGTGTCCTCCTCCAGCTCGCTCAGCGCACAGGCGCGTACGAAGGCCATCAGACCGTGGCCTCCAGCTCCTCGTCGATCTTCACGAGAAGGCGCTCTTGGATGTCGTCGACACCGATCTGCTGGACCAGCTCGGCGAAGAAGCCGCGGACCACCAGACGACGGGCCTCGTCGGCCGGGATGCCGCGGGCCATCAGATAGAAGAGCTGCTCGTCGTCGAAGCGGCCGGTGGCACTCGCGTGCCCCGCGCCGACGATCTCGCCGGTCTCGATCTCCAGGTTCGGCACGGAGTCGACCCGGGCGCCGTCCGTCAGGACGAGGTTCCGGTTCATCTCGTACGTGTCCGTGCCCTCGGCCTTGGCCTCGATGAGGACGTCGCCGATCCACACCGCGTGGGCGGACTCGCCCTGCAGCGCGCCCTTGTAGACGACGTTCGACTTGCAGTGCGGGACGTTGTGGTCGACCAGGAGACGGTGCTCCTGGTGCTGACCGGCGTCCGTGAAGTACAGCCCGAACAGCTCGGCCTCGCCGCCGGTGCCGGCGTAGGAGACACGCGGGTGCAGCCGTACGACGTCGCCTCCGAAGGTCACCACGACCGACTTGAACGAGGCGTCCCGGCCGACGAGGGCGTTGTGCTGGGCCACGTGCACGGCCTTGTCGTCCCAGTCCTGGACGGAGACGACGGTCAGCTTGGCGCCGTCGCCCAGGATGTAGTCGACGTTGGCGGCGAGCACCGCGTCACCGGTGTGGTCGATGACGACGACGGCCTCGGCGAAGGCTCCGAGCTCCACGACCTGGTGGCCGTAGGCGACTCCGCCCTCGCCGTGCACGGCGATGCGGATCGGCTCGGTGAGCACCGTCTCCTTGGGGACGGTGACCACGCCGGCCTTCTCGAACGCCGAGTACGCCTGGGCGGCGATGCGGTCCACCGGGGTGCCGGCCTTGCCGAGGCGCGGGTCGTCACGGTCCACGAGCTCGACGGTGACGCCCTCGGGGGCCTCGACCTCGACCTTCACGCCCTCGCCGGTCGCGACGGCGGTGCCGTCGTGCAGCCCGCGCAGGCGCTCCAGCGGGGTGAACCGCCACTCCTCCTCGCGGCCGTGCGGGACCGGGAAGTCCGCCACGTCGAAGGACGGGGGCGCGCTCATGCGCGTGGCGACGGTCGACTCGGCGGCCACCGCGATCTGGCCCGCGGTGGTGGACCCCACGGGGATGTTCTGAGCCTCAGCCATGGCTGTCGGTCTGCTCTCTTCCTACGTAAGTGACTTGATGGGGGCGGCCGTTGCTTAGCCGACCGCACCTTCCATCTGGAGCTCGATCAGCCGGTTGAGTTCCAGCGCGTACTCCATCGGCAGCTCCTTCGCGATGGGCTCGACGAAGCCGCGCACGATCATCGCCATCGCCTCGAACTCGCTGAGGCCGCGGCTCATCAGGTAGAAGAGCTGGTCCTCGGAGACCTTGGAGACGGTCGCCTCGTGGCCCATGGACACGTCGTCCTCGCGGACGTCCACGTAGGGGTACGTGTCGGAGCGGGAGATGGTGTCGACGAGCAGCGCGTCGCACAGCACGTTCGACTTGGATCCGGCGGCGCCCTCACCGATCTCGACGAGACCGCGGTAGGACGTACGGCCGCCGCCGCGCGCCACCGACTTGGAGACGATGTTGGAGGAGGTGTTCGGCGCCATGTGGACCATCTTGGAACCGGCGTCCTGGTGCTGCCCCTCGCCCGCGAAGGCGATGGACAGGGTCTCGCCCTTGGCGTGCTCGCCCATCAGGTAGACGGCCGGGTACTTCATCGTGACCTTGGAGCCGATGTTGCCGTCGATCCACTCCATGGTCGCGCCCTCGTACGCCACGGCGCGCTTGGTGACCAGGTTGTAGACGTTGTTCGACCAGTTCTGGATGGTCGTGTAGCGGCAGCGGGCGCCCTTCTTGACGATGATCTCGACGACCGCGGAGTGCAGGGAGTCCGACTTGTAGATCGGCGCCGTACAGCCCTCGACGTAGTGGACGTAGGCGTCCTCGTCGACGATGATCAGCGTCCGCTCGAACTGGCCCATGTTCTCCGTGTTGATGCGGAAGTAGGCCTGGAGCGGGATCTCCACGTGCACGCCCTTCGGCACGTAGATGAAGGAGCCGCCGGACCACACCGCGGTGTTCAGCGACGCGAACTTGTTGTCGCCGACGGGGATGACCGTGCCGAAGTACTCCTTGAAGAGCTCCGGGTGCTCCTTCAGGGCGGTGTCGGTGTCCAGGAAGATGACGCCCTGCTCCTCCAGGTCCTCGCGGATCTGGTGGTAGACGACCTCGGACTCGTACTGGGCCGCGACACCGGCGACGAGGCGCTGCTTCTCCGCCTCCGGGATGCCGAGCTTGTCGTACGTGTTCTTGATGTCCTCGGGCAGGTCCTCCCAGGACTCCGCCTGCTTCTCCGTGGAGCGCACGAAGTACTTGATGTTGTCGAAGTCGATGCCCGAGAGGTCGGAGCCCCAGTTCGGCATGGGCTTCTTCTCGAACAGGCGCAGGCCCTTGAGACGGAGCTTGGTCATCCACTCCGGCTCGTTCTTCTTGGCGGAGATGTCCCGGACGACGTCCTCGCTGAGACCGCGCTTGGCAGAGGCACCGGCCTCGTCGGAGTCGGCCCAGCCGTATTCGTACTTGCCCAGACCCTCGAGCTCAGGGTGGGCAGTCTCCGTGGGGAGAGTCATGCGGGGTTCCTCCCGGCCGTGCTTGCGGTTGCGTTGTCAGTGGTCTTGGAAATCTTGGGGATGAACGTCGTGCAGACGCCGTCACCGTGCGCGATGGTCGCCAGTCGCTGGACATGCGTGCCGAGCAGCTGGGAGAAGATCTCGGTCTCCGCCTCGCAGAGCTGAGGGAACTGTTCCGCGACATGGGCGACGGGGCAGTGGTGCTGGCACAGCTGCTCGCCGACCGGTGCGCTGCGCGCCGTAGCAGCGTACCCGTCCGCGCTCAGGGCCTTGGCCAGGGCTTCGGTGCGCTCCTCGGGGGCTGCGGCCTCGATCGCCCTGCGGTAGGCACCGGCCTGCTCGGCGATCCTCGCGCGTGCGAAGGCGACGACCGCCTCGTCCCCGCCGAACCGCTCCGAGATCCAGCGCAGGGCGTCCGCGGCGAGCTTGTCGTAGGACTGGTCGAAGGCGTCACGGCCGCAGTCGGTCAGGGCGAACACCTTGGCGGGACGGCCGCGCGTGCGCGCGCCATACACCCGCTGCTCCCGGGCCTCCACGACATCGTCCGCGACCAGCGCGTCCAGATGACGTCGTACGGCCGCGGGGGTGAGCCCCAGGCGGCCGGCCAGCTCGGTGACGGTCGACGGCCCGTGGTCCAGGATCGACCGCGCGACCCGGTTGCGCGTCGAACGCTCACCGGTCGCGTGCTCGTCCTGCTGGGCCCCCGTGGGGGTCTCCAGAGCCTCGCCGACGTTTTTCACAACGCCATTGTTGCGTAATTCCTCAGGACCGGGCAACCCACGTCCCGGCCAGTGGACGGTGCCCTGCGTCACTTAGGCACACCTAACCTGACCTGCGGAAACGATCTTTGATCGATCAGAGCCGGGACAATTCGGTGGCGCTCCGGGGCCCCTTCGGGAACACTCCCCAACCATGCCGACACCCCCTCCGACCGGCCCTCTTGTCACTCGCGACACCATCGCCACACAGCTGCGCCTGCTGGGCGTCGAGACCGGCGAGATCCTCCTGGTGCACTCCTCTCTCAGCAGCCTCGGCTGGGTGTGTGGAGGTGCCGTCGCGGTCGTGCAAGGTCTTCTCGACGCTGTCGGCCATGAGGGCACGATCGTCGTCCCGACCCAGACGGGAGACCTCTCGGACCCGGCGCTGTGGAGCAATCCGCCGGTGCCCGAGGAGTGGTGGGAGCGGATCCGGGCCACCATGCCCGCCTACGACCCGCTGGTCACACCCTCGCGCGGGGTCGGGGTGATCCCGGAGACCGTGCGCACCTGGCCGGGCGCCCGGCGCAGCGCGCACCCGCAGACTTCCTTCGCGGCAGTCGGTCCGCGCGCGGCGGAGATCGTCGACGACCACGCGACCGACTGCCGGCTCGGCGAGCGCAGCCCGCTGGCACGGCTGGAGGAGCTGGGCGCCCGGGTGCTGCTGCTCGGCGCCGGGTACGGGTCGTGCACGAGCTTCCACCTCGCCGAGTACCGGATACCGTCACCGCTCGTCGCGGTGGGCCGCCCCGCCCCCGGTGGCGGCTGGGAGACGGTGACCGAGGTGTCGATCACCTCGGAGCGGTTCGACGAGCTCGGGTACGACTTCGAGCGGGACCGTGCCGTCGTACGCGGAAAGGTGGGCGCCGCCGACGTCCGGCTGTTCCCGGTGGCGGACGCGGTGGCGTACGCGCAGCGGTGGCTGGCGTTGCACCGGTCCCGGGAGGACGAGCCCGCGCCCCCCGGGAGTGGAGATCCTGCACCCGCCGGTCCGGGCCGTGGAACCCGTACCTAGACTCTCGCCCATGCGAAGTGAGCCCGTGGTCCAGGTTCAGGCCCTGGTGAAGCGGTACGGCACCAAAACCGCTGTGGACGGCCTCGACCTGGTGGCCCAGGCGGGCGTGACCGCCGTACTCGGCCCGAACGGCGCGGGCAAGACCACGACCGTCGAGACCTGTGAGGGATACCGCAGACCGGACTCCGGCACGGTGCGCGTCCTGGGGCTCGACCCGGTGCGGCAGGCCCGTCAACTGCATCCGCGCATCGGCGTGATGCTGCAGTCCGGCGGCGTCTACTCGGGCGCCCGGGCCGACGAGATGCTGCGGCACGTGGCGAAACTGCATGCGAACCCGCTGGACGTGGACGCCCTGATCGAGCGACTCGGGCTCGGCTCCTGCGGCCGTACGACCTACCGCCGCCTCTCCGGCGGCCAGCAGCAGCGCCTCGCGCTCGCGATGGCGGTCGTGGGCCGCCCGGAGCTGGTGTTCCTGGACGAGCCGACCGCCGGCCTCGACCCGCAGGCCCGGCACGCCACCTGGGACCTGGTCCGCGACCTGCGCGCCGACGGCGTCTCGGTCATCCTCACCACGCACTACATGGACGAGGCCGAACAGCTCGCCGACGACGTCGCGATCATCGACGCAGGCCGGGTCATCGCCCAGGGCTCCCCGGAGGAGCTGTGCCGCGGCGGCGCCGAGAACACGCTCCGCTTCACCGGCCGCCCCGGCCTGGACGTGGGCTCCCTCCTCAAGGCGCTCCCCGCGGACTGCTCGGCGGCGGAGCTGACACCGGGCTCCTACCGGGTCGTCGGCAAGGTCGACCCGCAGCTGCTGGCGACGGTGGCGTCCTGGTGCGCGCAGCACGGGGTGATGCCGGACAAGATCTCGGTCGAACGGCACACCCTCGAAGACGTGTTTCTGGAGCTCACCGGCAAGGAGCTGCGCTCGTGACGATCACCGGCACTTACACCCCCAAGCCGGGCGCGGCCCCCCTCCCTCGCATGATCGCGGCCCAGGCCGCGCTCGAGACGAAGATGCTGCTGCGCAACGGTGAGCAGCTCCTGTTGACGGTCGTGATCCCGACCCTGCTGCTGGTCCTGTTCAGCTCGGTGGACATCGTCGACACGGGCGCGGGCAAGTCCGTCGACTTCCTCGCCCCCGGCATCCTGGCGCTCGCCGTGATGTCGACGGCGTTCACCGGCCAGGCGATCGCCACGGGCTTCGAGCGCCGCTACGGCGTCCTCAAGCGCCTGGCCTCCTCGCCGCTCCCCCGCTGGGGCCTGATGACCGCGAAGACGGCGTCGGTGCTGGTCACGGAGATCCTTCAGGTGATCCTCCTGACGGTGATCGCCTTCGCGCTGGGCTGGTCCCCGCACGGCGCTGGAACATTTACAAGCGTGGCAGCCGTCCTGCTGTTGCTCGTCCTCGGTACGGCGGCCTTCTCCGGCCTCGGTCTCCTCATGGCGGGCACGCTGAAGGCGGAGGCGACCCTGGCCGCCGCCAACCTGGTCTTCCTGCTGCTGCTCGTGGGCGGCGGCGTGATCGTGCCGATGGAAAAGTTCCCGCAGGGCGCCCAGGACGTGCTGGGACTCCTGCCGATCTCCGCCCTCTCCGACGGCTTGCGGGACGTGCTGCAGCACGGAGCCGGGATGCCGTGGGGTGACCTGGGGATTCTGGGGGTGTGGGCGGTCGTGGGGCTCGCGGCGGCCGGCAGGTTCTTCCGCTGGGAGTAGCCCGCAGCAGTGCGGGGACAGGGGCTTCGCGGACCCTCGTGAACGCGTGCACAAGCGGCCCGCCTACGATGGGCCCGTGCCAAACGTGACCCGCGCCGACGCCGTGGCGGCCCTGCGCAACCCGCTCTCCTTCATCGCCGGACGCTGGACCCCCGAGCCCCGGACGGTCCAGCGGTCTGCTCTTTCCGCGCTCGTCATGTCGGTGGTCATCGTCGTCACCGGCGGTGCGGTGCGGCTGACCGGTTCCGGGCTCGGCTGCCCGACCTGGCCCAAGTGCACCGCGAACTCGCTCGCACCGACGGGCGAGATGAACTTCCACAGCGCCATCGAGTTCGGCAACCGCATGCTGACGTATGTGCTGTGCGCCGCCATCGGCTGGGCGATCGTCGCCGCGCGCTCCGAGAAGCCGTTCCGGCGCAGCCTGACCCGCCTGGGCTGGGCGCAGTTCTGGCTGGTCATGAGCAACGCGGTGCTCGGCGGCATCGTGGTCCTGGTCGGTCTGAACCCGTACACGGTCGCGGCCCACTTCCTGCTCGCCTCGGCGCTGATCGCGGTCGCCGTCGTGATGTGGCAGCGCACCCGCGAGGGCGACGGGGCGCCCCGCCCGCTGGTCGGCAAGCCGGTGCAGCAGATGGTGTGGTTCCTGGTCCTCGCCACCGTGCTGCTGATCGCGGTGGGCACGGTGGTCACCGGCGCGGGACCGCACGCGGGCGACTCCAACAAGGTCGAGCGGATCCCGATCGACTGGGAGACGGTGGCCAAGCTGCACGCGGTGCTCGCGTGGATCGTGGTGACGCTGACCTTCGCCCTCTGGTTCGTCCTGAAGGCGGTCGACGCCCCCAAGGACCCGTTGGCCCGCACCCGCGAGCTGTTCCTGGTCCTGCTCGCGCAGGGCGTCATCGGCTACGTCCAGTACTTCACGCACCTGCCCGAGGTGCTTGTCGGACTGCACATGCTCGGCTCCTGCCTGATCTGGATCTGGGTACTGCGGGTGCTGCTGGCACTGCGGGAGCGGCCTCAGGCCATTGCCGACCTGCCCGGCCCCTCGGCCGAGGTGACGGTGGCAAGCCGCGCTTAGGGCCTGCCCCAGGCCCCCGTTCCGGTACGGCTCACTCCAGTCCGTACACCCTGCACGCGTTCCCGGACGCCACCATCCCCGCCACCCGCTGTGCGTCCCCCAACGACCATGCCCCCTCGGCGACCCAGCCGCCCAGCACCCGCCCCAGGGCCTCCCGGAACAGCCGCGCCCCCACCACGTGCAGTTCGGGCAGGCCATGAGCCCCGCTGGAGAAGAGGATCTTGCCGAAGGGGGCCAGTTCCAGGATCTCGGCGAGGACCGTTGCGGCGCGGGCGCCGGTGCGGACCAGGGCGGCGCCCGAGTCGGCGTAGACGTGCGGGAAGACGCCGGCCAGGTGGGCGGCGTGGCGGTGGTAGGGGTAGCCGTGCAGCAGGACCAGGTCGGTGCCCAGGCCCGCCGTCGCGCGGACGAAGTCCGTGAGCAGCACCGGATCGGTGCGGTCGATGCGCTGGCCCGGTTCGCCGAGGCCAGCGTGGAGCTGGAGCGGCAGGCCGGAGGCGACGGCGATCCACAGCAGGTGCCGCAGGAGTACGGCGTCGGTCAGCTCGCCGCCGACCCGGCGACCGGCCAGCCACCGGCCGGCGGCGCCCCGCACCTCCCCCGGGCCCGGCGGCTCGGGAGCGAGCGCCAGACCGTGCCGTACGCCCGCGACCGATGTGAAGGCCACGGCGTTCGCGGCCGCGGCGTGCACCGACTCGGCGAGGTTGGCGAGGAAGGACTCCACGGTCCCGGAGGTGTCGGCGACCTGTTCGGCCAGTAACTCCAGGCGGACGATCTCGCGGGCCTCGGCGGCCCCGGCGGACGCGAGCTCCGAGGGCCCGGTCAGATCGCCGGGCAGCCCCGTGTCGACCAGATACGTCGTGATGCCGCTGCCGCGCAGCAGCCTGCGGCCCGTTTCCAGTACGCCCAGTTCACGACGGCGGGCGAGATAGCGGGCGGGCGCGCAGTGCGGTTCCAGGCCGAGCAGCGGAGGGCACCAGCGTCGTACGGCGAAACCGGTCTGTGTGTCGAAGAGGGTCGTGCCGGGGGCGGGCGGGCCCTCGGTGCGGGACAGCTGGGCCTCGAAGGTGCCGAGGCCCAGCTCCGTCCTCAGTACGCCGTGGCAGTACTGGTCCACGAGGGACGGTGTTTCGATCATCCGGGCTCCCCGTGTGCCGACGTCTGCGCTTGTCGCAGGGCCTAACGGGTGAACCCGGCACTAGGTGTTGCTCGGACCGCCCACCTGGATGCCCGCCATGCGCGTCCACTCGTACCGGCCCGTCTTCACCTTGGCCGCGAACTCGCCGTCGAAGTCCTCGTGGACGGTGATGCCGGCCTTCTCCACTGCTTTCTCGGCCAGCTCGTACGAGGGCGCCACCAGGTCGCCCCAGCCGCCGTCCTCGCCGACGAGGACGATGCGCGCGCCGCGCTCGCCGATGTAGGCCACCTGGCCCTCGGCCCCGCCGTGCGCCTTGGAGAAGGCGCTGATCTGCTTGGCGAGCCGCGCCACCTTGCGCTCGGCCTTCGGGTCAACCTGCTGAGTCTCTGCCATGGCCAGGATGCTACCGACGGGTAGGTCGAACGGCGACGGGCGGGGTGCGTGGCCTTGACCACGCACCCCGCCCGCGGCGACGTACAGAGAAGGACTAGCGCAGGAAGGGGTCCACCGCGACCGCCACGAACAGGATCGACACGTAGGTGATGGACCAGTGGAACAGGCGCATCTCCTTCAGCTTCGCGCCCGTCACCTCGGCCTTGGCCCGGTTCTGCAGGCCGTGTGCCTCCCACAGCCAGAAGCCGCCGGCCAGCAGTGCCACGAGCGTGTAGAACCAGCCCGTGTAGCCGAGCGGGGTCAGCAGCAGCGAGACGGCGACCATCACCCAGCTGTAGATGACGATCTGCTTGGCCACCACCTTGTTGGAGGCGACGACCGGCAGCATCGGCACGCCCACGCGCGCGTAGTCGTCCTTGACCTTCATGGACAGCGGCCAGTAGTGCGGCGGCGTCCAGAAGAACATGACGAGGAAGAGGATGATCGGCGCCCACGACATGGAGTTCGTGACGGACGACCAGCCGATGAGCACCGGGAGACAGCCCGCGATGCCGCCCCACACGATGTTCTGCGAGGTACGGCGCTTGAGGATCATCGTGTAGACGACGACGTAGAAGAGGAGTGCGCCGAGGGAGAGCCAGGCGCTCAGCCAGTTGACGGTGAAGCCGAACAGGAGCGTGGAGACCACCGCGAGGGTGATGCCGAAGGCCAGGCATTCACGGGGGCTGACCATTCCCGTCACCAGCGGGCGCTGCGAGGTGCGGTCCATGAGGGCGTCGATGTCGCGGTCGATGTACATGTTCAGCGCGTTGGCGCCGCCCGCCGAGAGGTAGCCGCCGACGCAGGTGAGCAGCACCAGCGTCAGGTCCGGCACGCCCTGCTGGGCCAGGAACATCACCGGAACGGTGGTGATGAGCAGCAGCTCGATGATCCGCGGCTTGGTGAGCGCCACGAACGCCTTGACACGGGCCCCGAACGGCCGGTGACTCGAGCTCCTGCTCTCCCCCAGCACCCCGGCTGGACGGGATTCGACGGCCGTCACGCACACCCCTACAGAGACATCCCAGCAAGCCTCACCCGTGTGAAGTCCCGGTAAAGGCTCGCGCGTACCACGCCACTGTAGACGTTGCCCATACCTCGGCCTTCGCGGGGGTGGGGTCGTGTTGGGAGGGGTCGTACAGAAGCTCGATCGGGAGCTCGATTGAGCACTCGGATGAGCCGCTCCGTATTCAGTTGCCGAATGCGATCTGCCCAGTCGGGAGGCGGATCCCCCGTAGGCCCGGCAGTCTGGAATGACTCGAAAAATTGCACGTACTTACGGGGGTAGGCTCGACAGCGGCCGGTGGGCGTCCAGTGCGCCGGCATTCGACATGCGTGACATGTGGAGAGGAGCCCTGACTCAGGGTGAGCACCAAGCCGACCACCACAGACCTCGAGTGGACCGAGTTGGACCAGCGGGCCGTCGACACCGCCCGCGTCCTGGCCGCCGACGCCGTACAGAAGGTCGGCAACGGCCATCCTGGTACGGCCATGAGCCTGGCGCCCGCCGCCTACACCCTCTTCCAGAAGGTGATGCGGCATGACCCGGCCGACCCGGACTGGGTCGCCCGCGACCGCTTCGTGCTGTCCGCCGGTCACTCGTCCCTGACCCTCTACACACAGCTCTACCTGGCCGGTTTCGGCCTGGAGCTGGACGACCTGAAGGCCTTCCGCACCTGGGGCTCGAAGACCCCGGGCCACCCGGAGTACGGCCACACCAAGGGCGTCGAGACGACGACCGGCCCGCTCGGCCAGGGTGTCGCCAACGCGGTGGGCATGGCGATGGCCGCCCGCTACGAGCGCGGCCTGTTCGACCCGGACGCCCCGCAGGGCGAGTCGCCCTTCGACCACTTCGTCTTCGCGATCGCCGGTGACGGCTGCCTCCAGGAGGGCATCTCCGCCGAGGCGTCCTCGCTGGCCGGCCACCAGAAGCTCGGCAACCTGATCCTGCTGTGGGACGACAACCACATCTCGATCGAGGGCGACACCGAGACGGCCGTCTCCGAGGACACCGTCAAGCGCTACGAGGCCTACGGCTGGCATGTGCAGCGCATCGCCCCGAAGCCCGACGGCGACCTCGACCCGCACGCGATCTACAACGCGATCGAGGCCGCGAAGCAGGTGACGGACAAGCCGTCCTTCATCGCGATGCGCTCGATCATCGCCTGGCCCGCCCCGAACGCGCAGAACACCGAGGCCGCGCACGGCTCGGCGCTCGGCGACGACGAGGTGGCGGCCACCAAGCGCGTCCTCGGCTTCGACCCGGAGCAGTCCTTCGAGGTCTCCGACGACGTCATCAAGCACACCCGCCAGGCGCTGGAGCGCGGCCGCGAGGCGAAGGCCGAGTGGGAGAAGTCCTTCCAGCTGTGGCGGCAGAACAACCCCGAGCGCGCCGCCGAGTTCGACCGCATCAACGCCGGTGAGCTGCCCGCCGGTTGGGAGGACAAGCTCCCCGTCTTCGAGCCGGGCAAGGGCGTCGCCACGCGTGCCGCCTCCGGCAAGGTGCTGCAGGCGCTGGGCGCGATCATCCCCGAGCTGTGGGGCGGCTCCGCCGACCTGGCCGGCTCGAACAACACGACCATCGACAAGACGAGTTCGTTCCTGCCGGCGGACAACCCGCTGCCGGAGGCGAACCCGTACGGCCGCACGATCCACTACGGCATCCGCGAGCACTCCATGGCCGCGGAGATGAACGGCATCGCGCTGCACGGCCACACCCGTATCTACGGCGGTACGTTCCTGGTCTTCTCCGACTACATGCGCAACGCCGTGCGTCTGTCGGCGCTGATGCACCTGCCGGTGACGTACGTGTGGACGCACGACTCCATCGGTCTCGGCGAGGACGGCCCGACGCACCAGCCGATCGAGCACCTCGCGTCGCTGCGCGCCATCCCGGGTCTCAACGTCGTGCGCCCCGCCGACGCCAACGAGACCGCGATCGCCTGGCGCGAGATCCTCAAGCGGTACACCAAGGAGTTCGGCAAGGGCGCCCCGCACGGCCTCGCGCTGACCCGGCAGGGCGTACCGACGTACGAGGCCAACGACGAGGCGGCGAAGGGCGGTTACGTCCTGTTCGAGGCCGAAGGGCCCGAAGGGCAGAGCGCCGCGGCGCAGGTCATCCTGATCGCCACCGGTTCCGAGGTGCACGTGGCTGTCGAGGCGCGTGAGCAGCTGCAGGCGGACGGGGTGCCGACGCGGGTCGTGTCCATGCCCTCCGTGGAGTGGTTCGAGGAGCAGGACCAGGGGTACCGGGACAGCGTCCTGCCGCCGCAGGTGAAGGCGCGGGTAGCGGTCGAGGCGGGCATCGGTCTCACCTGGCACAAGTACGTCGGGGACGCCGGTCGCATCGTTTCCCTGGAGCACTTCGGTGCTTCCGCCGACGGCAAGGTCCTTTTCCGCGAGTTCGGCTTCACTGCCGAGAACGTGGCCGCCAAGGCCCGGGAATCCCTCGCCGCCGCCCAGCGCTGACGCTCACATACGACACGTAGGAGATGTAATTCCATGACAGACGCACTCAAGCGCCTCTCCGAAGAAGGCGTCGCGATCTGGCTGGACGACCTGTCGCGCAAGCGGATCACGTCCGGCAATCTCGCCGAGCTGATCGACCAGCAGCACGTCGTGGGCGTCACCACCAACCCGACGATCTTCCAGAAGGCGATCTCGTCGGGCGACGGTTACGAGCAGCAGCTCGCCGACCTTGCCGCCCGCAAGGTCACCGTCGAAGAGGCCGTCCGCATGATCACGACGGCGGACGTGCGGGACGCCGCCGACATCCTGCGCCCGGTCTTCGACGCCACCGACGGCCAGGACGGCCGCGTGTCGATCGAGGTCGACCCGCGCCTCGCCCACAACACCAGGGCGACGGTCGCCGAGGCCAAGCAGCTGGCCTGGCTGGTCGACCGCCCCAACACGCTCATCAAGATCCCGGCCACCAAGGCGGGTCTGCCGGCGATCACCGAGGTCATCGGCCTCGGCATCAGCGTCAACGTGACGCTGATCTTCTCGCTGGAGCGCTACCGCGAGGTCATGGACGCCTACCTCTCCGGCCTGGAGAAGGCCAAGGAGCGCGGCCTGGACCTCTCGCTGATCCGTTCGGTGGCGTCCTTCTTCGTGTCCCGCGTGGACACCGAGATCGACAAGCGCCTGGACGCGCTGGGCACCGACGAGGCCAAGGCGCTGCGCGGCAAGGCCGCGGTCGCCAACGCGCGGCTGGCCTACCAGGCGTACGAGGAGATCTTCTCCTCCGACCGCTGGAGCAAGCTGGAGAACGCGGGCGCCCGCAAGCAGCGTCCGCTGTGGGCCTCCACCGGCGTGAAGGACCCGGCCTACAAGCCGACCCTCTACGTCGACGACCTGGTCGCGCCGAACACGGTCAACACCATGCCGGAGGCCACCCTGCAGGCCACCGAGGAGCACGGCTCGATCACCGGCAACACCGTGGCCGGCACCTACGAGCAGGCCCGCGCCGACATCGACGCCGTCGAGAAGCTCGGGATCTCGTACAACGACGTGGTGCAGCTCCTGGAGGACGAGGGCGTCGAGAAGTTCGAGGCGTCCTGGAACGACCTGCTCAAGTCGACCGAGGCGGAGCTGGAGCGCCTCGCCCCCTCGGAGGGCTGAAACCTTGTCGAGCAGCAACCCGCTGCGTGACCCTGCAGACCGGCGGCTCCCGCGTATCGCGGGGCCGTCGGGCCTGGTCATCTTCGGCGTCACGGGCGATCTGTCACGGAAGAAGCTCATGCCCGCCGTGTACGACCTCGCCAACAGGGGTCTGCTGCCGCCGGGCTTCTCCCTCGTCGGCTTCGCGCGCCGCGAGTGGCAGCACGAGGACTTCGCCGCCGAGGTCCACGACGCCGTCAAGGAGCACGCCCGTACGCCGTTCCGCGAGGAGGTCTGGCAGCAGCTCATCCAGGGGATGCGCTTCGTCCAGGGCACCTTCGACGACGACGACGCGTTCGAGCGGCTGCGCGGCACCATCGAGGAGCTCGACAAGGCACAGGGCACGGGCGGCAACTTCGCCTTCTACCTCTCCGTGCCGCCGCGCTCCTTCCCGGTCGTCATCCAGCAGCTGAAGAAGCACGGCCTTGCCGACCAGACCGGCGGCTCCTGGCGCCGGGCGGTCATCGAGAAGCCCTTCGGCCACGACCTGAAGTCGGCCGAGGAGCTCAACAAGGTCGTCCACGAGGTCTTCGCCCCGGACCAGGTCTTCCGCATCGACCACTACCTGGGCAAGGAGACCGTCCAGAACATCCTGGCGCTGCGCTTCGCCAACACGATGTTCGAGCCGATCTGGAACCGGTCCTTCGTGGACCATGTGCAGATCACCATGGCCGAGGACATCGGCATCGGCGGCCGGGCCGGCTACTACGACGGCATCGGCGCCGCCCGTGACGTCATCCAGAACCACCTCCTCCAGCTGATGGCCCTGACGGCCATGGAGGAGCCCGCCTCCTTCGACGCGGACGCGCTGGCCGCCGAGAAGACCAAGGTGCTCGGGGCCGTACGGCTGCCGAAGGACCTGGGCCGGGACACCGTGCGCGGCCAGTACGCGGCCGGTTGGCAGGGCGGCGAGAAGGCGGTCGGGTACCTCCAGGAGGAGGGCATCGACCCCAAGTCGAAGACGGACACCTACGCGGCCATCAAGCTGGAGGTGGACAACCGCCGTTGGGCGGGCGTCCCGTTCTACCTGCGCACCGGCAAGCGCCTGGGCCGCCGGGTCACCGAGATCGCGGTGGTCTTCCAGCGGGCCCCGCACTCCCCCTTCGACCACACGGCGACGGAGGAGCTCGGCAAGAACGCGATCGTCATCCGCGTCCAGCCGGACGAGGGCGTGACGGTCCGCTTCGGCTCCAAGGTGCCCGGCACCTCGATGGAGATCCGGGACGTGTCCATGGACTTCGCGTACGGCGAGTCCTTCACCGAGTCCTCCCCGGAGGCGTACGAGCGTCTGATCCTGGACGTCCTGCTCGGCGACTCGAACCTCTTCCCGCGCACCGAGGAGGTCGAGCTGTCCTGGCAGATCCTCGACCCGATCGAGCAGTACTGGGACCAGAACGGCCGGCCGGCGCAGTACCCGTCCGGCACGTGGGGGCCCGTCGAGGCGGACGAAATGCTGGAGCGAGACGGACGGAGCTGGCGCCGGCCATGAAGATGGACCTCACGGACACCACGGCCAGCAAGATCAACAAGGCGCTGGTGCAGGGCCGCCGTGCCATCGGCACGCCGGCCGTCGGCATGGTGCTCACGCTGGTCATCGTGACGGACGAGGAGAACGCGTACGACGCTCTGAAGGCCGCGAACGACGCCTCGCACGAGCACCCCTCGCGCACCCTCGTGGTCATCAAGCGCGTCTCGCGCTCGCCCCGCGACCGTACGCAGTCGCGCCTCGACGCCGAGGTGCGGGTGGGCGCCGACGCGGGCACCGGCGAGACGGTGATCCTGCGCCTGTACGGCGAGATCGTGGACCACGCACAGTCGGTGGTCCTGCCCCTGCTGCTGCCGGACGCCCCGGTGGTGGCCTGGTGGCCGGTGAACGCCCCCCTCGACCCGGCGAACGACCCCCTGGGCGCACTGGCCCAGCGCCGGGTGACGGACACGTACGCCGCGGAGCAGCCGGTACGGGAGCTGTCGGCGCGCGCCGACACCTACACCCCCGGCGACACCGACCTGTCCTGGACCCGCATCACGCCCTGGCGTTCGATGCTGGCCGCCGCGCTCGACCAGGTCACCTGCGAGGTGGAGGCCGTCGAGGTGGAGGGCGAGGAGTTCAACCCGAGCTGCGAACTGCTGGCCATGTGGCTGGCGGACCGCCTGGACGTACCGGTGAAGCGGTCGCTGTCGAACGGCCCCGGCCTGACGGCGGTCCGCATGGCGACGGACACCGGCCAGATAGTCCTGGACCGTGCGGACGGCTCCCTGGCGACCCTCTCCATCCAGGGCCAGCCGGACCGCGCGGTGGCGCTGAAGCGGCGTGAGACGGCCGAGCTGATCGCGGAGGAGCTGCGGCGGCTGGATCCGGACGACACGTATGCGTCGGCGCTGCGGTTCGGGGTGGACCGGCTGAACCCTTCGCTGCCGGAGGTCTCCTTTCCGGAGCCGGCGGAGCCTGCTCCCAAAGGAGCGGACGGCGAGGTCGCTGCGGAAGCTTCCGCACCGGAAGCGGCGGAGGCGCCGGTGACGGACTCGGACGCCTCGGAATCCGCGGAATCCGCGGAATCCGCGGAATCGGGGAAGAAGGCGGCGGCGAAGTGAGTACTCCGCAGCTGGTCGTGCACCACGACAAGGAACTGATGGCGCAGGCCGCCGCGGCCCGTCTCATCACGAAGATCGTGGACGCGCAGAGCTCCCGGGGCTATGCGTCCGTGGTCCTGACGGGCGGCCGCAACGGCAATGGCCTGCTGGCCGCCCTGGCTGCCGCACCGGCCCGGGACGCGATCGACTGGGGCCGGCTCGATCTGTGGTGGGGGGACGAGCGCTTCCTGCCCGAGGGCGACCCGGACCGCAATGTCACCCAGGCCCGCGAGGCCCTGCTGGACTCCGTCCCGTTGGACCCGAAGCGGGTGCACGCCATGCCGGCGTCGGACGGTCCGTACGGTGGCGACGTCGAGGCGGCGGCGGAGGGCTATGCGCAGGAGCTGGCCCGGGCGGCCGGGCCCGAGAACCACGGTGCCGTGCCGACCTTCGACGTCCTGATGCTGGGTGTGGGTCCGGACACGCATGTGGCCTCGCTGTTCCCGGAGCTGCCCGCGGTACGGGAGACGGAGCGGACGGTGGTGGGCGTCCATGGGGCGCCCAAGCCTCCGCCGACCCGGGTGACGCTGACCCTCCCCGCCATCCGCGCGGCACGGGAGGTCTGGCTGCTGGCGGCCGGCGAGGACAAGGCGCAGGCTGCTGCGATCGCCCTGTCCGGAGCGGGCGAGGTGCAGGCTCCGGCCGCGGGCGCCCGCGGCCGCTCCCGCACCCTGTGGCTACTGGACGCGACGGCAGCCTCCCAACTGCCCCGCTCGCTGTACCCACCGGCTTCACCGTGAGTCGAGGGTGCGGCGGAGGATTTTTTCGCCCCCGCCGCCCCTACCCGTCCCGGGGCCAGCCCCCGGACCCCCGCTCCTCAAACGCCGGAGGGGCTATTTTCAGCCCGTCCGGCGTTTGAGGACGAGGCCGTTCAGGCCGAAGAAGACTCACTTCACCGAACCCGCCATCACGCCCTGCACAAAGTGCTTCTGGAACGCGAAGAACACCACCACCGGCACCACCAGCGACACGAACGCCCCCGGCGCCAGCACATCGATATTGCTCCCGAACTGCCGTATCTGCGACTGAAGTTGCACCGTCAGCGGCTGCGAGGAACTGTCCGCGAACAACAGCGCCACCAGCATGTCGTTCCACACCCACAGAAACTGGAAGATGGCCAGCGAGGCGATCGCGGGCCGCCCCACCGGCAGCACCAGCCGCGTGAAGATCCGCCACTCGCTCCCGCCGTCCATACGGGCGGCCTCCAGCATCTCCTTCGGCATCTCGGCGAAGTAGTTCCTCAGCAGGAACACCGCGAACGGCAGCCCGTACGCCACATGGAACAGCACGACCCCCGGAATCGTCCCGAACAGCCCCAGCTGACCGAAGAGTTTGGCCACCGGCAGCAACCCGATCTGCACCGGCACCACCAACAGCGCCACCACGACCAGGAAGACGGCCTCCCGCCCGGGGAAGTCCAGCCAGGCGAAGGCATATCCGGCCAGTGCCGCCAGCACCACGACCAGCACGGTCGCCGGCACGGAGATCAGCACCGTGTTCCAGAAGGCCTGAGTCATCCCGGAGTTCTTCAGCAGCGCCGAGTAGTTGTCGAAGGACAGCTGACCCGGGCTGCTGAACACCGTCCACCAGCCGCTGCTCGCCGAGTCCTGCGAGGACCGCAACGACGACAGGAACAACCCCGCGAGCGGCGTCAGCCACACCAGACCGATCACCACCAGGAAAGCCTGCACCAGCCCGTTCCCCAGGCCACGCCTGACCGCGTTCATCGCTGACTCCTCCGGAAACGACGGACGTTGAAGACCATGGCGGGGACCACGAGCAGCAGGAGCAGCACGCCCAGCGCACTGCCGAGCCCCTGGTTGTTGCCGCCGCCGAAGGACACCAGCCACATCTGGGTGGCGAGCACGGTCGCGTCCTCCTGCACCGGCCCGGGCGCGATGATGTAGACGAGGTCGAAGACCTTCATCACGTTGATCACGAGGGTCACGAAGACGACCGTCAGTACCGGCGCCAGCAGCGGCACCGTGATCCGCCGGAAGATCTGCCACTCGTTCGCGCCGTCCATCCGCGCCGCTTCCAGCGCATCGCGCGGCAGCGTCGCAAGGCCGGCCCCGATCAGCACCATCGCGAACCCGGTCCAGATCCACAGATACGCCCCGATGATCGCCGGCGTGACGAGCATCGGTCCGAGCCACGAGACACCCTGGTACGGCTGCGCGAAGTTCGACGCGGGCAACTTCACCGTGTACGAGCCGGACTTCAGCCCCGCGAAGTGGAAGGAGCCGTCAGCGGCAGTGGCCGTACTCCCGGCCGTGGTCCCGTCGTCCCGCACCGCCTCGACCTTCATCTCGGGCAGCCCGCTCTCCCGCGGGTCGACCTTGCCCTGCTTCCCGCCCCCGCCGGGGGTGAAGTCCAGATAGACGACCCCGCTCACCTCGTCGGCCGCGGCCTTGCGGTGCGCGGCGCCGTACGCGGGCTCGGCACCGCCGGGCAGGTCCTTCGGCGCGACGCCGACGAGCCCGAGCGCCACCGACTGCCCCGGCGACACGCTCCCGTTCGTCCGGTACGAGCCGTCCGGCGCCGCCTTCAGCCCCTGGCCCACGCGAGCCCGCGCGGTCGGATACTCCGAGGTGCCCTTGAAGGCGTCGTGCACCGAGACCACGGCCGCGTTGAGCACGCCCTTGTTCGGGTCCTCGTCGTAGGCGAGCCGGAAGATGATGCCGGCCGCCAGGAAGGACACCGCCATCGGCATGAACAGCAGGAGTTTGAAGGCCGTCGCCCAGCGGACCTTCTCCACCAGTACGGCGAGGATCAGGCCGAGGCCGGTGAGCAGCGCGGGCGCCACGACGACCCAGATGGCCGTGTTCCGTACGGCGTTGAGGGTCGCCGGGTCGCGGAACATCTCGGTGTAGTTCTCGCCGCCCACGAAGCGCGTACCGGACGCGTCGAAGAAGCTGCGGCCGACCGAGAACAGCACGGGGTACACGACGAGCGCACCCAGCAGGAGCAGTGCCGGGAAGACGAAGAGCAGGGCGATGATCCGGGCCCGGCGACGGGAGCGCCGGGCCCGCTCGGCGCCCCCGATCGCGGGCGGGCTTGTCTCTTTCACCAGAGTCGTGGTCATGGTGCGTCAGCCCTTGTAGGCCTTGGCCGCCGCGGCCTCCAGCTGTGCCGCGGTGCCCTTCGGGTTCGACGGGTCGCTCAGGAAGTCCTGGAGCAGCTTCCACTCGCCCGCGCCCTTGGTGCCGCCGAATGCCGCCGGGGCCTGGTCGGACATGTCGAAGCGGACCGAATCCCCGGCCGAGACAAGGGACTTGGCGGTGGCCCGGGTGACGTCGTCGCCGTAGGAGTCGGGAGAGAGCTTCTTGTTCGGGGACAGGAAGCCACCGGCCTTCGCCCATACGGCGGCCGCCTCCGGGGTCGCCAGGTACTCCAGGAGCTTCATGCCTGCCGTGGCGTTCTTGCCGTCCTTGAGGACGACGGCCGCGTCACCGCCGCTGACCACCGGCGCCTTGCCGCCGTCGACCGCGGGGAAGGGGAAGAAGTTCGCGTCCGTGCCGATGGTCTTGCCGAACTGGTCGTGTGCGACCCCGGCGACGAAGTCGCCCTCGTAGACCATGCCGGCCTCGGGCTTGGGCCCGAAGACCTTCTCCACCGAGCCCGGGAAGTCGGTGTTGAGGGCCTCCTTCTGGCCGCCGGCCATCAGCTGCTTGTCCTTGAACAGCTTGCCGAGGGTGCCGAGCGCCTTGACCACGCTCGCGTCCGTCCACTTCAACTTGTGGGCGGCCAGGGCGTCGTACTTCTCGGGGCCCGCCTGTGAGAGGTAGATGTTCTCGAACCAGTCGGTGAGGGTCCAGCCGTCCTGCCCGGCGACCGAGAAGGCGGCAACGCCGGAGTCGGAGACGGTGTGTCCGGCCTTCAGCATCTCGTCGTACGTCTTCGGCGGCTTGACGCCTGCCTGGGTGAGGGCCTCGGGGCTGTACCAGACCGTCGACTTGTGGGCGGCCTTGAAGTAGAGGCCGTACAGGGTGCCGTCGACGCTGCCGTACTTCTTCCACACGGGGGCGTAGCCCGCGTCCACGGCCTTCTGGGTGGTGGCGGACAGCGGCTTGAGCCAGCCCTTCTTGGCGAACTGCTGCAACACGCCGACCTGCGGGACCATCACCACGTCGGGCGCGTTACCACCTTCGATCTTGCTGCCGACGACGGTGGAGACGTTGTCGCCGGTGGAGATGAACTGCGTCTTGGCGCCGGTCTTCGCGCTGAAGGCGTCCAGTACCTTCTGGAAGTTCTTCTGCTCGCTGCCGGTCCAGACTCCGGCCACCGTGACGGTCTGGCCGCCCAGCGCCTTGTCGCCGCCGCCTGCGGAGACCGGGCCGCCTCCGCAGGCGGTGGCGCCGAGCGCGAGGGCGAGGGCGGTGCAGCTCGCGAGCAGGGTCGTGCGTCGTCGCATCATCATTGATGTCCCTTCAAGGGGTGGGAAACTGACGAACAATCAGGGGTGACGGGCCGTGGTGGTCAGAGGTCGTTGATCCACCAGGCCGCCGTCGAACCGGGCAGCACCCCGGCCGTGCAGGGGCCGCTGGAGAGCAGCGGGGTGCCGGAGACCGGCGCGGGCATGGGCGCCGTACCGAAGTTGACGGCGCAGACGAGGCCGTCGCCGCGGGTGAAGGCGAGGACGCCGGGCGGACTGGCCAGCCAGTCGAGCGTTCCTTCACCCAACTGGGGCAGTGCGGCCCGCAGTTGGAGGCCGTCGCGGTACAGGTGCCAGAAGGAGCGGGTGTCGGCGAGGGCGCGGTCGGTGGCGTACTCGGCGAAGTAGGAGGGCTGCGGCAGCCACGGCCGTGCGCTTTCGGCGCCGGAGGTGAAGCCGAAGGGTGAGGCCTGTCCCGACCACGGCAGCGGGACCCGGCAGCCGTCGCGGATGCGGGCACGGCTTCCGGTGCGGCGGAAGATCGGGTCGGTGAGCACGTCGTCGGGCAGGTCGACGACCTCGGGCAGGCCCAGTTCCTCGCCCTGGTAGATGTACGCGGCTCCGGGCAGCGCCAGCATCAGCAGCGCGGCGGCGCGGGCGCGGGCCGTGCCCAGGCCGCTGCCCTCCGGCGCGGGTTCGCCGTAGCGGGTGACGGTGCGGACCTGGTCGTGGTTGTTGAGGACCCAGGTGACCGTCGAGCCCGTGCCGGCTATGTCCTGCATGGCCTCGGTGATGACCTTGCGGAAGGCGTCGGCGTTCCAGGGGGCGCTGAGCAGGTCGAAGAAGAAGGCCTGATGGAGCTCGTCCGCCCGCACATACTTCGCGTGCTCGCGCGCGGTCGGGACCGACACCTCGCCGACCAGCAGCCGCTCGCGGCCGTCGCGTGCCGTGTACTCCTCGCACACCGCCCGCCAGTGCCGCCACACGTCGTGCACCTCGGGCTGGTTCCAGGCGAGCGGGTTGACGGAGTCGCGGGTGCGGGCGTCGGCCTCCGGGTCGTCGGAGTCGGGCAGTTCGGGGTGCTTGTAGAGGCCGGCGGCGACGTCGATGCGGAAGCCGTCGATGCCCCGGTCGAGCCAGAAGCGCAGGACCCGGTCGAACTCGGCGCCGGTCTCGGGGTTGCGCCAGTTCCAGTCGGGCTGCTCGGGCGCGAACATGTGCAGGTACCACTGGCCGGGGCGGCCGTCCGGCTCGGTCACCCGGGTCCAGGCGGGGCCGCCGAACATGGAGTGCCAGTTGTTGGGCGGCTGCGAGCCGTCGGCGCCGCGGCCGTCGGCGAAGTGGAAGCGGGCGCGGGCCGCGCTGCCCGGCTGCGAGGCGAGGGCCTCCTGGAACCACGGGTGCTCGCTGGAGCAGTGGTTGGGCACGACGTCCAGCAGCACCTTGACGCCCAGCTTCCGGGCGGAGGCCATCAGCAGGTCGAACTCGGCGAGGTCGCCGAAGAGCGGGTCGACGTCGCAGTAGTCGGCCACGTCGTAGCCGTGATCGTGCTGCGGGGACGGATAGAAGGGGCTCAGCCAGATCCCGTCGACGCCCAGCTTCTTCAGGTACGGCAGTCCGGCGCGGACCCCGGCCAGATCGCCGACGCCGTCGCCGGTGCTGTCCAGGAAGCTGCGGACGTACACCTGGTAGATCACCGCGTCACGCCACCAGCGGTACTTACTCAACATGTATGCATGTTAGGTAGGCGTGTCGTGAGGGTGTCAATGAAAGAAACAGAAGCTACTGGCGAGTTGGCGTGGCAAAAGCGGACCTAAAGGGGCATTCTGAGCCCAGATGAGACTTCCGCGTTACTTAACAAGTAACTAGCGACTGGAGACGGCCGCCAGCTCCCGCGCCAGCCTCCGCACCGCCGCCGCGGGTGTCTCGTGCCCGGTCATCGCGTCGCGCACGACCGCCTGCACCACCAGGCTGACCTGGTCGTAGCGCGGGCTCTTGGGGCGCGGCGCGGCATGCAGGACGCTCGTGCGCAGGGTCGGCAGATACGGGAACCGCCGTATCAGCTCGGGGTCCTGGTACAGCGCGGCCCGTACGGGCGGCAGCGCGCCACGGGTGAGGACCTGGCGCTGGACGGGTTCGCTGGTGAGGTACGCGAGCAGGCGCGCGGCGGAGTCGGGGTGCTGTGTGTGCGTGTTGACGGCCAGATTGGAGCCGCCGAGGACACTCCTGCCGGGCCCGTCCGGGCCGGGCAGCGGCACGGCGCCGATCCTGCCGGCGACCGGGGAGCCCTTGGCCGACGCGCCGACGTAGGCGTAGGGCCAGTTGCGGAGGAAGAGCAGACGGCCGTCCTGGAAGGCCTGCTTGGACTCCTCCTCCTTGTACATCAGTGCCTTCTTCGGGATCCAGCCCTCGCGCACGCCCCGGGCGAGGAAGCCGATGCCCTCGCGTGCGGCGGCCGAGTCGACGGTGACGCGTGCGCCCTCGTCGCCGAGGATGCTGCCACCCGCGGAGTAGACGGCCTCGGCCGCGTTGACGGTGAGGCCCTCGTACGGGAGGAACTGCCCCGCGTAGCCGTCGAGTCCGTACTTCGGCGCGATGGTCTTCACGTCGTACTCCAGCTCGGCCCAGGTGCGCGGCGGCGGGACGCCCTCCTTGGCGAGGATGTCCTTGCGGTAGAGGAGCAGGCCGGCATTGGTCACGTACGGGACGGCGTACAGATGGTCGTCGTAGGTCGCCGTGTCGACGACCGGCTTCAGGAAGCCCTTCATCGGGAAGCGGTCGCGGGGCAGCGGCCGTATCCAGCCCGCCGCCGCGAACTCCGAGGTCCAGCTGACGTCGATGTTGAGGACGTCGAACCGGCTGCGGTCCCCGCCGCGCAGGTCGGTGACCATCTGCGCATGGGTCTCGTCGGCGGAGTCCGGGAGCTCGACGAGATGGGCCTTCTCGCCGGGATGGGTGCGATTCCAGCCCTGGAGAAGGGGGTCGAGGTAGTTGGTGAGATCTCCGGCGGTGGCGAGCGTCAACGGCCCGCGGCCGTCCGTCGCACCCTCGTCGGCGTGCGCACCGGAGGCGATGTATCCGGTCATGACCACGACGAGAACAAGGAGGCCCCTACCGGCGGCATGGATCCACCGCATAGGTTCCTCCCTGTACACCGGCGACGGGCATCTTCGCCCGGAGTCAGAGGCCATGTATACCTGTTAGGTATGCGCGATACTAGGGCCTGGAGCACATTCCGAGGACAGGAGGACAGCACGAGTGCGCCTGCCCCTCCTGGCACTCCTGGCACGCGGTCCGGCCCATGGCTACGAGCTCAAGCAGGACCTTGAGCAACTGCTGGGGTCCGCGTACCCTCAGCCGAACGTCGGCCAGATCTACGTAACCCTCGGCCGCCTCGAGAAGCAAGGTCTGATCGAGGGCGAGGACGTCGAGCAGTCGAGCCGGCCCAACAAAAAGGTCTACCACCTCACCGACACCGGGCGGGAGGCGCTGCGCGCCTGGTTCGAGGAGCCCGAGGACGAGCCGCGGGTGCGGGACGAGTTCTTCATGAAGCTGGCGCTCGCCCCGCAGACGGGTCTCGCCGAACAGATCGCCCTGATCAACAAGCAGCGGCGTCAGTACCTCAACACCATGCGCGACCTGTCGAAACTGGCCGCCGCCGAAGACCGCGACAACCGCATCGCCCATCTGCTGATCGAGGGCGCGATGCTGCACCTGCAGGCCGACCTCGACTGGCTGGAACGGTGCCAGGAAGAGCTGGAGGAGCTGGAGTGAGCGACAGTCCCGCTCCCGTGCTGCACGCAGAAGGCCTGGTCAAGACGCACTACGGCGAGGGCGCGCCGGCGCATGCCGTGCGCGGGGTCGATCTGTGCGTCCGGCAGGGCGAGTTCGTGGCCGTCACCGGTCCGTCCGGCGCGGGCAAGTCGACCTTGCTGCATCTGCTGGGCGGGCTGCAGCGGCCGGACGGCGGCAGCATCCGGCTGGACGGTGAGCGCACGGACGCGTGGAGCGAGGCGCGCTGGGCGGTGGAGCGCAGGAAACGGATCGGCATCGTCTTCCAGTTCTTCAATCTCGTCTCCAATCTGTCGGTCGCCGACAATGTGGAGCTGCCGGCCCTGCTCGCGGGGGCCGCCCCGAAGCAGGCGCGGGCCGAGCGGGAGCAGCTGCTCGGCGAACTGGGGCTGAGCGGCAAGGAGCGCAGCATGCCGGGCGAGCTGTCCGGCGGCGAACAGCAGCGGGTCGCACTGGCTCGCGCCCTGGTCAACCATCCGCCGCTCCTGCTGGCCGACGAACCCGCGGGCAGCCTGGACAGCAAGGGCACCCGTGAGGTGATGCGGCTGCTGTCCCGCTTCCACCAGCGCGGCCAGACGATCGTGCTGGTCACCCATGACGCCCGGCTGGCGAGCGCCGCGGACCGTGTGATCAGCTTCTTCGACGGCCGGATCGCCGACGACGCGGAGCTGGACGGCACCGGAGTGTCCCGCCGGAGCGGGATATCCGGGGTGCTGGAGCTCAGGGACTGACATGCGGGCGAACGACGACGATCCCCGGAAGGCCTGAGCCGACATGCGAGCAACACTGCGCTGGGCGCACTCCGACCTGCGCACGCACCGCGGCGAGGCGCTGTTCCTGGTCCTCGCCACGGCCGGGATCGTGGTGTCGCTGCTACTGGCCACGGCCCTGTTCGGGTATGCCACCAACCCCTGGCAGCGGATCTTCACCCAGGAGCGGGGCGCGCACGTCTGGATCCACACGGACAAGTCGGCCCAGGTGGGAAAGCTGGCAGGCCTGGACGGTGTGCAGTCCGTCGCCGGCCCCTACCCCACCGCCGTCGCCACCCTCGCCTCACGCGGCACCCGAGCCTCGGTCGAACTGCGCACGACGCCGCCCGAGCGCCCCCAGGTCGGCCGCCCGCTGCTCAGCGCAGGCCACTGGCTGAACCCGGCCACCCCCGACGGCGTGGTACTGGAGAGCCGCCTCGCGCGCGCCCTGCTCGCCGAACCGGGCGACACGCTCACCCTGCCGGGCACGGCACGGACGGTCACCGTCGTGGGCGTGGCGGACAGCGCGGAGCCCCGCTACCGCGCCAACGAACAGCCGGGCCTGGTATGGGCCCTCCCCTCCGCGGTACCCCACCCCACCGGCCAGGTCATCGGCCTGCGCCTCACCGACCCCGAGGACACGGACTACGCAGTCCAGCGCGCCGTCACCGTCCTGGGCGCGGGCGCCATCGGCGAGGTCTCCACCTGGCAGCAGGCCCGCGCCGAGGCACAGGGCGACAACCGGCTCCTTGGCCAGGTCCTGGGTCTGTTCGGCCTGGGCGCACTGATCGCCGCGGGCCTCGCCGTCCACGGTGCGATCGCCACCCGCATCCGCGGCCACCTCCGCGACATCTCCGTCCTGAAGGCGATCGGCTTCACCCCGGCCCAGGTCGTCCGCGTATTCCTGTTCCAGCACATCGCCTACGCCGTCCTCGGCGCCGCAGCCGCGGCAACGCTCACCCAGTCCCTGGGCAGCCGCTTCCCCGGCCGCCTCGGAGACGCCCTCGGTGTATGGCAGGGCCTGCCCGGCCATACACCGACCCTGTTCGCCATCCCGGCGGGCGCCGTGCTCTTCATCGGCGCCACCACAGCCCTGGCGGCCTGGCGAGCGGGCCGCGTCCCACCGGTCCCGGTGGCACGGCCTGCGGGTCGTGGGGGTGGAGGGCTGGTCCTGGCTCGCCGAGCACTCGGACTGGAAGCCGCCCCCCGGCTGCCGGACCGAGCTCTACGGACACCCGGCCCCCCGCCCGACGGACACTCCACAGACCCGGCACCCCGATCCGCGGACCCACAGCTGTCCACCCCCCGGCCCGCGACCGCGGGAGGCAGCGGGCTGCTGGAGCCGGCCCGACGGACGCTGAGGCTGGGTGCACGGCTGGCTGGTTCGGCGGACCACCCGCGATCGGATCCGCCGCGAGGGGCGCCCACCCCGCGGCCTCCGGCTACGGCAGCCAAAGAGCCACTGGAGGTGGCAAACCAGAGGCTGACGGCACAGCCCGGCGCCCCGACAGAACCCCCACCGCCGAGCCGGGCGGAGGGGACGTCCAGCACTCGCCCCACGGCTCCGGCGACCGGACAACCCGGCGGCCACGCCCACCGCACCACGAGCCCGCGCCCCACCGCCCCCTCCGGCAGGCACCTCTCCGGTATGGCCCGGCGGGCGTTGGGGCTCGGTGTGCCGCCCGCCTTGGTGCTGGGGTGGCACACTGCCTCGGTCCGGCGGCTGCGGTCCGTGGCCACTGTGGCCCGGCTGGCCCTGCCCCTGCTGCTGATCGTCGTGGCGATGAGTGCCTGGACCACCATCGACCGCTTCCACAGCGAACCCGAGCAGATCGGGCTCCCGGCCGCGCTCACCGTCCACGCCGACGCGGGTCTGAGCGACCGGGCCACCCGCTCCCTGCTTCAGCGCGACCCGCAGGTCGCCGCCGTCTACCCGGGTGTCGAGGTCGCCGCCCTGGTGCCGGGCCAGACGGCCACGATCGCCCTGCGCGGCCTCGGCACCGGCCGGAACCCCTACCCGTACACCCTCGCCGAGGGCCGCGCCGCACACGGCAGCGACGAGGCGGTGGCCGGGCAGGGCCTCCTGGATCTGCTGGACGTCCGCGTCGGTGACTGGGTCCGGATGACGGTCGGCGACCAGCCGCAGATCCTGCACATCGTGGGCCGCAGCATCGAACCGGAGAACGCCGGCCGGGTCATCTCCACCTCGCTCGACACCCTCCGCGAGAACGACCCGCGCCTCACCGCCACCCTCTACCAGCTCCGCCTGCGCCCCGGCGCCGACCCGCATGCGGTCGCAGGCCGGCTGGCCGCCGCCGGGCACGGCCGGCTCGACGTGCACGCCGTGACCAACCCGGCCGACGGCCTCTCCCCCCTGCGCTCGGTCGTCGTCGGCCTGATCGCCGTCCTGGCCCTCATCGGGCTCGTCGAACTGCTCACCGCGATCGCCGGCACCGTCCGCGAAGGCGAGCGCGATCTGCTCGCCCTCAAGGCCATCGGTCTGTCCCCGCGCCAGATCACCGCGATCACCGTCACGGCCACCGGCTGCACCGCCCTGGCCGCCGCCCTCGTCGGTACGGCCCTGGGCACCCCCCTCGCACACTGGCTGATCGACTCCCAGGGCAGATCGAGCGGTATCGGCGCGGGAATCGCCCAGAGCCCGTCGCCGGTACTGCTCGTGCTCTTCGGCGCCACCGCGGTGCTCGGCGCGGCCGCACTCGCCGCCCTCCCGGCGGCACGCGCCGCAAGACGACGGCTCGCGGACACCCTCAGCGCGGTGGCCTGACAGGGAAGGCCGCGCACGTCAACTGCCGTAGAAATCGTGGGAGTTGTAGGGCGGCGGGAAGCGGACGGTCATGCGCCGCTCGCCTCCCCCCCTGCCGCAGTCGCGGTGTTACGCCCGGCCCCGAAGCTCCCGGTACTTGGCGACCAGCGCCTTGCTGGACTCGTCGAGGCCCGCCACCTCAGCCCCCTCGGTCAGCGCGGGTTCGACCCGCTTGGCCAGCACCTTGCCGAGCTCGACGCCCCACTGGTCGAAGGAGTCGATGTTCCACACCGCCCCCTGCACGAACACCTTGTGCTCGTACAGCGCGACCAACTGGCCCAGCACGGACGGCGTCAGCTCGCGCGCCAGGATCGTCGTCGTCGGGTGATTGCCCTTGAACGTCTTGTGCGCCACCAGCTCCTCCGGCACCCCCTCGGCCCGCACCTCGTCCGGTGTCTTGCCGAAGGCGAGGGCCTGCGTCTGGGCGAAGAAGTTCGCCATCAGCAGATCGTGCTGTGCCTTGAGCCCGTCGCTCAGCTCGGCCACCGGCTCGGCGAACCCGATGAAGTCCGCCGGGATCAGCTTCGTGCCCTGATGGATCAGCTGGTAGTAGGCGTGCTGCCCGTTGGTGCCGGGCGTGCCCCACACCACCGGCCCCGTCTGCCAGTCCACTTCCTGCCCGTCCCGCCCCACGTACTTGCCGTTGGACTCCATGTCCAGCTGCTGCAGATAGGCGGTGAACTTGGAGAGGTAGTGGCTGTACGGCAGCACCGCATGCGACTGGGCGTCATGGAAGTTGCCGTACCAGATGCCCAACAGCCCCAGCAGCAAGGGCACGTTGGACTCGACGGGCGCCGACCTGAAGTGCTCGTCCACCAGCCGGAACCCGTCGAGCATCTCCCGGAAGCGATCCGGGCCGATGGCGATCATCAGCGCCAGCCCGATCGCCGAGTCGTACGAGTACCGGCCGCCGACCCAGTCCCAGAACTCGAACATGTTCGCCGTGTCGATGCCGAACTCCGACACCTTCCCGGCATTCGTCGACAGCGCCACGAAGTGCTGGGCGACGGCTTCCTGACCGGCTTTCAGCTCGCCGAGCAGCCACTCCCGCGCCGAGGTCGCGTTCGTGATCGTCTCGATGGTGGTGAAGGTCTTGGAGGCGATGACAAACAGGGTCTCCGCCGCGTCCAGGTCGCGGGTCGCCTCATGCAGGTCGGCGCCGTCGACATTCGACACGAAGCGGACCGTGAGATCGCGGTCGGTGTAGCTGCGCAGCACCTCGTACGCCATCGCCGGGCCCAGGTCGGAGCCGCCGATACCGATGTTGACGACGTTCTTGATGCGCTTGCCGGTGTGACCCGTCCAGGCGCCGGAGCGGACCCGCTCGGCGAACTCGGCCATCCTGTCGAGCACCGCGTGCACACCAGGGACGACGTTCTCCCCGTCGACCTCGATCACGGCGTCACGCGGGGCGCGCAGCGCGGTGTGCAGGACCGCCCGGTTCTCGGTTGTGTTGATCTTCTCGCCGCGGAACATGGCGTCCCGCAGGCCGAACACGTCGGTGGCGGCGGCCAGGTCGCGCAGCAGCCGCAGGGTCTCGTCGGTGACCAGGTGCTTGGAGTAGTCGATGTACAGGTCGCCGACCTGGAGTGTGTACCCGGCGCCGCGCCCCGGGTCGGCGGCGAACAGGTCCCTCAGCCGCACTTCGCCGAGCTCCTGACGGTGCTTGGCCAGGGCGGTCCACTCGGGCGTCTGGTTGAGCCTGTTACGGACGTCTGCGTTCATTTCGGACTTCAGCCTTCTTTCCTGCCGTGCCCCGCTGCCGGTCCCAACCTAGTTGATCAGCGCGTGACATGAGCTGTCGTGGCGTCGCCGTGCGGCGCAACCACAGGTACGTCCGGCTTGCGGGCAGGTATCAGGGCGAGGACCGACAGAACGAAGAAGGCGGCGGTCAGCAGGGCCGGTGTGTTCAGGCCCCAGGCTGTGGCGACCGCGCCACCGAGCAGGGCGCCCAGCGGAGCCCCGGCGACGGCCAGGGTGCGGAAGGCAGAGCTGACCCGGCCGAGCAGGTCGGCGGGGGTGCGCTGCTGCATCAGCGTGGTCGTGTTGACGTTCCACACCATTCCCATGAAGCCGAACACGGCGAGTGCGGCCGCCGTCGCGGACAGGCTGCGCACGCTGCCCATGACGACGAGGGCGGCTATCTGTACGAGGCCCGCTAGCAGCACAGCCCGCATGGGTCCGAGGCGGGTGGTGAGCTGCCGGTTCACGGCGCCCCCGGCCAGGCCGCCGACCGTGTAGGCGGTGGTCGCCACCGCGTATCCGGCGGTGCCTGCGTCCAGCCAGCCGATCACCAGGACGACCAGGGTGGCGATGAGAGCGCCCATACCGATGTTGCACAGGGCGGTCGCGGCGCACAGTCCGCGCAGGGCCCGGTCGCGCCACAGGGTGCGCAGTCCCTCCGCGATCTCCCGGCGCAGAGTGCTGCCCGCCGGTTTCGGTCCGCGCTCGGGTGCGGTGGTGCGCAGGGACGCGACCAGCGCGGCGGCCACCAGGAAGGTCCCGGCGTCGGCTGCGAAGGGGACGGCGGCCCCGGCGGCGAGCAGCAGCGGCACCGCCGGTGCCCCTATCAGGCCGCCCGCGATCTGCTGTCCCGTCATCAGCCGGGCATTGGCGCTGCCGAGCGCCTCCTGGTCCACCAGGACGGGCAACAGGGCAGTGGAGGCGTTGTCGAAGAGCGTCTGGAGGGCGGTCAGCACGAAGGCGAGCGCGATGAGCAGCGCGATCGAGGCGTGGCCGAGCGCGACGGCCACGGCGAAGGCGGCGACGAGCAGTCCCCGTACCGCATCCACCGTCCACATGGCGCGCCGCTGGTCCACCCGGTCCGCGACCGCGCCGCCGAGCAGTCCGAAGACGATCCAGGGCAGATAGCCGCAGGCGGTCACGGATGCGATGAGCAGGGGGCGGTCGGTCAGGGACGCGGCGAGCAGGGGCAGCGCCGCACCCCGCAGCGCGTCTCCGAACCGGGACACCACCGCGGCCGTCCACAGTCGCCCGAACCCCCCACGCCACGCGGGCGCGAGACTGTCCACCCCCTCGACCGTCGCCACAACTCCCCCTCACGATTCGCCGATACACAAACCGTAGAGGGCACCACTGACAATCGGTCCGGAGCCGGCCGGCGGCCGGGCACGAAACAGCTCCGGCCAGGCACTCCTCGGTGCCCGACCGGCTCTCAACTCCTAGATCTCGCCCCGCAGTTTGGCGAGCGCCTCGGCGAGGATCGCCTCGCCGTCCGCGTCACTGCGCCGCTCCCTGACGTACGCGAGGTGCGTCTTGTAGGGCTCGGTGCGCGGCGGGTCCGGCGGGTTGTCCCGGTCCTGTCCGGCGGGGAAGCCGCAGCGCGGGCAGTCCCAGGTCTCGGGAACCTGCGCGTCGCTGGCGAAGCTGGGCTGCGTCTCGTGCCCGTTCGAGCACCAGAAGGAGATGCGCAGACGCGGCGCGGACTCGCCGCGCTCGGCCTCGCCCATCGGCCCCGCCCCGACCCGGCTTCCTCGGATCGCGTTGCCACTTGCCACGGTCGTAACTCCCTGCGTGATGGTGCCGCGAAGCGAGTCGGCGTTTCGCTTCGTTGCGAGCGCCTCAGTCTACGTAAGGCCCAACGCGCGTCCAGTGATTGGAGTTACACCCCCCACACCTAGACGCAAGCCCCATGATAGGCCGCGCTCAGCTGCGCGTACCGAACATGGGGCCTTACGTGCGGAATGTACGTGCTGTGTGCGTCGCTGCTCAGCTGTTGGACTTCATGAGGATGCCGAGTACGACAATGCACGCGAACCAGAGCAGACCGATCACCACGGTGATGCGGTCGAGGTTGCGCTCGGCGACCGAGGAGCCGCCGACGGACGACTGCATGCCGCCACCGAACATGTCGGAGAGGCCGCCGCCCTTCCCCTTGTGCATCAGCACCAGCAGCATCAGCAGCAGGCTGAAGACGATCAGGGCGATCGAGAACCCCAAAACCACGGCTGGACCAACTTCCTCGGATTCGGATGAACGACGGGGGGCACAGCAACCAAGCTGTGCCCCCGCAAGGGTACGACGTATCGCCGCTACCGCATACTCCCAGCTCGTGTCACTGGTCGCGGAAGCGCACGATCTTGACGAACTCGTCCGCGTCCAGCGAGGCGCCGCCGACCAGGGCGCCGTCGATGTCGGCCTGCGCCATGATCTCGGCGACGTTGCCGGCCTTGACGGAGCCGCCGTACTGGATGCGGACCTGGTTGGCCAGCTCCTGGGTGTACAGCTCGGCGATCTTGCCACGGATGGCGGCGCAGACCTCCTGGGCGTCCTCGGCGCCGCAGACCTTGCCGGTGCCGATGGCCCAGACGGGCTCGTAGGCGATCACGACGGTCTCGGCCTGCTCGGCCGGGAGGCCCTTCAGACCGCCCTCGACCTGGGCGAGGGTGTGCGTGACGTGGTTGCCCGCCTCGCGCACCTCCAGCTCCTCGCCGACGCACAGGATCGGGGTCAGGCCGTGCTTGTAGGCGGCCTTGACCTTGGCGTTGACCAGTTCGTCGGTCTCGTTGTGGTACTGGCGGCGCTCGGAGTGGCCGATGGCCACGTAGGTGCACTTCAGCTTGGCCAGCATGGAGCCCGAGATCTCGCCGGTGTAGGCGCCGGAGTCGTGGGCCGAGAGGTCCTGGGCGCCGTACTTGATCTTGAGCTTGTCGCCGTCGACCAGGGTCTGCACGGAGCGCAGGTCGGTGAAGGGCGGCAGGACGGCGACCTCGACGGCCTCGTAGTCCTTGTCCGCGAGGGCGAAGGCGAGCTTCTGGACGTGGGCGATGGCCTCGAGGTGGTTGAGGTTCATCTTCCAGTTGCCCGCCATCAGCGGCGTGCGCGCGGTCATGTGGGTCAGTCCTCCAGTGCGGCGAGGCCGGGGAGCGTCTTGCCCTCGAGGTATTCGAGGGAGGCGCCGCCGCCGGTCGAGATGTGGCCGAATGCGTTCTCGTCGAAGCCCAGGAGGCGCACGGCCGCGGCGGAGTCTCCGCCGCCGACGACCGTGAAGGCCGGGGAGTCGAGGAGGGCCTGGGCGACCGCCTTGGTGCCCTCGGCGAAATCGGGGTGCTCGAAGACGCCCATCGGGCCGTTCCAGAAGACGGTGGCGGCGTCGGCGATCTTCGAGGCGTACAGCTTGCGGGTCTCCGGCCCGACGTCCAGGCCCTCCTGGTCGGCCGGGATGGCGTCCGCGGGGACGGTGGTGGGGTTGGCCGGCGCCTTGGTCTTCAGGTCCGGGAAGTCCGTGGAGACCAGGGTGTCGACGGGCAGCACCAGCTCGACGCCGGTCTTCTCCGCGCGCTCGATGTACTCGAGGACGGCCGGGATCTGGTCCTCCTGGAGGAGCGACTTGCCGATCTCGTAGCCCTTGGCCTTGAGGAAGGTGTACGCCATGCCACCGCCGATGAGCAGGCGGTCGGCCTTGCCGAGCAGCTGGTCGATGACGGCGAGCTTGTCGGAGACCTTGGCGCCGCCGAGGGCGACGACGTACGGGCGCTGTACGTCGTCGGTGAGCTTCTTCAGTACGGCGACCTCGTTCGCGATGAGGTAGCCGGCGGCGTGCGGCAGGCGCGCCGGGAGGTCGAAGACCGAGGCGTGCTTGCGGTGCACGGCGCCGAAGCCGTCTCCGACATAGACGTCCGCGAGGGCGGCCAGCCGATCCGCGAACTCGCCGCGCTCGGCGTCGTCCTTGGAGGTCTCGCCCGCGTTGAAACGCAGGTTCTCGATGACCGCGACCTGGCCGGGCTCCAAGCCGTCGACGGCGGCGTGGGCGGCCGGGCCCACGGTGTCCTGGGCGAACGCGACCGGGGCGCCCAGGAGTTCACCGAGCCGCTCGGCGGCCGGGAGGAGGGAGAAGGCAGGGTCCGGCGCGCCCTTGGGGCGGCCGAGGTGCGAGGCCACGACCACCTTGGCGCCCGCGTCCGCGAGGGCCTTGACGGTGGGCAGGACGGCGCGGATGCGGCCGTCGTCGGTGATGAGGCCGTCGGCGAGCGGCACGTTGAGGTCGGCGCGGACGAAGACCCGCTTGCCGTCCACGCCGTCGGCGAGAAGTTCGTCGATCGTCTTCATTAGGGAGGCTCCTGGTGAGGGTTGCTCTGATCGTACGAGGGCTGCTGCGTACGCGAGTCAGGGCCCGGGCGGCGCGTCCCTGCGCCGCCCGAGCCCTGCGTTCACATCGAGTTGCCTGCTCTGTGGATCAGATCAGAGCTGGTTGCCCACGAAGACCGTCAGGTCGACGAGGCGGTTGGAGTAGCCCCACTCGTTGTCGTACCAGCCGAGGATCTTCACCGAGTTGCCCTCCTGGACCATGGTCAGGGAGGAGTCGAAGGTGCAGGAGGCGGGGTCGCTGACGATGTCCGAGGAGACGATCGGGTCCTCGGTGTACGACAGGTAGCCCTTGAGGTCGCCGTCCTCGGAGGCCTTCTTGAACGCGGCGTTGACCTCGTCCTTGGTGACCTCGCGCTGCAGCGTCACGACCAGGTCGGTGGCCGAGCCGGTGGGGACCGGGACGCGCATGGCGATGCCGTCCAGCTTGCCCTTGAGCTGCGGGAGGACCAGGGCGGTGGCCTTGGCGGCACCGGTGGTGGTCGGGATGATGTTCTCGGCGGCGGCACGGGCGCGGCGCAGGTCCGAGTGCGGGAAGTCCAGGATGCGCTGGTCGTTGGTGTACGCGTGGACCGTCGTCATCAGGCCCTTGACGATGCCGAAGTTCTCGTCGAGGACCTTCGCCATCGGCGCCACACAGTTGGTGGTGCAGGAGGCGTTGGAGATGACGTGGTGGTTGGCCGCGTCGTACTTGTCCTGGTTGACGCCCATCACGATGGTGATGTCCTCGTCCTTGGCCGGCGCCGAGATGAGGACCTTCTTGGCGCCGCCGGCGATGTGCTTCTCGGCGTCGGCCTTCTTCGTGAAGATGCCCGTCGACTCGACGACGATGTCGACGCCCAGCTCGCCCCACGGGATGTCGGCGGGGTTGCGCTCGGAAAGGACCTTGATGGTGTGCCCGTCGACGGTGATCGTGTCGGCGGTGTGCGACACCTCGGCCTTGAGGCGGCCCAGGATGGTGTCGTACTTCAGCAGGTGGGCGGTGGTCGCGGTGTCACCCAGGTCGTTGACAGCCACGATCTCGATGTCTGCACCCTGCTCCAGCAGTGCGCGGAAGTAGTTGCGACCGATACGACCGAAGCCGTTGATGCCTACGCGGATCGTCACGAACCGATCTCCTCGTTGGTACGCCGGCCATGCGGTGCCGGCGAGCTCTGTTTGGGATGTCCCCGACCACCCCCGACCCTACCTCCCTGAGGGCCCCGGAGTGACATCGAGACGCCCCATACATGGGCAGGCGGTCCGTACCCGCCAGTAGGGGTACGGACCGCCCGGCCCGGAAGACCGATCACTCTTTTTGACTACGGTGAGCTAGTCATCGTTGACCAGGGCATTCACCCTTCCAGGGCCGCGAGGGCCTTCTTCATGAGGGTGTTGCGGTCGGCCGCCGCGGTGACGTGCTCCAGGCCGAAGCCCAGCAGCACGGTCCGGTCGGTGGTGATCGCTCCGTATGTCCTGAACAGGGCTCCGGTGCGCGTCCAGTCCTTGAGGACGGCGGGGCTGCCCGCGGGCGGTCCGGGCACGTTCCAGGCGCCGAGCGACGTCTCGAAGCCCTCGGTCTGGGTCGCGGTGCCGCCGACCACGAGGGAGGCGTCGTCGGCGAGGACGCCGTGCCCGCCGGTACCCGGGTCGGTGACGTAGCTGATGGAGACCTCCACGGACTTGCCGGCGTACGCGCTCAGGTCGAAGTTGACCTGCTCCCAGCCGTTGGAGGCGCCGGTGAGACTGTTCCAGGAACCGCTTGTGCCGGTTGCGGTGCAGTTGTTGTCGGCGATGGTCAGGTAGTGCTTGAGCCACGGGTGCTCGTTCACCAGGAAGCCCGCCCCGCACTCGCTCGGCACGGTCTGCTTGGTCGCGCCGCCCCTCTCCGGGAGAGTCGTCCAGTCGTCGGCGCCGGTGGTGTGGGCCTCGACGATCACGTGGTCGTAGCCGGGCTCGGTGTCCCACAGCAACTGGCCGCGCAGGGTGGGCTGCTGGGCCGCGGTGACACCGGTGAGGTCGATGGTGCGGGTGAGGCGCTTGTACGCGTCGTCGGTGTGAACGGCGGCCGCCATGAAGGAGCCGGCGTACGGCCCGTACGGGTTGACGGTCCCGGCGAACTGCCCCGCGCCCGCGCTGGCGAACTGGGGGTACTTGTCGGCGGGCAGCGAGTCGGAGGTGACGCTGTAGGTGCCCGCCTTGTCGAGCGGGTTGCCGGTGGCGGCGCCGAGCGCCCCGCTGAAGCCGTCGAGCTTGCCGGAGCCGGCGAAGCCGGTGGCTCCGGGGGTCGACGTACGGGAGTAGGCACCCAGGTAGTACTGGCTGAAGTCGTTCGACAGGGTGCCGCCGCCGAGGTCGACGCTGCCGCCCGCCTGCTCGCCCGCCTCGATCAGCTTGCCGCCCTCGTTGAGGTAGGCACGCAGCTGGAGCTGGGTGGCATTGCCCGGGACACTCGCCCCGGTGTAGTGGACGACGGTCTTGAAGTGCTTCAGCACGCCGAGCGCGTCGGGTGCGCCCTGGGTGGCGACGTCCCAGACGATCGCCTTGCGGCCGTTCGCCTTCAGCGCGTCCACGTACGTCTGCGCCTGCGTGGCGGCGGCACCTTCCTCGGCGACGACGAGCGTGTCGGCCTTGGGCCGCTGGGCGACCGTGTAGGTGAAGTGCTCGCTGGAGACCTTCTTGCCGTTCCTGGCCCGGCCGGTGAACCACACCTCGACCTTGTCGCCCGGGTCGCCGTCCTTGACCTTGGCCCGGTACTCGTCGAAGTGCAGGTTGTCGTCCCCGCCGTAGGTCTCGCCGCCCTTCCAGGCCCTGAGCCCCTGGTCCTGGGTACGGCCGCCGTTGACGCGGTACTTGAGCTCCTTGTCACGCACGGCCTTGCGTACGACGACGGAGACCTCCTGGTCCGCGCCGCGCGAGTACGACGTCGAGAACTTCGCCGGGGTGAAGTCGGCGGCGGTCAGACCGAGCGAGGAGGACGGGGTGTCGGGGTGCGGGGCGGTCTCGGCGACCGACAGCGCGAACGGGATGTTCTTCTCGAACTCCTGCTGGATCAGCTTCTCGTCGTCCGGGAAGTTGAAGACGGACTGGCAGTCGGCCGCCTTCCACTGGTCGTTGGGGTCGATGTTCGACGCGGTCTGGCACGTCGACATCTCCGGGGTGAACATCGACATGCCGTTGACGTTCCCCGCGTGTCCGTCCGCCTCCCCGTTGGTGGTGTACAGCTCGGAGGAGACCTGGGGGCGGTAGCCGGGGATCGCGGAGTTGTCCGGCGAACCGGCGAGGGCCTTGTAGACCACGTCGTCGGGGGTCGGGGTGGCGACCTGCCAGCCGACGCCGTAGAGGAGGAGTTCGGCGGCGGAGTGGTAGTTGATGGCGTACGCGAAGCCGATGCGCTTCTCGAAGGCGTCCAGCGCCCTGGTCTCGGGCTCGGAGGCGGGGCTCGCGCCGCGGTAGGTCTCGCTGGTGGGGTTGGGGGACGAACCCTCGTCGTCGTAGCCCCACTTGTAGGCGAAGTTGCGGTTGAGGTCGACGCCGTCACCGGTGGATATGACACCGTCGCCGTTGACGTCCCGCAGGTTCTTGCGCCACAGGCGGGTCTCGGAGTTCTTGAAGGTGTAGTCGTAGCCGTCGGGGTTGGCCGAGATCACGAACCACAGCTCGGTGGAATCGACGATCTTCTTGATGCGCTGGTCGGTCTTGTAGTGGTCCAGGTAGTAGTGCATCAGCCGGCGGGTCATCTCCGGCGTGATCCACTCGCGCGCGTGCTGGTTGGACATGTAGAGGACGGAGGGTTTCGAGCCGTCCTTGGACTTCTTCGCGCCCTTGGTCAGTTTGAGGGCGAGGATGTCCTGTCCGTTGACGGTCTTGCCGATGGAGACGACCTTGGTGAGGCCGGGGTTCTCCTGCCCGGTCCGGACGATCTCCTCCTTGAGACCGCCGCTTCCGCCGTACGGGCGGAAGACGCCCTGGGCGGCGGCGTCCACGCGTTTCTCCGCCTTGGCCGAAAGCGTGTGCTCGGTGAGGGCTACGCCCTGCTTCTCCAGCTTCTGGGCCTGTTGGCCGGTGAGATAGACCTCGACCGAGGCGGTGCCCTTCTCCGGGACCTGCTCGCCGAGTTCGTTGCCGTCCTGCCCGGCCGCCAGCAGCAGGGGTACCTGCTTGGCGGTGACATCGGCGCGGTAGACCTTGACCTCGCCCGGGTCGGATCCCTGCGAACTTCCGTTCTGCGCCTGGGCGATGGGTGCGAGGCTCGCGCCGCCGAGCAGGAGCGCGCCGACAGCGAGGATCGATCTCGCTCTGTGTCTCATGAACCCCCCTAGCAATGGTCCGCCACAGCAGCGAACTGTTGCCAGGCTCATGACACTTCATGATCGAGTCAAGGGCGCCTCACGGACAGCCACATGCCGGTGCCGACGTCCCAAAGGGGCGCCGGCACCGGCATGTTGAGCGATCTTCAGATGTTCCTGCGCGGGGTCAGCCGACCAGGTTGTCGGCCATCTCCTCGGTGATGCTGGACTCCGTGCCCGGGATGCCGAGGTCGGAGGCGCGCTTGTCGGCCATCGCCAGGAGTCGGCGGATACGGCCCGCGACGGCGTCCTTGGTCAGCGGCGGGTCGGCGAGCGCGCCCAGCTCCTCCAGCGAGGCCTGCTTGTGCTCCATGCGCAGGCGCCCGGCGGCCGCGAGGTGCTCGGGGACCTCGTCACCGAGGATCTCCAGAGCGCGCTGCACGCGGGCGCCGGCGGCGACGGCCGCGCGCGCGGAGCGGCGCAGGTTGGCGTCGTCGAAGTTGGCGAGACGGTTGGCCGTGGCCCGCACCTCGCGGCGCATCCGGCGCTCCTCCCAGGCCAGCACCGACTCGTGCGCGCCGAGACGGGTGAGCAGGGCGCCGATCGCGTCGCCGTCGCGGACGACCACGCGGTCCACACCGCGCACCTCACGCGCCTTCGCGGCGATCGACAGCCGGCGGGCGGCGCCGACCAGGGCGAGTGCGGCCTCCGGGCCGGGGCAGGTCACCTCCAGGGAGGAGGAGCGGCCGGGCTCGGTCAGCGAGCCGTGCGCCAGGAAGGCGCCGCGCCAAGCGGCCTCCGCATCGCAGGTGGCCCCCGAGACCACCTGCGGGGGGAGACCGCGGATCGGACGGCCGCGGCCGTCGACCAGGCCGGTCTGGCGGGCGAGCTGGTCACCGCCGGCGACCACCCTGACGACGTAGCGCGAACCGCGGCGCAGTCCACCCGGCGCCATCACGATCAGTTCGGAGCTGTGACCGAAGATCTCCAGGATGTCCCGCTTCAGGCGCCGCGCCGCCATCGCGGTGTCCAGCTCCGCTTCGATCACGATGCGCCCGCTGACCAGGTGGAGGCCGCCGGCGAACCGCAGAATGGCGGAGACCTCCGCCTTTCTGCAGCAGGTCCGGGTGACGGGGAGCCGGGAGATCTCATCCTTCACCGCTGCCGTCATCGCCATGGGCCGATCCTTCCATGCATCCGAAAAATACGGTCGTACGCGGCGGCCAGCAGCTCCGGGTCATGCCGCGGAGTTCCGTCCCTCCGGGCCACCGGCGCCAGCTCGACCGCGGCACCGAACCGCTTGGCGGCCTCGGTGAGCACGTCACGGTCAGGCACGGCGGCCTCGTCGGCCAGCACCACGTCCAGGGCGAGTTTAGGGGCGTGTCGTCCCAAAACCTCCAAATGACGCTGCGGGGAGAAGCCTTCGGTTTCTCCGGGCTGCGGGGCGAGGTTCAGCGAGAGTACCCGGCGCGCCTTCGTCTCGGTGAGGGCGTCCAGGAGTTCGGGAACGAGCAGGTGCGGGATGACCGAGGAGAACCAGGAGCCGGGGCCGAGAACGACCCAGTCGGCGTCCAGGACCGCCTCGACGGCCTCGGGGACGGCGGGCGGGTCGTGCGGCACGAGGTGCACGGACTGCACCTCGCCCGGCGTGAGCGCCACGGTCGCCTGTCCCCGCACGGTGTCGACGTCCTCGGGCCGCTCCGGGTCGTGCCCCTTGACCAGCGCCTGCAGCTCCAGGGGCACGGCGGACATGGGCAGCACGCGCCCGTGCGCGCCGAGCAGCTTGCCGACCAGGTCGAGGGCCTGCACGTGGTCGCCGAGCTGCTCCCAGAGGGCGACGATCAGGAGGTTGCCGACCGCGTGTTCGTGCAGGTCGCCCTTGGACTGGAAGCGGTGCTGGATGACGCGGGCCCAGGTCTGTCCCCAGTCGTCGTCGCCGCACAGCGCGGCCAGCGCCTTGCGCAGGTCGCCGGGCGGCAGCACCCCCAGCTCGTCGCGCAGCCGGCCGCTGGAGCCTCCGTCGTCGGCCACGGTGACGACGGCGGTGAGGTCGCCGGTGATCCGGCGCAGTGCGGCGAGCGAGGCGGACAGGCCCATGCCGCCGCCGAGGGCGACCACCTTGGGCTGGGCACCGCGACGGCGCGGCCGGGCGCCGCGGGCCTCGACGGGCCGGCCCGCGCGGGACTCGGGCACCACCCGGCGCAGCCTGCCCAGCCGCGAAGAACGTTCCGTCATTCGCGTCCCATGTCCCGGTGCACGACCACCGTCTCCACACCCTCGGCCGCGAGGCGCGCGGCGAGTTTCTCCGACGTGGCGACCGAGCGGTGCTTGCCTCCCGTGCAGCCGATGGCGATCGTCACGTACCGCTTGCCCTCGCGGCGGTATCCGGCCGCGATGAGCCTCAGCAGTTCGGCGTACCGGTCGATGAACTCCTTGGCGCCGGGCTGGTTGAAGACGTACGCCGACACCTCCTCGTTGAGGCCCGTGAAGGGGCGCAGCTCGGGGACCCAGTGCGGGTTGGGCAGGAAGCGCATGTCCGCGACCAGGTCGGCGTCGACCGGGAGGCCGTACTTGAAGCCGAAGGACATGACGGTGGCCCGCAGCTCCGGCTCCTCCTCGCCGGCGAACTGGGCGTCCATCTTGGCGCGCAGCTCGTGCACGTTCAGGCTGGAGGTGTCGATCACCAGGTCGGCGTCGCCGCGCAGCTCGCGCAGCAGCTCGCGCTCGGCGGCGATGCCGTCGACGATCCGGCCGTCGCCCTGGAGGGGGTGCGGGCGGCGCACCGACTCGAAGCGGCGCACCAGGGCGTCGTCGGAGGACTCCAGGAAGACGATCCGCCGGGTGACGTTCTTGGCCTCCAGGTCGGCGAGGGACTCGCGGAGGTTGTCGAAGAAACGGCGGCCGCGGACGTCGACGACGACCGCGATCCTGGCGACGTTGCCCTGCGAGCGGGCGCCGAGCTCCACCATGGTGGGGATCAGCGCGGGCGGCAGGTTGTCGACGACGAACCAGCCGAGGTCCTCCAGACACTTGGCGGCGGTCGACCTGCCCGCACCGGACATGCCCGAGATGATCACCAGCTCCGGGATGGCCGCCTCGGGGACCGACCCGGGTGTGTCGTTGCCCGTACTCACCTGTGCTCCGTCTCCGGCCTGGCTTTCTTGCCCGTCGTGCTCGTTCACATTCATGTCTCCTGCCCCCGTCGTTCGTCCGGGGCGCCCATGGTTACGGACTGCCCGCTGGAACCCATTGTTCCGGGTTCCTCCTCCATGATCTCTCCAGTCGCCGTATTCACGGCGGGCGCGGCCGGGGCCGCCTGGGCGAGGGCCACGGCGATGGTCTCGGCCGTCTTGCGGCCTATGCCGGGCACCTCGCAGATCTGGTCGATGGTGGCGGATCGTAGTTTCTTCAGCGAACCGAAATGTTTCAGCAGTGCCTGCTTGCGTGTGTCCCCGAGTCCCGGCACGTCGTCCAGGGGGCTCGACCTGAAGCGCTTGGCCCGCTTGGTGCGCTGGTAGGTGATCGCGAAGCGGTGGGCCTCGTCACGGACGCGCTGCAGCAGGTAGAGGCCCTCGCTGGTCCGGGGCAGGACCACGGGGTCGTCGTCGTCCGGCAGCCACACCTCCTCCAGGCGCTTGGCGAGGCCGCACACGGCGACGTCGTCGACACCCAGCTCGTCGAGGGCTTTCTTGGCCGCCGCGACCTGCGGCTGCCCGCCGTCGACGACGACGAGCTGGGGCGGGTAGGCGAACTTCTTGGGGCGGCCGTCCTCCTCGGTGAGTGCGTTCTCGCCGTCGGCCCACTCCCCCGTCTTCTCCTTCTCGGCGATGTACCGCTTGAAGCGGCGGGTGATCACCTCGTGCATGGAGCGGACGTCGTCCTGCCCCTCGAAGCCCTTGATCTGGAAGCGGCGGTACTCGCTCTTGCGCTGCAGGCCGTCCTCGAAGACGACCATGGAGGCCACCACGTCGTCGCCCTGGAGGTGCGAGATGTCGTAGCACTCGATTCGGAGGGGGGCGCTGTCCAGGTCGAGCGCCTCGGCGATCTCCTCCAGGGCGCGCGAGCGCGTGGTCAGGTCGGAGGCGCGCTTGGTCTTGTGCAGCACGAGCGCCTGCTGGGCATTGCGCTCCACCGTCTCCATCAGGGCCTTCTTGTCGCCGCGCTGGGGGATGCGCAGCGAGACCGCGGAGCCGCGGCGCTCGGCGAGCCACTCCTGGACGGGCTCGACCGGGTCGGGCAGGGCGGGGACGAGGACCTCCTTGGGGACGGAGTCGCCCTTCTCCTCGCCGTACAGTTGCTGCAGGGCGTGTTCGACCAGGGCGCCGGTGGTGATCTCCTCGACCTTGTCGGTGACCCAGCCGCGCTGGCCGCGCACCCGTCCACCGCGTACGTGGAAGATCTGGACCGCTGCCTCCAGCTCGTCCTCGGCGACCGCGATCAGGTCGGCGTCGGTCGCGTCGGCGAGCACGACCGCGTTCTTCTCCATGGCCTTCTTCAGGGCCTCGATGTCGTCGCGCAGGCGGGCCGCCCGCTCGTACTCCATCTCTTCGGCCGCCTCGGTCATCTGCTTCTCCAGGCGGCGGAGGTACGTCCCCGTACGGCCGGCCATGAAGTCGCAGAACTCCTCCGCCAGTTCGCGGTGTTCCTCGGCGGAGACGCGCTCGACGCAGGGGGCGGAGCACTTGCCGATGTACCCGAGCAGACAGGGGCGTCCGGTGCGGGCGGCGTTCTTGAAGACACCCGCCGAGCAGGTGCGCACCGGGAAGACGCGCAGCAGGAGGTCCACGGTGTCGCGGATCGCCCAGGCGTGCCCGTACGGCCCGAAGTAGCGCACACCCTTGCGCTTGTGGCCGCGCATCACCTGGACGCGCGGGAACTCCTCGTTCATCGTCACCGCGAGGTACGGGTAGCTCTTGTCGTCGCGGTACTTGACGTTGAACCGGGGGTCGAACTCCTTGATCCAGGAGTACTCCAGCTGCAGGGCCTCGACCTCCGTGGACACCACGGTCCACTCCACGGACGCGGCAGTGGTGACCATGGTGCGGGTGCGGGGGTGGAGTCCGGCCAGGTCCTGGAAGTAGTTCGCCAGGCGCTGGCGCAGGCTCTTCGCCTTCCCGACGTAGATCACCCGGCGGTGCTCGTCACGGAACCTGTACACCCCTGGGGAGTCCGGGATCTGTCCCGGCTTGGGGCGGTAGCTGGAGGGATCGGCCATGTCTCACACCCTACTGGCGGGGGCTGACAGTGCGGCGGGGCTGTGGACAACGCCGCCGGGCGGGCACCCGGGACTCGGGGAACGTCACCCTCGGTGAACCACGGCCTGCGTACCGTGCCCGGGCGCGAGCCGGTGCCGGGAGTCGTGCGGTGCCACTCGCCCGTCCCACCGGAAAGGTGCTCGGCAACGGCGGGAACGGCGCGCCGACTTGAGGTCACCGATCGTGTCTCGGCCAGGAGTGCACTGCTGTTGGGTCTCAGGTGTTGTCGGGACTAGGTCAACACGCTTCAATGCGGGGGAACTCGGGACCGGGAACGACGGCGTACGGATGTGAAGACTCCACGGCGCCGACGGGGTGGCCCCGACGACACGCACAAACCCGGCCCGACCAGCCGTAGCGAGCATTCACAGAAAGGCCCCTGCATGCCGCACGCCACACAGCACGCGGACGTCGCCGCCGTCGCCACCGCGGAACTGGACTCGGCCCTGCGGGGCGGCCCCTTCCACGTCGCACTGCGTGCCGCGATCGCCGCCCGCGGACTGCCGCTGCAGCGTGTGCAGCACCATCTGTCGCGCTACGGGGTCAAGGTCGGTGTGACGAGCCTGAGTTACTGGCAGCAGGGTGCCCGACGCCCGCAGCGCCCCGAGTCCCTGCGGGCCGTACGCGCGCTGGAGGAGATCCTCCAGCTGCCGGAGGAGTCCCTGATCCGGCTGCTCGCCGAGAGCGACGAACCCTCGTGCGCTGGGCGGCACGCGGGCCGTTCCTATCGCTCCTTGGTGGAGGCGTCGGGCGTCCTGGAGCGGCTGCTGGCCGAGCTGGGCACGCCCCTGGACGGGGGCCTGCACACCCTGGGGCACCACGAGCGGGTACGCATCGGCGCCCACCGCGAACTGGCGGGGCGCGAGTCCCATCACATAGTGCGCGCCCACAAGGACGGCGTCGACCGCTTCGTGGCCGTCCACCACGGCGACCCGGGCTGCGCACCGGAACGCATGCGGGTGCACGCGCTGGAGAACTGCCGCACGGGACGCGTGCGCGTGCACCACGACACCGGCGTGCTCGCGGCCGAGCTCCTGTTCGACACCCGCCTGCGGGCCGGGGACACCTTCCTCTTCCGCTACGGCGTCGAGGACGGCACCGCCGGCGTGTCCCGCGAGTACATCCGCGGCTTCGGGCCGGCGGGCGGGCAGTACGCGCTCCAGGTGCACTTCGACGAGCATGCCCTGCCCTCCCGCTGCCACCGCTTCGCCCAGCACTCGCCGGCGGCCCCGCGCAGCGGCCGCCAGGAGCTGCCCCTCAGCGGCCGCCACCGCTCGGTCCATCTCGTCGAGCCCCGGGTGCGAACGGGGATCGTCGGCATCGGGTGGGACTGGGAGTGAGCTCTGTCCGACGGTCCGGGCAGATCGGCACACTTCTCCGCCGTCAAGGGACGTAAACGTTTGCGCAAGCGTTTACGCGGGGCCTTCGATGGGATACCGTCCCGGCCGGAAGGCACACCGTGCCGTCGAAAGGGGCCGGGCCCGGGAAGGGGGACGCGATGGCGACCATGGCCGACGTCGCTCGAAGCGCCGGGGTCTCCGTGGCGACCGTCTCGCACGTGCTGAACGGCACCAGGCCCGTCCTCCCCCACACCCGCCAGGCCGTCCTGGACGCCGTCGAGAGGCTCGGCTACACCCCGAACACCCTCGCCCGGTCCCTGGTGACCTCGCGCACCCGGTCCATCGGGCTCGCGGTGTCGGCGATCAGCAACCCGTACTTCACGGAGATCCTCCAGGGCGTCGAGGCCGCCGCCCTGGAACACGGCTACAGCCTGCTCATCGCCGATCCGCACGACGACCCGGAGCATGAGCTCAAGGTCGTCCAGCTGCTGCATGAACGCCGGGTCGACGGCATGATCGTCGCCCCTTCGGCGACCCCGGGCGACCTCCTCGCCTACCTCGGCCGCCACGGCGTGCCGGCCGTCTTCCTCGACCGGCTCGTCGGTACCCCGGCCGACGGCGCACCCGCCTACGACCAGGTCTGCGCCGAGAGTGTCGAGCCGACCGCCCGGCTGGTCACCCATCTCGCCGAGCTCGGCCACCGCCGGATCGCCCTGGTCGCAGGCCGGCCCGGGCTCAGCACCACCCGCGAACGCGTCGCCGGATACCGCCACGGCCTCGCCGCCTCCGGGCTCCCCCACGACGAACGCCTCCTGGTGCACGGCAACTCCGAGTCCGCCGAGGCCGAGCGCGCCACCACCGCCCTCCTCTCCCTTGCCGCCCCGCCCACCGCACTCGTCACCGCCAACAACGCGATGACCATCGGTGCTCTGCGCGCCCTGCGCGACCGCGGTCTGTCCGTGCCCGAGGACATGGCGCTGTGCTGCTTCGACGACTTCGCCTGGGCCGACCTGTTCTCGCCCCGGCTGACCGCCGTCGCCCAGCCCAGCCGGGAGATCGGCGCCCAGGCGGTCCAGGTGCTCCTGGAACGCCTCGCCTCCCCGGACCGCCCCGCCCGCACCCTGCGGCTCCCCTGCACCTTCATCCACCGGACCTCGTGCGGCTGTCCGCAGGGGCCGGTGCGGTCCGAACACCCCGAACAGCCGAGAAATTCAAGCAGCCCGAGAAGTTCGGCAAGTGCGAGAAAGGAACCGCCTCGTGATCGTCGTCGCCGGTGAGGCTCTGATCGACCTGGTACCGCAGGGCACGGGTGCCCTCGCGGGCCTGAAACCGGCGCTCGGCGGCGGCCCGTACAACACGGCCGTGGCCCTCGGCCGTCTCGGCTCCCCCACGGCGTTCTGCTCCCGTACCTCCCGCGACGCCTACGGCGAGGCGCTGCTCGACGGACTCCGGGCAGCGGGCGTGGACGTCTCGGCCGTGCAGCGCGGTGCGGAGCCGACCACCCTCGCGGTCGCCACGATCGACGGCAACGGGTCCGCCGCCTACTCCTTCTACGTCGAGGGCACCGCCGACCGGCTGTTCGCGGCGCCCGAGGCGCTCCCCGCCGAGACGCGCGCGGTGTCCTTCGGCACCTGCTCGCTCGTCCTGGAGCCCGGCGCGACGGCCTACGAGGCCCTGCTGCGGACCGCGGCCGCGCAGGGTGTCTTCACCGCGCTCGACCCCAACATCCGGGCGGGCCTGATTCCCGACCCTGACGCCTACCGGGCGCGTTTTCGGAGCTGGCTGCCCTCGGTGTCGCTGCTCAAGCTCTCCGAGGAGGACGCCCTGTGGCTGGGCGGCTCCCCGCGGGAGTGGCTGGCCGCCGGACCCGCGGCTGTGGTGATCACTCATGGCGGCGACGGGCTCAGCGCCTTCACCCGGGACGGGGCCGTGCACCCCGTACCGGGTGAGAAGGTCGACGTCGTCGACACCATCGGCGCCGGCGACACGGTGAACGCGGCCCTGCTGCACGGGCTGGCCGCCCAGGACGCCCTGTCCTGTGAGGCGCTCCTGGGACTGGGCGCCGACGGCTGGACCAGGCTGCTGCGCTTCGCGGCGCGGGCAGCCGCGATCACCTGCTCCCGGGCGGGCGCGGAGCCGCCGTATGCGTACGAAGTGGGCGAGGTGTAGGGGGCCGGTTTCTCTCCTGGGCCGGTCCGGCAGCCCGGCCTCGACGGGCGGCGCCCCGCGAGAAGTTCTCCCGCGGGGCGCCGCACCGTTCTCTGTCCGTTCGGGCTGTTCAGGCCTTTCGTGCCCGCGTCGTCTTCTTCGCGGGCGTGGCCTTCTTGGTGACCGCGGCCGCCTTCTTCGTGGCCGTGTTGTTGGCAGTCCGGGCCGACGCCGTCTTCTTCGCCGTCGCCCCGGCCGCGACCGTCTTCCTGGCCGCGGTCTTGCGCGGGGCCGGTACCGAGCTGGCGTCGCTGATCCGGTCGGCGCCGAGGATCTCCCGCAGGAACTTGCCGGTGTGGCTGGCCGGGATCCCGGCGACCTCCTCGGGCGTGCCCTCGGCGACGACGAGTCCGCCGCCCGCGCCGCCCTCGGGACCCATGTCGACGATCCAGTCGGCGGTCTTGATCACGTCGAGGTTGTGCTCGATGACGATGACCGTGTTGCCCTTGTCGACCAGGCCGGCCAGCACCGTCAGCAGCTTGCTGATGTCCTCGAAGTGCAGACCGGTGGTCGGCTCGTCCAGGACGTAGACCGTGCGGCCGGTGGAGCGCTTCTGCAGCTCGCTGGCGAGCTTCACACGCTGTGCCTCGCCGCCGGACAGGGTGGTGGCGGACTGGCCGAGCCGGACGTAGCCGAGACCGACGTCGTTCAGCGTCTTGAGGTGACGGTTGATCGCCGGGACCGCCTCGAAGAAGTTCATGGCTTCTTCGATGGGCATGTTCAGGACCTCGGCGATGGACTTGCCCTTGTAGTGGACCTCCAGGGTCTCCCGGTTGTAGCGGGCACCGTGGCAGACCTCGCACGGGACGTACACGTCCGGGAGGAAGTTCATCTCGATCTTGATCGTGCCGTCGCCGGCGCAGTTCTCGCAGCGGCCGCCCTTGACGTTGAAGGAGAAGCGGCCGGGCATGTAGCCGCGGACCTTCGCCTCGGTGGTCTCGGCGAACAGCTTGCGGATGTGGTCGAAGACGCCGGTGTACGTGGCCGGGTTGGAGCGCGGGGTGCGGCCGATGGGCGACTGGTCGACATGCACGACCTTGTCGACGAGGTCGTCGCCGTCCACGCGCGTGTGCCGCCCGGGAACGCTCCTCGCGCCGTTCAGCTCGCGGGCCAGGTGCGTGTACAGGATGTCGTTGACCAGCGTCGACTTGCCGGAGCCGGACACGCCCGTGACCGCGGTGAACACGCCCAGCGGGAACGAGACGTCGATGTCCTGGAGGTTGTTCTCGCGGGCGCCGTGCACCGTGAGCCTGCGGGAGGGGTCCTGCGGGCGGCGGATGTCGGGGAGCGGGATCGCCTTCTTGCCGGCCAGGTACTGGCCGGTCATGGACTCGGCGTTGGTGAGCAGGTCCTTCAGGGAGCCGCTGTGCACGACCTTGCCGCCGTGCTCGCCCGCGCCGGGGCCGATGTCGACGACCCAGTCGGCGACCTTGATGGTGTCCTCGTCGTGCTCGACGACGATGAGCGTGTTGCCCATGTCGCGGAGTCTGACCAGGGTCTCGATCAGGCGGTGGTTGTCGCGCTGGTGCAGGCCGATGGACGGCTCGTCCAGGACGTACAGGACACCGACGAGGCCGGAGCCGATCTGGGTGGCCAGGCGGATGCGCTGGGCCTCGCCGCCGGAGAGAGTGCCGGCCGCGCGGTTCAGCGAGAGGTAGTCCAGGCCGACGTCGACCAGGAACCGCAGCCGCTCGTTGACCTCCTTCAGCACACGCTCGGCGATCTTCTTGTCGCGGGCGTTGAGCTTCAGCTCGCCCAGGAAGTCGGCGCAGTCGCTGATGGACATGCCGGAGACCTCGGCGATCGACTTCCCCATGATCGTGACCGCGAGGACGATCGGCTTCAGGCGGGTGCCCTGACAGGTGGGGCAGGGCACCTCGCGCATATAGCCCTCGAAGCGCTCGCGGCTGGCGTCGCTCTCGGACTCGCTGTGCCGGCGCTTGACGAAGGGGACGGCACCTTCGAAGGGCGTGGTGTAGACGCGCTCGCGCCCGTACCGGTTGCGGTAGCGGACCTCGATCTGCGTCTTGTGGCCGTACAGCAGGGCCTTCTTGGCGCGCTGCGGCAGACCCGCGAAGGGGATGTCGGTCCTGAATCCCAGGGCGTCCGCCAGGGCGCCGATCAGGCGGCCGAAGTAGTCCTTGGTGTGGCCGTGCGACCAGGGGTGGATGGCGCCCTCGTCGAGGGACTTGTCCTCGTCCGGGACGATCAGCTCGGGGTCGACCTCCATGCGCGTGCCGATGCCGGTGCACTCGGGGCAGGCGCCGAAGGGCGAGTTGAAGGAGAAGGAGCGCGGCTCCAGCTCCTCGAAGGACAGGTCGTCGTACGCGCAGTACAGGTGCTCCGAGTACATGCGCTCACGCTCGGGGTCGTCCTCGGGGAGGTCGACGAAGTCGAGCACGACCATGCCACCGGACAGACCGAGGGCGGTCTCCACGGAGTCGGTGAGGCGGCGCTTGGCGGAGTCCTTCACCGTGAGGCGGTCGACGACCACCTCGATGGTGTGCTTCTCCTGCTTCTTCAGCGTGGGCGGGCTGGAGAGCTGGATGGTCTCGCCGTCCACACGCGCGCGGGAGTAGCCCTTGGTCTGGAGATCGGCGAAGAGATCGACGAACTCCCCCTTGCGCTCGCGCACCAGCGGCGACAGCACCTGGAAGCGGCTCCCCTCCGGCAGCTCCAGGACCTTGTCGACGATGGCCTGCGGCGACTGGCGCGAGATCGGGCGGCCGCACTCGGGGCAGTGCGGCTTGCCGATGCGCGCGAAGAGCAGACGCAGGTAGTCGTAGACCTCGGTGATGGTGCCGACCGTCGAGCGCGGGTTGCGCGAGGTCGACTTCTGGTCGATGGAGACGGCCGGGGACAGACCTTCGATGAAGTCGACGTCCGGCTTGTCCATCTGGCCGAGGAACTGGCGGGCGTACGAGGAGAGCGACTCCACATAGCGCCGCTGGCCCTCGGCGAAGATGGTGTCGAAGGCCAGCGAGGACTTGCCCGACCCCGACAGGCCCGTGAAGACGATGAGCGAGTCGCGCGGCAGGTCGAGCGAGACATTCTTGAGGTTGTGCTCGCGCGCGCCACGGACGATGAGACGGTCGGCCACGCCGGTCCGCACCTTTCTTGGCTTGAGAGGAGTGACAGGGGCGAGGCCCCCGTGCTTTCTCAGACTAGGGGGAGCCACTGACAACGCCGGTCGGATTCCCGGGTTGCATAACAATCCCCGGCTCTCCAGCATGCCCGACGCCACGCTCGACCATATAGCACGCGCATTCGATTTACGGCACGGCTTCACCACCTTCACCCAAAGGTGTGGCGGGGCTAGGGTCAGCACCATGATTGATCACGGTCATGACCTGGCGTCTGTACGTGACGCAACGGACCGGCTGCTCACCGCAGCCGCCAAGCTGGACAACGCGTCGGTGGCCGAGCCGTCACGGCTCCCCGGCTGGAGCCGCGGCCACGTCCTCGCCCACCTCGCCCGCAACGCGGACGCCCTCGTGAACGTCCTGGAGGGCCGTCCCATGTATCCGTCCGGGGAGGCCCGCGACGCCGACATCGAGCGGGACGCCCCGCGCCCCCTCCACGTCCAGCTCACCGACCTGCGCGACAGCGCGGCCCGCTTCCAGGAGGCGGGAGCCGTGCCGGCGGACTGGTCACGCACGGTGGAGCTGCGCAACGGGGTCACCGACTCGGCGTCCAGGGTGCCGTTCCGCCGATGGGCCGAGGTGGAGCTGCACCATGTGGACCTCGGTATCGGGTACGAGCTGGAGGATGTGCCGGCGGAGTTCTCGGAGCGGGAGATCGATTTCCTCGCCGCGCGCTTCTCCGGGCTCCCCGATGTGCCCCCTGCGCAGTTGACGGACGGCACGCGCGCGTGGCGGACGGGCCGGGAGGCGACGGAGCCGGAGGTCACCGTCTCGGGCCCGGCGCCCGAGCTGCTCGGCTGGCTGGCCGGGCGGCGCGACGGCTCCGGACTCACCGTGCAGGGCGGCCCGTTGCCGACGCTCCCCCCGTTGTGACCGCGCGGCCCATGGCGGGGGCTCCCGGCCTGCTCCCCGCTATAGGCTGCCGCCATGACGTACAGCGGACAGGTGACGGTCGGCGGCCCGGCGGATGTGCACGAGCTGAAGGACCTGATGATCACCAAGATCGCGGTCGGCCCGATGGACAACAACGCCTATCTGCTGCGCTGCCGGGCCACCGATGAGCAGTTGCTGATCGACGCGGCCAATGACGCGGACACACTGCTCGGCATGATCGGTGACGACGGCATCGCCTCCGTCGTCACCACCCATCAGCACGGCGACCACTGGCAGGCGCTCGCCCAGGTCGTCGCGGCCACCGGCGCCCGTACGTACGCGGGCCGGGAGGACGCCGTCGGCATCCCGGTGCCGACCGATGTCCTCGTCGACGACGGCGACACCATCCGGGTGGGGCGCGTGGAGCTCACCGCGCGCCACCTGGTCGGGCACACGCCGGGCTCGATCGCCCTCGTCTACGACGACCCGCACGGGCATCCCCATGTCTTCACGGGGGACTGCCTCTTCCCGGGCGGCGTCGGCAACACCCGTAAGGATCCGAAGGCGTTCGCCAGTCTGATCGACGACGTCGAGTCGAAGATCTTCGACGTGCTGCCGGACGAGACCTGGGTCTACCCCGGGCACGGCAACGACACGACGCTGGGCGCGGAGCGGCCGCATCTGCCGGAGTGGCACGCGCGCGGGTGGTGAGAACGCCGAACGGCACACAGGGGCGGTCAGGTGCCATGACCTGACCGCCCCTGTACGCCTCGGCCCGCTTGCCGCCTCGAGAGGACGGGCCATGACCCATGGGAGTCATGCCCTACAGCGCACAGAGCGGCAGATGCGTCACGTCCCGGCCGCGCACCCGCCATCGTGCGAAGGGCCGTGGCCCGCGCCCTCGGCGCCCGCTCCGGCGTGAACACCCTCTACACCCGCGCCGACTTGACGCACGTGCCCCGTGTGAACCATTCACACGAGCCGAAGTCCTGCGCGCGCTCCCCGCACACCTTGTTGCGCAGTCAACTGGAAGCAGCCCCGCACAGGATGACGGCTCCTGCGCGGTATGGGCCGCCGGTCTTTCGATCCCCGCCCTCGACCGGCGGCCCCGGCGTTCCCTCTGGAACTGTTCACATAGTCGCAACACTCGTTCCCACTATGCGGACAATTCCCGTCGTGACCTCGACAAACGGGACGCTGGACTGCCACTCTCCCGCCATGCACCTCGCCCCTCGCGCACTGCGCCGCGCCGTCGCCGCGGCAACCATAGGCCTGCTCGCCACCGCTGTCGGCTGCGCTCCGCAGCCGGAGGACAAGGCGGCTGCCACACCGTCCGGTTCGGCCTCGAAGACCTGCGCCAAGGGCAAACTGGCCACCCAGACGTCCGGCAAGCTCACCATCGCCACCGACGAGCCCGCCTACGAGCCGTGGTTCAAGGACGACAAGCCCGCCAACGGCAAGGGCTTCGAGTCGGCGGTCGCCTACGCCGTGGCGAATCAGCTCGGCTACGACAAGAGCGCCGTCGTCTGGCAGCAGGTGCCCTTCAACAAGGCCTTCGCACCCGGCGTGAAGACGTTCGACTTCGACATCAACCAGGTGTCCATCAGCGATGAGCGCAAGAAGGCCGTGGACTTCTCCTCCGGCTACTACGACGTACGCCAGGCCGTCATCGCGCTGAAGGGTTCGAAGGCCGCGAAGGCGACGAGCATCGCGGACCTGAAGGGCCTCAAGCTGGGCGCCCAGGTCGGCACCACGAGCCTCAACTACATCGGCGACGTGGTGAAGCCCTCGCAGGAGGCGGCCGCGTACTCCAAGAACGACCAGGCCATCTCCGCACTGAAGAACGGCCAGGTGGACGCCATCGTCACCGACCTGCCGACCGCGTTCTACGTCACCGCGGCCCAGGTCACCAACGCCAAGATCGTGGGCCAGTTCGAGAACCGGGGCGGCACGCCCGAGCAGTTCGGGCTCGTCCTCGACAAGGGCAGCGACCTCACGTCCTGCGTGACGTCGGCCGTGGACGCCCTGCGCAAGGACGGCACGCTGGCGAAGCTGGAGAAGCAGTGGCTGTCCGACGCCGTCGACGCTCCGGTGCTCAAGTGACGCTCCTGAAGGACGATTCCAGCCGGGAGGGCGCGGACGACAAGGGCGACATGCCCGGCGGGGGCGACACGTACGTCCCCTCGCAGCGGCGCCTGGACCGTGAGCGCTACAAGCGGGCCCGCGCCCGTCGCGCCACGGCGATCGCCGCGCTGTCGACTCTGGTCACGGCCGTCGTCCTGTATGTGGTCGTGGTCAGCGCACCGGGCTGGCAGCGCACCAAGGAGACCTTCTTCGACGCGCACTACGCGCGCGAGGCCCTGCCCAAGGTCCTCGAAGGGCTGTGGCTCAACGTCCGGCTGCTGCTGATCTGCGGCGTGCTGGTGCTCGTCCTGGGCATGCTGATCGCCATCGCGCGTACGCTGCCCGGGCCGGTGTTCTTCCCCGTGCGGGCACTGGCGGCCGCGTACACGGACTTCTTCCGTGGTCTGCCGCTCATCATCAATTTGATGATCGTGGTCTTCGGTGTGCCCGCGCTGCGCCTGCAGGGTGTGACCGTGGATCCCGTGTGGCTCGGCGGTACGGCGCTGACACTGACATATGCGGCCTACGTCGCCGAGGTGTTCCGGGCCGGCATCGAGTCCGTACACCCCTCGCAGCGCGCCGCAGCCCGTTCGCTGGGCCTGACCAACCGGCAGGCGCTGCGGTACGTGGTGCTCCCCCAGGCCGTGCGCCGGCAGGTGCCGCCCCTGCTGAACGACCTGGTGTCCCTCCAGAAGGACACCGGGCTCGTGTCCATCGGCGGCGCGATCGACGCCGTTCGAGCGGCCGACATCATCGCCCAGCGCAGCCTCAACTACACGCCGTACATCGTCGCGGGCCTGGTGTTCGTGGCGCTGACCATCCCGATGACCCGCTTCACGGACTGGGTGACGGCACGGATGGACCGCCGGCGGGCCCAGGGAGGATCGATATGAGCGACGCGCCCGTGCTGCGCATGGAGTCCGTGCGCAAGACCTTCGGCGATTCGGTCGTCCTGCGCGATGTCGACCTGGAGGTCGCGCCGCACACGGTGACCGCGCTGATCGGCGCCTCCGGCTCGGGCAAGTCGACACTGCTGCGGTGCGCGAACCTCCTGGAGGAGATCGACGACGGAGCGATCTGGCTGGACGGCGAGGAGATCACCGATCCGCGCGCCGACCAGGACGCGGTGCGCCGCCGAATCGGCGTGGTCTTCCAGGCCTACAACCTGTTCCCGCACATGACGGTCCTGGACAACATCACCCTCGCCCCGCGGCGGGTGCACGGCGCCTCCCGCGCGGAGGCCGAGGAGCGTGCCCGGGAGCTGCTGGAGCGGCTCGGACTGGGCGGCAAGGCGGGCGAGTACCCGGACCGGCTGAGCGGCGGTCAGCAGCAGCGTGTGGCGATCGTGCGCGCCCTGGCCGTACGGCCGCGGCTGCTGCTGCTCGACGAGATCACCGCCGCGCTGGACCCCGAGCTCGTCGGCGAGGTGCTGACCGTCGTGCGGGACCTGAAGGACGACGGCATGACCATGGTGCTGGCCACGCACGAGATGGGCTTCGCCCGGGACGTCGCCGACCAGGTTTGTTTTCTGGACTCCGGGGTGGTCCTGGAGCGCGGCACCGCCGAGCAGGTCTTCGGCGACCCGCAGCAGGAACGCACGCAGCGGTTCCTGCGGCGGATCGTGGAGGCGGGCCGGCTGTAAGACCCGCGCGCCTGGTGATCGGGGCTTACGCGTCGGCCTGAGCGGCCCCCACCAGCGCCGCGACGCGCTCCACGCCGAACACGTACCCCTGCACTCCGCATCCGGCGATGACACCGTCGGCACGCAGGGAGACGTACGAGTGGTGCCGGAACGACTCGCGCCGGTGGATGTTGGAGATGTGCACCTCCAGCACGGGCAGTCCGTCGCAGGTGTTGAGTGCGTCCAGAATCGCGACCGACGTGTGGGAGTAGGCGCCGGGGTTGATGACGATCCCGCAGTGGTTCAGCCGTGCCTCGTGGATCCAGTCGACCAACTCGCCCTCGTGGTTGGACTGGCGGAAGTCCACCGTGCCGCCGTGCGCGGCGGCCGCCTTGGCGCACAGTGCCTCGACGTCGGCGAGGGTGTCCTTGCCGTAGATCTCCGGCTGGCGCTGGCCGAGCAGGTTCAGGTTGGGCCCGTTGAGGATCATGATCGGGGCGTTGGCCAGGGTGCGGGGCACGGTTCCTCCGGTCCGGTGGTTTGCGGCGATCCGTCGAGGACCGCTGTCCGCACCCGGTTTATCACGGTGCATTCGCACCGGGACGGCCCGCACTCCCGACGGCCGCCCGGCGCATCACCGTCACGTAGTGACGTGGCGCGATCACGCCCGTGCGCCCCCGTAACCCGCTGTCACCGTGGGTAGTTGACGCGGCATGCACGACGTACGCACCGTAATGAGACCGTCCATGCTGCGGCTCGCGGCCGCCTCGCTCGCCGGGACGGCCATCGAGTTCTACGACTTCTTCGTCTACGGGACCGCCGCGGCACTGGTCCTGGGCCCGCTGTTCTTCCCGGCGTTCTCACCGGTGGCGGGGACGCTCGCCGCCTTCGTCACGTTCGGCGTGGGGTTCGTGGCGCGGCCGCTGGGCTCGGTCCTGTTCGGGCACATCGGGGACCGGCGCGGACGGCGGCCGGTCCTGGTCGGCTCGCTTCTGCTGACCGGCGCCTCCACGGTCGCGGTCGGCTGTGTGCCGACGTACGAGTCGATCGGTGTGGCCGCCCCCGCGCTGCTGCTGGTGCTGCGTTTTCTGCAGGGGCTGGGGCTCGGCGGGGAGTGGGGCGGGGCCGTGCTGCTCACCGCCGAGCACGCGCCCGCCGAACGGCGTGCCCTGTGGTCGAGCTTTCCGCAGGTCGGGCCTGCCCTGGGCTTCCTGCTCGCCAACGGTGTGGTGCTGGCGCTGTCGGCGACGCTGTCCGACGCGCAGTTCGCCCAGTGGGGATGGCGGGTGCCGTTCTGGGCGGCGGGTGTCCTGGCCGCGGTCGGGCTGTGGCTGCGGTCGTCGCTCGCCGAGAGCCCCAGCTTCCTCGAGATCGACGACCACGCGCGCGTGCCGCTCGCGGAGGTCGTACGCGAGCACTGGCGCCTCGTCCTGCTGACGGCCGGGGCACTCTCGGTCGGATACGCGATCTTCTACGCCGTGACGACCTGGTCCCTCGCGTATGCGACGGAGCGGCTCGGAGTCAGCCGCATCGTCATGCTGACCTGCATCATGGCCGCGGTGGTGGTGAAGGGCGCGCTCACACCGCTGGCCGCGCTGCTCGGGGACCGCTACGGGCGGCGACCGATGTGCCTGACGGGGTGCACCGCAGCCGCCGCGTGGATGTTTCCGACGGTCTACCTCCTCGGTACCGGTGAGCCGCTGCTGATGTTCGCCGGCTTCCTGGGGGCGCTGCTCGCGTTCGTCACGATGTTCGGAGTGATCGCCGCGTATCTGCCCGAGCTGTACGAGCCGCGGGTGCGCTGCACGGGAGCGGCCGTCGGCTACAACCTCGGCGGGGTGCTCGGGGGCGCGCTCACGCCGATCGCGGCGACGGCGCTGGCCGAGCACGGAGGCCGGGTGCCGTGGGGCGTGGGCGCCTATCTGACGGGGATCGCGTTGCTGAGCCTGGCGTGCTTCGCGCTGCTGCCGGAGACGCGGCCGGTGCCGGTTGTCGTTGCGGAGCCGGTCATGGATTGACCGCGAGCTCCAAGTACGCCGCGAACAGCACCAGATGGACCCCGCCCTGCAGCGGCGTGGCCCGGCCCGGGACCACCGTCAGCGAGCTCACCACCACGGTCAGGGCGAGCAGCACCATGTGGGTGGAGCCGAGGCCGAGGACGAGCGGGCCGGAGAGCCAGATGGATGCCAGGGCGACGGCGGGGATGGTCAGGCCGATGCTGGCCATGGCGGAGCCGAGGGCGAGGTTCAGGCTGGTCTGCACCCGGTCGCGGCGGGCGGAGCGCAGGGCCGCGATGGTCTCCGGGAGCAGCACCAGCAGGGCGATGATCACGCCGACGACCGCGTGGTGCAGTCCGGCGGCCTCCACTGCGGACTCGATCGTGGGCGAGACGCCCTTGGCGAGTCCGACCACGCCGATCAGCGCGAGAGCGAGCAGGCCCAGGCTGATCCACGCGGCGCGGACGGTCGGGGTGGCCGCGTGGTCGTCCGCGGTGATCACCCCGCCCTGGCGGCTGATGGGCAGGAAGTAGTCGCGGTGCCGCACGGTCTGGGTCGCTACGAACAGGCCGTAGAGGATCAGCGAGGAGATCGCGGCGAAGGTGAGCTGTACGCCCGAGAACTCCGGGCCGGGCTTGCTGGTGGTGAAGGTCGGCAGGACCAGGCTGAGCGTGGCCAGGGTGGCGACGGTGGCGAGCGCGGCGCCGGTGCCTTCGGGGTTGAAGACCGCGGTGCCGTGGCGCACGGAGGCGACCAGCAGACAGAGGCCGACGATGCCGTTGCAGGTGATCATCACGGCCGCGAAGACCGTGTCCCTGGCCAGGGTCGAGCTCTTGCCGCCGCCGTCTGCCATCAGGGTGACGATCAGGGCGACCTCGATGACCGTGACGGCGACGGCGAGCACGAGCGAGCCGAAGGGTTCGCCGACCCGGTGGGCGACCACCTCGGCATGGTGCACGGCGGCGAGGACTGCGCCGGCGAGGACGAGGCTGACCACAGCGATGACCGCGGCGGGCAGATCACGCCCCCAGGTGAAGGCGAGCAGGACGATCGCGAGCACCGGCACGACGGACGTCCACCGCGTCGTGAGCGATCCGAGCCGAGCGATCATGCAGCGATCGTTGCAGAGGCGTACGGGCCCCGCACTCCGGCGGTGCGGGGCCCGGAGCGGTCACTTCAGCTCGGTCATCTCCCGTACGTCGCAGTCGGTGAAGGTCGGTGGCCGGCTGCACAGCGCGGCCATCTGCTCGGCCATCCTGCTCGTCTCGGGGTCGCTGCTGTTGCGCATGGCCTCCTCGTACGAGTCGAACTCGATCACGACGAGGTAGCGGCCCGGCTGGTTCCGGTCCTGGAGGACCAGGCGGTGCGTCGGGCCGCCGCTGCGGCTCGACGCACGCTTGTCGGCCTCCTGGACCAGCGCACGCATCTCCTCGATGCGCTCGGTTTCGAAGTCGATGATCTGGGCGAACTTCATCGGTGCTTCCATGGTGCCTCCACCCGGCAGCGGCGCTCCCGGGCGGAAGCGCTCAGCACTCAACGAAGCACCGGGAACGGTGGTCGGCAATTCGCCGCGCACCGGTCCCGGTGGTGGTTGTTTCTACGTCCGTCGCAGTCAGGCCTGGATGCTGTCCTTCGCAGCGCCTTCGCTCTTGCTCTGCGCCGCCTGGGACGCCGCCTGCTTCTTGGACGCCCGCAGGCTGGTGATGGTGGTGACGATGAGGACCGAGCAGATCACGCCGAGGGAGACCGGTATGGAGATCTCCGGGACGTGGACGCCGGACTCGTGCAGTGCGTGCAGCACCAGCTTGACGCCGATGAAGCCGAGGATGATCGACAGGCCGTAGCTGAGGTGGACCAGCTTCTTCAGCAGTCCGCCGATCAGGAAGTACAGCTGCCTGAGGCCCATCAGCGCGAAGGCGTTGGCGGTGAAGACGATGTACGGGTCCTGGGTCAGGCCGAAGATCGCGGGGATCGAGTCGAGCGCGAACAGGACGTCGGTGGTGCCGATGGCGAGCATCACGACCAGCATCGGCGTCATGACCCGCTTGCCGTTCTGCTGGATCCACAGCTTGGTGCCGTGGTAGCGGTCGGCGACGCCGAAGCGGCGCTCGGCGGCCTTGAGCAGCTTGTTCTCCTCGAACTCCTCGTCCTCCTCATCGGCCCGAGCCTCCTGGATGAGCTTCCAGGCGGTCCAGATGAGGAAGGCGCCGAAGAGGTAGAAGACCCACGCGAAGCTGGCGAGGATCGCCGCACCGGCGGCGATGAAGATCGCCCGCAGGACCAGGGCTATGAGGACGCCCACGAGCAGCACCCGCTGCTGGTACTGGGACGGCACCGCGAACTTCGCCATGATCAGGACGAAGACGAAGAGGTTGTCGACGCTCAGGGACTTCTCGGTGATGAAGCCCGCGAAGAACTCGCCGCCGGCCTGGCCGCCGCCGAAGAGGAGCAGCCCGAGCCCGAAGAGCCCGGCCAGGGCGATCCAGACGACCGTCCAGATCCCGGCTTCCTTGATCGAGACGTCGTGCGGTTTGCGGCCGATGAAGAAGTCGACCGCGATCAGGGCGGCAAGGCCCACGATGGTCAGGACCCACAGGGTCGGGGAAACATCCACTGCGCCTCCGGCAATACGTAACGGCAGATGACCAGCGTCGTCGCGCTGCCGGAGGTCTCTTCCACCCAGGGTGGGCCGACGCCCCGGGATCAGCCTTGATCCGTATTGACGGGTACGCCGCAGTCGACAGGGAGTACTCCCCTCCGTGAGGACTACAGTACCCACATCGCCAAGGAAAGGTAAAGCAGTTAGCAAAAGAAAGGTCAAAATACCAGGTCAGTGGCCTTTACCGGTACTTGGTGCGGGCCGTTGCCACCTGGGTGAGCACCTGCTGGAGCACCTGGCTGCCGTTGGGCACCAGGGCCGGCTCGTAGGTCCAGGCGTGGCCGACCCACGGGTCGGCGAGGTGGTCGTCGGGCAGCGGGGTGAGGCGCAGCAGCGAACGCCACAGGGGGTCGAGCAGAGGACCGTACCCGGCGGCCTCCTCGCGGTCCGCAACCATCATCAGATGGACGCCCACGGCCGGGCCCTCGTCCGCGAGATAGCGCAGCTGGGTGACGGCCCGGTCGTCGAAGCCGTGCGGGAAGTCGTTGACGATCAGGAGCTGTTCGGCGGTGTCCAGGCCGGGCGGGAGCGAGTCGGCCGCACCGCCGCGCACCGCCATCTGCACCAGGTCGACGCGCTCGGTGAGCCGGGTCAGGACGTCCGCCACACCCGCCGCCCCCAGGGCAGGCGGGCCCGCGAGTACGCCGCTGTGCACGAGCGGAGCGAGCGGCTGGGCCGCGGAGCCGGCCGGGTCGATGACGTGCACGGTGAACTCGCCCGTCGGATAGACCGCGAGCAGCCGGGCCGCGAGCGCCACCGCGGTGTCCATCGCGAGGCGTCCCAGCTCATTGGCGTCCGCGACCGGGTCGTCGAGGGACGCCGGACGTCCGCTGTCGATCCACAGGCCGCGTTCGAGCGGCAGGCGGACCAGCATCGGGATGCGCAACAGCTCGCTCTCGGGCAGCGAGAGGTCGCCCAGACGCAGGGCCATGGGGATCTCCATCGGCACCCGGTAGGCGTGCCAGACGGGGTTGTCCCAGCGCGCGTACGCGGGCGGCAGCGCGGGCTCGACCACATCGGCCTCGGCGGCGAGCTGGGCGAGGTCCCGGTCGAGCGCCGCCCTGGCCTGGTCGACGAGCTGCGCGTGCTTGGCGCGGGCCGCCTCGCGCGCGGCGTCGCCCTGGCCGCCGATTCTGTTGCGCGGGTCGGACAGGGCCTGGTCGAGCTCCTTCTCCATGCGCGAGTCGGCGAAGTCGACGGCACTGCGGTAGGCGGCCGTGGTGCGGGCGAGGTCTTCGAACATGCCCCAGACCTGGTTGTACAACCGCTCGTCCATGGACCAGCCGGTCGCGTCGCCCGCGATCGGCGGCGCGGGCTGTCCTGGCGGGGCCGGGGGCGCGGTCGGCGGGGGCGGTGGCGGAGCGGCGGCCTGCCGCCCCGGGTGGCTGTAGTTGACCGGGCCGCCGGCGGTGGGCGAGGACGGCTGCGTGACCGCGGAAGGATCCGCCGGGTACCCGGACTGGGCGCCCTGTGGTCCATACGGAGATGCGGGCGGCGGGGGTACGGGACCGGGGACGCCCTGGGGTGCCGCGGTACCGCCCTGGTCGGGTCCGTGCGCCGGCGCGGCGGCCTGGCGGGTGCGGTCCCCCTCCGCGGTGCGCTGCGGGGGTGCCGGAACCGACCGGGCCAGGCCCTGGGCGACCGCGTCGTTGATGGTGCCCGCGAGGCGCTGGGCCTCGGTCAGTCCCTGGTCGGCGAAGAGCTCGGCGAGGCCGCCCGCGTACCCCTGGCCGACGGCACGCACCTTCCAGGCACCCTGGCGGCGGTAGAGCTCCAGGGCGACGACGGCGCACTCGGCGTCCAGACCGGTGATCGTGTAGCTGGCGACCTCGGTGCCGTCCAGGCCCGTGACCGCCACGAAGGGGGCGGCGACCGTGCCGAAGCGGACCGGGCCTCCCCCGCCTGCCGTGGGCAGGGCGAGCAGCACATTGACCCGGTGCACGGCCTCCGGCATGGCGTCCAGGTCCACCGCGAGACGGTGGTCGGCGGCCGCCTGCTTGGAGACCTCGAGCCCGGGCAGGGTCGGCGCCCCCGGGTGGGCCACCCATTCGACGCCGCGGGCCTTGCCGTTCTCGTCGCTGAGCGTGGCCGAGGCCACGATCGGCGTGCCGGCCGCAACCCGGATCTCGAGACGGGACTGGGAGAGCGGGTGGTTCTGCCCCCGCACCAGCTCGGCCGTCATCGCCCTCGTCCCCCTGTGTCGCTGGTGTGTCGTGTCGGGTGCCGCCGGGACCTGTCTTGGCGGCAGGCCCCGGCGGGGAGGTTCTACAGGTGCGGCAGGATCGCCGGCATCAGGTCCTGGAAGGTGCGGCCGTTGGCCGGGGTGCCGAGGGCCGTCATCGTCCAGCCCGGACCCGAGCGGTGTACCTTCGCCATGATCTGGGCCGTGTAGGCGCCGCCGCCCGCAAGCGTGTAGCGGGCGAGCTCCTGGCCGTTGGTCTCGTCGACGAGGCGGCAGAACGCGTTCTGCACCTCCTGGAACGTCTGGCCGGTGAAGGAGTTCACGGTGAAGACGATCTGGTCGATGTGGACCGGGATGCGCGCCAGGTCCACGAGGATCGCCTCGTCGTCGCCGCCCTGGCCGACACCGCCGACGAGGTTGTCACCGGTGTGGCGCACGGAGCCGTCGTCGCTCACCAGGTGGCGGAAGAAGACGACGTCGACCGGCTGCTTGTCGGCGAACAGGACAGCGGAGGCATCCAGGTCGATCTCCCGGGTGCGCGAGCCGAACAGGCCGCGCCGGGGGGCCGCCTGCCAGCCGAGACCCATGCGGACCGCGGTCAGGCTGCCTCCGTCGTTCTTCTGCAGACTGATGGCCTGACCCTTGGTCATGTTGACGGTCACGCGCTGATCCCCTCTCGAACTGTCCCCTGTTGCCGCAAAGTCCGCGGTTGACCAAAACCCTACGCAGGGCCGCCGAGACTGCCGCACCCCGACCCGTACTTTGTGTCGGTCTTGCAACACAGAGCGCATGGGCCGAGGTGCGGCGGCGCGCGGTCAGGCCAGGCCAGCCTCTCTCATCTGGCGCAGCTCCTTCTTCATCTCGGATACCTCGTCGCGCAGCCGGGCCGCGACCTCGAACTGGAGGTCGGCGGCGGCGGCGCGCATACGCGCCGTCATCTCCTCGATCTGGTCGGCGAGTTCGGCCGCGGGACGGTCGGTCGGGACCGTCTCCTTGGCCTTGCCCTTGGCGGTCTTGGCACCGCCGGCCGCCTTGGAGCCGAGAGCGGGCACAGGTGCCTTGGCGCCCTTGCCGTCCTTCAGCTTGCGGTAGCCCGAGCCGAGCAGCTGTTCCGTGTCGACGTCCTCGCGGGCGATCTGGGCGACGATGTCGTTGATCTTCTTGCGCAGCGGCTGGGGGTCGATGCCGTTCGCCGTGTTGTACGCGACCTGCTTCTCCCGGCGGCGGTTGGTCTCCTCGATGGCCTTCTCCATCGCCGGGGTGATCTTGTCGGCGTACATGTGGACCTGGCCCGAGACGTTGCGCGCGGCGCGGCCGATGGTCTGGATCAGCGACGTACCGGAGCGCAGGAAGCCTTCCTTGTCGGCGTCCAGGATGGCCACCAGGGACACCTCGGGCAGGTCGAGGCCCTCTCGCAGCAGGTTGATGCCGACCAGGACGTCGAACTCGCCGGAGCGCAGTTCGCGCAGCAGCTCGATGCGGCGCAGGGTGTCGACGTCGCTGTGCAGATAACGGACCTGGATGCCGAGCTCCAGGAAGTAGTCCGTGAGGTCCTCGGCCATCTTCTTGGTGAGGGTGGTGACCAGGACGCGCTCGTCCTTCTCGGTGCGGGTGCGGATCTCGTGCACCAGGTCGTCGATCTGGCCCTCGGTGGGCTTGACCACCACCTCCGGGTCGATCAGGCCGGTGGGGCGGATGATCTGCTCCACGGCGCCGTCCGCGCGCGAGAGCTCGTACTTGCCCGGGGTCGCCGACAGATAGACCGTCTGCCCGATGCGCTCCTGGAACTCCTCCCACTTCAGGGGCCGGTTGTCGAGGGCTGAGGGCAGGCGGAAGCCGTGGTCGACGAGGGTGCGCTTGCGGGAGGCGTCGCCCTCGTACATCGCGCCGATCTGCGGGACGGTGTTGTGGGACTCGTCGATGACCAGCAGGAAGTCGTCCGGGAAATAGTCCAGCAGGGTGTTGGGCGGGGAGCCGGGTTGCCGGCCGTCGAAGTGCATCGAGTAGTTCTCCACGCCGGAGCAGGAGCCGATCTGGCGGAGCATCTCGAGGTCGTACGTCGTCCGCATCCGCAGGCGCTGGGCCTCCAGGAGCTTGCCCTGCTTCTCCAGCTCGGCCAGGCGCTCCCCGAGCTCCTTCTCGATGTCGTTGACCGCCCGCTCCATGCGCTCGGGGCCGGCGACGTAATGGGAGGCCGGGAAGACGTACAACTGCTGGTCGTCGCTGATGATCTCGCCGGTGATCGGGTGGAGCGTGGAGAGAGCCTCGATCTCGTCGCCGAACATCTCGATGCGGACGGCGAGTTCCTCGTAGACCGGGAAGATCTCGATGGTGTCGCCGCGAACGCGGAAGGTGCCCCGGGTGAAGGCCAGGTCGTTGCGCGTGTACTGGATGTCGACGAAGCGGCGCAGCAGCTGGTCGCGGTCGATCTCGTCGCCGACCCTGAGCGGGACCATGCGGTCCACGTACTCCTGTGGCGTGCCGAGGCCGTAGATGCAGGACACCGAGGCGACCACGACGACGTCACGGCGGGTGAGCAGCGAGTTCGTCGCGGAGTGGCGCAGGCGCTCGACCTCCTCGTTGATCGAGGAGTCCTTCTCGATGTAGGTGTCCGACTGCGGGACGTAGGCCTCGGGCTGGTAGTAGTCGTAGTACGAGACGAAGTACTCGACCGCGTTGTTCGGCAGCAGCTCGCGGAACTCGTTCGCCAGCTGGGCGGCCAGGGTCTTGTTCGGCGCCATCACCAGGGTGGGGCGCTGAAGCTTCTCGATCATCCACGCCGTGGTGGCGGACTTGCCGGTGCCGGTGGCGCCGAGCAGGACGACGTCCTTCTCGCCTGCCTCGATGCGCCGGGCGAGTTCGGCGATCGCCTGCGGCTGGTCGCCGCTGGGCTGGTAGGGGCTGACGACCTCGAAGGGCGCCACCGTGCGTTCGATGTTGGAAACGGGCCGCATGGAATCAACCGTACGACCCGGCACTGACAACGGGGACCGATCAGCGGTTCTGCGGGGTGCGGGAGCTGCGTCGGGCCGACTGCCGGGCAGGGCGGAGCGGGGCGTGGGCCGGGTGGTGGACGGCCGGGTGGGCCGGGACGCCCGGCTTGTTCTCGACGGGGGTCAGGGTGGGCTTGCCCATGACCATCAGCGGATCGAACATCACGACCACGGCGGCGAGCGCGAGGAAGGCGAGAGGGCCCACCAGCATGGGCCACAGCAGTGCGGCGGGCGAGTCCCCGGAGGCCGGGGCGGCGGTGTCGTGGAGGTGGACGCTGAGGGCCGCCATGCCCGTGTAGTGCATGCCGCTGACGGCGAGCCCCATGACCAGGCTCGCGCCCACGCTCCACAGGAAGCCCCTGACCTGTCCGGCTGCCCACAGGGCGGCGGTTGCGGCCACCATCGCGATGACGACGGAGGCACCGACGGTCACCGTGTTGTATTCCAGCCTTCCGTTCAGGCGCATTCCCGCCATGCCCAGATAGTGCATCGAGGCGATTCCCAGGCCGGTGATCGTGCCCCCGGTGAACAGGGCTGTCCCCTTCGCGCCCTTGTAACCGACGATGAAGATCCCGACGCCCACCATGACAATGGCGACACCGAGGCTGGCGAACGTGGTCGCCTTGTCGTAATGGATCGGCGCCTGTTTGACCGTGAACCCCATCATCGCGACGAAGTGCATGGTCCATATGCCGGAGCCGATGGCCGCCGACCCGAGGGCCAGCCAGCCGGGCCGCCAGGAGCGAGCCACGAGCATGGATCTGGTCGTGCAGCGCAGCCCCAGGGCGCCACCGAGGGAGGCCATGAGATAGGCCACCACCGGTGTGACGAGTCCGTAGCTGAATCCGTCGACCGTGCCCTGCATGCGCGGCTGCCCTTCCCGCCCTCTTACGTCCCGGAATTCCCTGAAATGCGCCCCCTCCCAGGACCGCCCGAGCGGTCAGGGTTGAGGCAGAGAGTATGACTCCCACCAGAATGGTCGAACGATTTTCCGGCAAAGAAACACGTCGCTGCCCCACTTGTGCGGCCGCAGTGAGCGGACTTGGGCGAGTGCGTTCAATGTGTGGTCGTTCTGTACCCCTCCGTCGTTGACGCTCTGCTGTCACAGTTGAGCTGTCCGTGTTCATTCGACACGAGGAGTACGCATGTACGCGCGCGCAGTCGCCGCCATCACCACCGCGCTCCTGGGGACCGCCGGCGTCCTGCTGCCCGGCTCCGCCGCGCGGGCCGGCGACGTCGACGAACGCCCGCTGGTCATCGGGCACCGGGGGGCGTCCGCCTACGCTCCGGAGAACACGCTGGCCTCCATCGACAAGGCGGCCCGGCTGGGCATCCCATGGGTGGAGAACGACGTCCAGCGCACCAAGGACGGCGAGCTCGTCGTCATCCACGACGACAGCCTGCAGCGCACGACCGACGTCGAGCAGGTCTTCCCCTGCCGGACGTCCTGGGATGTGAAGGACTTCACCGCGGCCGAGATCGCCCGCCTCGACGCGGGAAGCTGGTTCGGTCACCGGTACGCGGGCGCACGCGTGCCGAGGCTGGACGAGTACATGCGCCGTGTCGAGCACAACCACCAGAAGCTGCTGCTGGAGATCAAGAATCCCGAGCTGTATCCGGGCATCGAACAGCAGACCCTGAAGGTGCTCGCCAATGACGGCTGGCTCGACCGTCAGCACCTGGCCGACCGGCTGGTCGTGCAGAGCTTCAGCGCGGACAGCCTGCGGATCGTCCACGACCTGAAGCCCGCCGTCAGGACGAGCTTCCTCGGTACACCGCACGTCTCGGACCTGCCCGCCTATGCGCACTTCACCGACGGGATCAATCCCTCTTTCGGCTCGATCTCGATGGGTTACGTCGCCGCCGTGCACGCTTTCACGGGACCGCACGGCAAGCCGCTCAACGTCTTCACCTGGACCGTGAACGACGCGGACACCGCCCGGCAGGTCACCCGGTACGGCGTGGACGGCATCATCACCAACGAGCCCGACGTGGTCCGGGCCGCGCTCCAGGCACCCTGAGCCCCGTTCGCCGGGCGTTGTCAGTGGCGGGTCGTACGGTGGGCGCATGGACAGCGATGGGCAGTACGAACAGCAGGTCGTGTGGGCGGTGGTCGGTACCGGGATCGGTCCGCTGCTGCTGGCCGCGACCCGCGAGGGCCTGGTCAACGTCGTGTTCCACGCCACGGACGCGGTGCGTGACAGGGCACTCGAGCGGCTGGCGTCCCGGCTGGGCCGCGAGCCCGTCGAGGCACCCGACTCGCCCCTGCTGGCCGAGGCGATACGGCAGGTCGAGTCGTACTTCGCGGGCGAGCGGCGCGACTTCGAGCTGTCGCTGGACTGGTCGCTGATCTCGGGCTTCAACCGGCAGGTGCTGCGCGAGCTGGCCTCGGGCGTGCCGTACGGCGCGGTCGTGGGCTACGGCGACCTGGCCGGGCGGGTGGGTCAGCCGGGCGCGGCCCAGGCCGTGGGGGTGGCGATGGGGTCCAATCCGCTGCCGATCGTCGTGCCCTGTCACCGGGTGGTGGAGAGCGACGGGGGCATCGGCGGCTTCGGGGGCGGGCTGGAGACGAAGCGCAAGCTGCTGGCCCTGGAAGGAGTGCTGCCCGAGCCGCTGTTCTGAGACACAGGCCCCCGGAGGCGCGCGAAGGGTGGTCGGGAAGCGGGGGCGGTAGCAGACTCCGCCATGCGCACAGCCACTGGCATCCGAAGGCTCGGAGCCGAAGGGACGGCGATCACGCATGAGCGGAAACAGGGCAGTCGCGTATCTCAAGCCGGGCGCGGTGGAAGTCAGGACCATCGACTACCCGACGCTTGAACTCCAGGACGGGCCAGGGGTCGCACCCGAGAACGTCGGCCGCAAGTGCCGGCACGGTGTGATCCTCAAGGTGCTCGCCACCAACATCTGCGGAAGCGACCAGCACATGGTGCGCGGGCGGACGACCGCACCGGAAGGGCTGGCCCTCGGACACGAGATCACCGGAGAGGTCGTCGAACGGGGTCCGGACGTCGAGTTCATCGATGTCGGCGACATCGTCTCCGTACCGTTCAACATCGCCTGCGGGCGGTGCCGCAACTGCAAGGAGCGCAAGACCGGCATCTGTCTGAACGTCAACCCGGCCCGCCCCGGGGCGGCGTACGGCTATGTCGACATGGGCGGCTGGGTCGGCGGCCAGGCCCAGTACGCCATGGTCCCGTACGCGGACTTCAACCTGCTGAAGTTCCCGGACCGGGACGAGGCGCGCGAGAAGCTGCTCGATCTGACCATGCTGTCGGACATCTTCCCGACCGACTTCCACGGCGTGGTGTCCTCGGGTGCCGGGGTCGGCTCGACGGTCTACATCGCCGGAGCGGGGCCGGTCGGTCTCGCCGCGGCCGCGTCGGCGCAGCTGCTGGGCGCCGCCGTGGTCGTCGTCGGCGACCTCAATGCCGAACGCCTCGCGCAGGCAAGGAGCTTCGGCTGCGAGACCGTCGACGTCTCCCAGGGCAGCGTCGAGGACCAGCTCGCGCAGATCCTCGGGGAGCCCGAGGTGGACGCGGCAGTCGACGCGGTCGGCTTCGAGGCCCGGGCGCACGGCAAGGACGCCGGGGAGGCGCCCGCGACGGTACTCAACTCGCTGATGGGCATCACGCGCGCGGGCGGTGCGCTGGGCATCCCCGGGCTGTACGTCACGGCCGACCCCGGCGGGATCGACGAGGACGCCAAGTCCGGGACCCTGAAGGTTCGGCTCGGGCTCGGCTGGGCCAAGAGCCATCACTTCACGACCGGTCAGTGCCCGGTGATGAAGTACCACCGGGGCCTGATGATGGCGATCCTGCACGGGCGCGTGCACATCGCCAAGGCGGTGAACGCGACCGTCATCGGCCTGGAGGACGCACCACGCGGCTACGCCGAGTTCGACCAGGGCGCCAGCCGCAAGTACGTGCTCGATCCGCATGGGGCACTGAACGGCGTGCGCCCCGTCTGAAGTCCTGAACTGCACGACAGGAGAGGCCGGAAAGGGACATGGGTGCCCACGCGCGCGTGGGCACCCGCCGGTCCGCCTGGGCACCTCGCTAGTCGTAGTGCCGGGCTTCGAAGACGTTTCCGTCCGGGTCGCGGAAGTAGAAGCTGCGCCTGGCCTTTCCGCGGGCGCCGTAGGAGTCGTAGGAGAACTCGGAGACGGGGACGGCGCGTTCCTCGAGGCGGCTGTGCAGAGCGTCGAAGTCGTCGCCGGGCAGCGCCAGACAGACGTGGTTGACGGGGTGGCCCGCGCTGTCGGCGGCGCCCGGGAGCATCTTCATGTGCTCCGCCATGGAGTGGGGCATGAGGTCGAGGATGGTCTCGTCGTTGAGCCGTACCGAGGGGAACGACGCCTTCCCCGCGGAGAACTCGGTGATCCTCAGGGGGCGCAGCCCGACCGCCTTCTCGTAGAAGTCGGCCGAGGCGACCGGGTCGTGCACCCACAGGACGACATGGTCGAGACGTGTCGTGTTGTCCGTCATGTTCTTCAGGCTGGTACCGCCTCCACCGGGCCGCAAGGGTGTGACCGGAGCTCCCGGTCGCGGGACTACGCCTTGGTCCCCCAAGCCGAGATCATCGGTGCCGTGGCCAGGTCCATCCCGCCGGCCTGGATGTTCGCCAGGTGGCGGTCGATGTCCTCGTTCGTGGCGAGGTTCGCGGTGACGAGGGTGTCGCGGATCTGGCGGATCGTGGCCGACTCGAGGGCGGCGCAGGCCGGGGAGGTGAGGGGGAAGTACACATCGGCCTCCACGCCGTGCAGGCCGACCTCGCGGAGCAGACGTGGCAGGCGACGACCGTAGGAGAGGTCCGCGCCGCGGTCGGCGAGCAGCCTGCGGAATCCGTGCCGCAGACGGTTGGCGAGTCGTTGCTCGGGGCCGTGCTCATCGGGGCAGAGCAGGGGCTGCAGCGCGGGGTCGGCATCCTCGATCAGGAGTCGGCCGCCGGGCCGCAGGGCCTTGATCATCGACCGCAACGCCCGTTCGCGGTCCGGCACATGGACGAGGACCAGCCGGGCGTGCACCAGGTCGAAGGCCTCACCCGGCGGTTCCTCGGCGCCCACGTCGTGGACGCGCACGTCCACCTGCGGGCGGGCCGCGGAGGCGAGCAGCGACGTGTCGATGTCGGTGGCGACGACCTGTCCGGTCGGGCCGACCTTCTCGGCGAGCCAGGACACCACCGAGGTGCCGCCCGCGCCGACCTCCCAGCAGCGCAGGCCGGAGTCGATGCCGAGCGCTTCCAGGTGCCGGAAGGTCGTGGGGTCGAAGAGGGTGGCGAAGGCATCGAAGCGCTCCGCCGCCTCGCTCTGCCGGTTGTCGAGGAGATAGCCGTCGGATCGCTTCATGACGCGATGGTCCCACTTGCCCGGCCAACCCGAAGCGGTCGACGAGTCACCTGCGGCGAGCTGGGCAGACGTTCTGTCGGCAACCCCTTCGTCCACAGGCGGGAACCAACCGGAATGCCGTGCTCCCACAGGCTCACCCGCCCCTTACGCAGACCTGGCAAACTGGCGCGCCAAGGCACAGACAGGCGGCTCACCACGGGGGCGAACCGCGAACCGCGCATCGAGCCCGGAGATCCACGCAAGGAGATCCAGATATGTCCATGGCAGGGAATCTGCGCAAGGTCACCCACCTCAGCACGGTCGGCGGCCTGCGCAAGGTGGCACGGCTGGCCAGGCGGCGGCCACGCGTCGACCTGAGTCACCCGGCCCGGTCCCCGCTGGGCTCCTCAGTGGTGAACTGCGTGACGTACCGGGACGGCGTGCGGGTGCCCGGGGGCAGTGACCTGGTCGACGCAGTGGAGCGAGTCCGGAAAAACCGTGACGGGTTCGTGTGGCTCGGGCTGCACGAGCCGACGGACCAGGAGTTCGCGGGCATCGCCGAGCTCTTCGATCTGCATCCGCTGGCGGTCGAGGACGCGATCGAGGCCCATCAGCGCCCGAAGCTGGAGCGGTACGGCGAGACGCTGTTCGCGGTGTTCAAGACGGTCTGCTACGTCGAGCACGAGGAGCTCACGGCGACCAGCGAGGTGGTGAACACCGGCGAGATCATGGTGTTCGTCGGCGAGGACTTCGTGATCACGGTCCGGCACGGGATGCATGGTTCGCTGGGCCCGCTGCGCGAGGGGCTGGAGGCCGACCCGCAGCAGCTCGCGAAGGGGCCGGCCGCGGTGCTGCACGCGATCGCGGACCATGTGGTCGACGACTACCTGCTGGTCACCGACTCGGTGCAGGCGGACATCGACCAGGTGGAGATGGACGTGTTCGCGGAGAACGGCGCTCGGGCCGACCCCGGCCGGATCTACCAGCTCAAGCGTGAACTCCTCGAGCTGAAGCGGGCCGTGGTCCCCCTAGGACGCCCTGTGGAGGATCTGGCGACCCGGCCGATCCGGGTGGTCGACCCGGAGATACAGGCCTACTTCCGGGACGTCCTCGACCACCTCATGCGGGCGAAGGAGCAGATCGCCTCCTTCGACGAACTGCTCAACTCGATCTTGCAGGCCCATCTCGCGCAGGTCACGGTCGCACAGAACGAGGACATGCGGAAGATCACGGCCTGGGCCGCGGTGATCGCGGTGCCGACGATGGTCTGCGGTGTGTACGGCATGAACTTCGATCACATGCCGGAACTGCACTGGAGGTTCGGATACCCCCTGGTCATAGGCGTGATGACGGTGGCGTGCCTGGCGCTGTACCGCGGCTTCCGGCGCAGCGGCTGGCTGTGAGGCGCTCCGTCGGGCGGGTCAGCGCGTCGTGCCTCGCGCGTAGACACCGTGGGCGAAGTCGGCGATCTGCTCCTCCGTCAGGTGCCGGGCCACGTCGGCCTCGCTGATCATGCCGACCAGCCGCTTGTTCTCGATGACGGGGAGCCGGCGGATCTGATGGTCCTGCATCTCCCGGAGCACGTCACCGACGTCGGCGTTCGCGTCGATCCAGCGGGGGGTGCCGTGGGCCATCTCGCCGGCGGTGACCTTGGCCGGGTCGTGGCCCATGGCTACGCAGCCGATGACGATGTCGCGGTCGGTGAGGATGCCGCAGAGCCGCTCGTTCTGGTCGCTGATGGGCAGGGCTCCGACGTTCAGTTCGCGCATCAGCTGGGCCGCGCGGTCCAGTGTCTCGTGGGCGGGGATCCACTGGGCGCCACGGTGCATGATGTCTCCGGCGGTGGTCATGGAGTACCTCCCGGTGCCGGACGGCCGGCGCGGCGCGGGGACGCACCGCTAGTCCCGGCGCCCTACATTCTCGCCGCGCGGCCCGACACCTGCACCCGGAACTCCGCGGTAACGGGCGGCCGGGGCGCGGCGCCTGAGAGACCTCAGGCCGAGAAGCCCACGATCTTCCGCGGGACGATGCGGATGATCACGCGGACCTCGTCGTCCTTCTCGCCGGGCGGGTCGATGCCGAGGTACTTGTGCGAGAGCTCGTACGGGAGCCGCTTGCCCTCGTCGGGGAGGATCTCGGCGGTGCCGCGGATCTCGACCGAGGTGTAGGGGTCGGCGAGGTCGAAGACCGAGAGGCTGATGCGGGGGTCGCGGCGGAGGTTTCGCACCTTCTGGCGTCCGTCGGTGGAGGAGAAGAGCACGGTGTCGCCCTCGCGCTTGATCCAGACCACCGAGTTCTGCGGGGCGCCGTCGGGGCCGAGGGTGGCGACGCTGGCGAAGTTCTTGCCGTCGAGGAGAGTGCGGACGGAGTCGGCGAAGGGGACGGGAGCACTCGAGGAGGTCGTCATGGGACCACAGTAACTACATGCGCTTGCATATAAAAGGGGGTTGTCGATCAGCCCCTCCATGCGGGATGGCGTGGGTCGTCGGCACGTACCAGGACGTCGGCCGTGCCGGCCGGATCGGTCTCGTCGGTGTAGCGCTCGAAGGCGGGGAGCGTCCAGTGGTCGGCCTCGGGGGTGCGGCGGCGGAGGGCGCCGGGCGAGAGGAGGACATGGACGGTCAGGTCGAAGGGGAACCAGTGGCGCAGCAGGAGGGGGCCGTGCAGCAACAGGAAGCCGCCGGGCGGGAGTTGGGTGTAGGGCGTGCGGGTGGCGCGGTCGGTGACCGGGTCCCACAGGTCGGGCAGGACGCGTCCGTCGCCGTCGGGTTCGAGTGGGCCGAACACTTCGCGCCAGAGGGCGCCGGTGTCCAGCCAGCCGTCGTAATAGGCGTCGACGTCGCGGTGGCCGTACTCGAGGCGGACGGAGGCGGGGCGCAGAAAGCCCTCCGCGCCGACGGTCAGCGAGGGGCGGCCGCGAACGCGCAGGGCCTCGGCGACGCGTTCGGCGAGGTCCACCGGGCGGGCTGCCGGGGCTCCGTCGAAGGCGATGCGGGGCCAGGGGCTGCCGTCGGCGGGCTTCAGGTCGAGCAGACGCTCGGCCAGGAGGTCGCCGAGCCGGTCCCAGGTGATCGCTTCGAGTCGCACATGGCCCATGATGCGTCAGCCGTCGGCCGGGATGCGCCTCGCACCGGTCGAAGGGCGGCGCGGAGGAGGGATGGAGGGAGAGGGTGCGGCGGGCGCGATTTCGCGGTAGTCCGGAGTGCCGTCGGGGGGAAGGAAGTATCTATGGCACATCTTGCAACTCCTGCGCCGCGCACCGGGATTGTCGTCTTCCAGCCGATCAAGAGACGGCACTGCGGGGAGTGCCATGCAGGACCGTTGCCGCTGCTCGTGCTGGAGGAGGGGGCACCGCGGTGCCTCGACTGTGCCGATCTCGGACATCTGGTGTTCCTGCCGCGCGGCGACACGGCACTGACCCGGCGGTCGCGGGAGGAGAGTGCGTTGTCGGCGGTAGTGGTGCGCTTCAACCGGCGCAGATCGCGGTACGAGCGGCAGGGCGTCCTGGTCGAGGAGGCGGGGCTCGCACGGGCCGAGGAGCGGTGCCTGGCGGACGCGGAGGCTCGGCGGCGGCGCCGGGTGCGGGACGCCCGGCGGCGGATCGAGGAGGACCTGCGGTTCACGGAGGCGTTCGCGGCGGAGATACGACGACTGTTTCCCGGGTGCCCGGCGGAGCGGGCCCAGGCGATCGCTGCGCATGCGTCGGTGCGGGGCAGTGGGCGGGTGGGTCGGAGTGCGGCCGGGCGGGCGCTGTCCGAGGCGGCGGTGGTCTCCGCGGTCGCGGCGTCCGTCCGGCACGTGGACACGCCGTACGACCAGCTGCTGATGAGCGGCGTACCGAGGCACGAGGCTCGGCGGCGGATCGGGGCGGCGGTGGAGACGGTGCTGCGAGGGTGGCGTTCCGAAGAGGCGGGGGTCGGTTGACGCGGGGTGTGGGGGGTTGGTTGACGCGGGGCGGGGGTCGGCTGACGCGGGCCGGGGGCCGCTGGCGCAGGGCGGGATCGGTCGGCGAAAGGCCGGGGCCCGTCGATGCGCGTCCGGGGGCCGGCCCGTCAGTGAAGGTCCGGGGTCGTGGCCAAAGGCGGGGGTCGTTGACGAAGAAGATCGGGTCGGTCCATGAAAGGCGGGCACCACTGAGGACGGAACGCGGCCGCTCCGCGAAAGGCAGAGGCTCGTCGGCGACAGGCCGGAGTCGCTCCACGAAAGGCAGAGGCTCATCGGCAAATGGCCGAGATCGATTAAAGATGGCCGCGGCTCGTCGACGGCTGGCCGGGGTCGATTGTCCAAGGGTGGGGGCCGTCGGCGACAGCCGACGGCAGCAGGCGAAGGGCGAGGCCGATCAGCGACAAGCCAAGGTCGATAGGCGACGGCCGAGCCCCTAGACAACAGGCCGACGTCAATTGCCGAAGGGCAGAGGCCGTCAGCGAAAGGCCGAGGTCGATCGGCAAAGACCGAGCCCATAGACAACAGGCCGACATCAATTACTGAAGGGCAGAGGCCGTCGGCAAAAGGCCGAGAGCGATTGGCGAAGACCGAGCCCATCGACGACAGGCCGACATCAATTGCGGAAGGACGGAGGCCGTCAGCGAAAGGCCGAGGTCGATCGGCGAACACCGAGCACATCGTCAGGCCGAGATCACTTACTGAAGGGCAGAGGCCGTCGGCAAAAAGCCGACGTCGATCGGCGAAAGGCGGGGCCGTTGACGCAAGACGCGGGGGCCATCGATGAAGAACCAGGGTCCGTTGGCGAAAGGCCATGACCTGCGGTGCGTTGCGAGCGGCCTGCTTGGCGTGGTCGACGAACGGCACCATTACGCCGGTGCCCGTACCGGTGCCCCAGGTTTGGCGAAAAGCCGGGGACCGGCGGCGAGAGGCCCGGATGCGTTGGCAGCAGGCCCGGGCCGGTTGGCAAGACGCACGGAACTGTCGGCGAAAGGCACGGGGCCCTTGCCGAAGGGAGATCGGGTCGCAGGCGGCTCGCCTTCGTCGCGGGCACGACCGACGGCCGGCGGATCATGGCTGGACGCTCGCGTATGTGAGCGCGTTCTTCGGCCATGGTCACTGTGCTCGTACGGGAATTCACTTGTGGTGACAGGAGGTGCCGGGGAAGATCTCGGCTCTAAGCGGGAGTTGACGACATGATCGATGGACCGTATCTCTGGCTGACGGTGCTGGGCGTGCTCGGGACCGGTCTGGTGGCCGGGGTTTTCTGCGGCTTCTCGACGTTCGTGATGAGGGGGCTCGCCGCTCTGCCGCCCGCGCAGGGCGTGGCCGCGATGAATGCGATCAACGTGACCGCGGTGATGCCGGCGTTCATGCTCGTGTTCGTGGGGTCGGCGGTGCTGTGCGCGGTGCTCGCGGTGGTGACGTTCGTGCTGTGGCCCGACGACGGGCGGGTGGAACTGCTGGTGGGCAGCGCGCTGTATTTGTTCGGCTCCTTCGGGGTGACCATGGTCGCGAACGTGCCGCGCAACGACACTCTGGCCAAGCTCGACCCGGGCACCCCGGAAGCCGCCGCGTACTGGCCGTCGTACATACGCGAGTGGACGTTCTGGAATCACGTGCGGATGGTCGCCTCGGCCGGTTCGGCGGTGGCGTATGTGCTGGCGCTGACCTGAGAGTGCTCAGAGGACTGAGCGGGCGCTGAGGAGTTCCGGGCGGATGCTGGGAGAAGCCTGAGAAAGGCGTTGCGGAAAGCGCTGTCCGTCCCCTCTGCGCATGGGCCCGTGGAGTCGTATCGTGGCCGAAAGAGTGCCGCCCGATGACGCACGGCTCGTCGTACGCGTAGGCAAGGAAGACGGCCATGGCCGATCCCAAGGGATTCATGACCACGCCTCGCCAGGACTGGCCCCGCCGCCCGGTCGCGGAACGGGTCCAGGACTGGGACGAGGTCTACGTCCCCGGAGCGCTGCTGCCCATCATCAACAAGCAGGCCGACCGGTGCATGGACTGCGGCATACCGTTCTGCCACGACGCCTGTCCGCTGGGGAATCTGATACCGGAGTGGAACGACCTCGTCAGCCGGGACGACTGGCGGCAGGCGGCCGACCGGCTGCATGCCACGAACAACTTCCCCGAGTTCACCGGGCGGTTGTGTCCCGCGCCGTGCGAGGCGGGGTGTGTGCTCGCCATCAACCAGCCGGCGGTCACGATCAAGAACGTCGAGGCCGCCATCGCGGACCAGGCCTGGGAGCTGGGGTTCGCGCCGCCGCGGCCGCCGGACCGGCTGTCCGGGCGGACCGTCGCCGTGATCGGGTCCGGGCCGACCGGGCTGGCCGCCGCCCAGCAGCTGACACGGGCCGGGCATACGGTCGCCGTGTACGAGAAGGACGACCGGCTCGGCGGGCTGATGCGGTACGGCATCCCCGAGTTCAAGATGGAGAAGCACCATCTGGACCGGCGACTGGAGCAGATGCGGGCCGAGGGGACCAAGTTCCGTACGTCGACGTCGGTCGGGCGGGACGTGGGGGCGGCGGAGCTGCGGGCCCGGTACGACGCCGTGGTGATCGCGACGGGGGCGACCGCGTGGCGTGAACTGCCCATACCCGGGCGGGAGTTGGCCGGAATACAGCAGGCGATGGAGTACCTTCCGCTGTCCAACCGGGTGCGCGAAGGCGACTTGGAGAGCTCTCCGATGTCCGCCGCGGGGAAGCACGTCGTCATCGTCGGCGGCGGCGACACGGGGGCGGACTGTCTGGGGACCGCGGTGCGTGAAGGGGCCGCGTCCGTCACGCAGTTGGACATCTACGCCCAGCCCGGCGCCGAGCGCGACGAGGACGCCGAGCCCTGGCCGACGTATCCGAAGATCTACCGCCTGTCGGCCGCCCACGAGGAGGCGCGGGATCTGGAGACGGCACCGGCGGCGGACGCGGACGCACGGCTGTTCGCGGCATCCACGCTCCGCTTCACCGGCGACGAGAGCGGGCATGTGCGCTCGCTGCACCTGGTCGAGGTGGACGCGGGCCGGCGCCCGCTGCCGGGCACCGGGCGGACGCTCCCCGCGGACCTCGTGCTGCTCGCGCTCGGCTTCTCCGGACCCGACCGGGAGGACGGGCTCGTCGACCAGCTCGGGCTGGCGATGGAGCCCCGCGGGACGATCGCCCGGGATGCGGGGTTCGCGACGAACGTGTCCGGTGTGTTCGCGGCCGGGGATGCCGCGCGGGGGCAGTCGCTGATCGTGTGGGCGATCGCGGAGGGGCGGGCGGTGGCGGCGGCCGTCGACCGCTATCTGACGGGGAGTTCGCGGCTCCCGGCGCCGATCGGGCCGTACGACCGCCCGATGACGGTGTAGCCCGGCGCCTCCCTGTCCCGCCCAGAGGTCAAGCAGGTCAGGCGAAGTCCACTGCGGTTCGGCAGCGCCCCTTGAGGGGCGCGGGCTGCATCCCTATGCGGCTCCGCGGCGCGACCAGCCACAACGATGCCGCAGCCAAAAGACGGCACCTCGCCGCCCGGCGGCGGAGCCACACACCGGCACACCCGCGGAGCGCTCAGCGGCGCCGCTCGTCCGTCCCCGCCACCTTGCCCGTCGAGAGCGCCACCCGGTTCCAGGTGTTGATCGTGAAGATCAGGGCGAGTACGTGGGCCAGTTCCTGCTCGTCGAAATGGGCCGCGGCCTGCGCATAGACCTCGTCCGGGACGCCGCCGTCGGCCACCAGCGTCACCGCCTCCGTCAGGGCGAGGGCGGCCTGTTCCCGCTCGGTGAAGAAGTGGCGGGCCTCGCGCCATACGGCCACCATGTGCAGCCGGTCCTCGCTCTCGCCGGCCTTGCGGGCGTCGCCCGTGTGCATGTGCAGGCAGTACGCGCAGTGGTTGAGGTGCGAGGCCCGGATCTGGATCAGTTCGACGAGGGTCGGGTCGAGTCCCTCGCGGGCGGCGGCGTCGAAGCCGATGAGCGCGCGGAAGACCTTCGGGGCGGACTTCGCGAAGTCGAGGCGGGCCTTTTCGGCCACGGCCGCGGCTACGGAGGTGCCGATCGCGTTCGTCGAGTTCGTCGGTGTGCTCGTCGTCGTGTTCGTCGTCATGTGCTTCAACCTATGCGGTGGAAAGACCCACGGTAGGGTGCATTTTCATGGCGAAAGCATGGGTCAATTCCGCCGAGCGGATCGGGGCCGACCTGCATCTTGAGCTGGCCGAGGCGGGTGGGCGGCGGGCCGCGCTCATCGGGGCGCTGCGCGAGGCCGTACGGGAGGGGCGGCTCGCTCCGGGCACCCGGCTGCCGCCGTATCGCTCGCTCGCCGCCGACCTCGGTGTCGCCCGCAACACGGTGGCCGACGCGTACGCGGAGCTCGTGGCGGAGGGTTGGCTCACCGCCCGGCAGGGCTCGGGCACCCGGGTGGCGGACCGAGCCGAACCTCTGCGGCATGCCGAGCGGGCACCCGGAAAGGCACCGGCACGCGCGCGTGGACCTCGCCACGATCTGCGCCAGGGCACCCCGGACGCGTCCGCGTTCCCGCGTGCGGCCTGGCTGGCGTCCTATCGGCGGGCCGTGCAGCAGGCGCCCAACGAGGTGTTCGGCCCCGGCGATCCCGCCGGCCGGATCGAGCTGCGGAAGGCGCTCACGGAGTATCTGGCACGCGCGCGTGGTGTGCGCACCGAGCCGGACCGGATCGTGATCTGCTCCGGTTTCGCGCACGGGCTGCGGCTGCTCTTCGGCTCCCGGGACCCGGTCCTCGCCGGCCCCCTGGCCGTGGAGGCGTACGGGCTGCCGTTCCACCGGGAGCTGCTCGCTGCCGCGGGCGTGCGGACCGTGCCGCTCCCCCTGGACGAACAGGGCGCACGCGTCGACCGGCTGGCGCGGGAGCGGGCCGTTCTGCTCACGCCCGCGCACCAGTTCCCCACCGGAGGGCCGCTGCACGCGGAGCGCCGGGCCGCGGTCGTGGACTGGGCACGCGCGCGTGGCGGGGTGGTGGTGGAGGACGACTACGACGGGGAGTTCCGTTACGACCGCAGGCCCGTCGGGGCGGTCCAGGGACTCGACCCCGAGCGGGTGATCCTCCTCGGCTCGGTCAGCAAGAGCCTTTCGCCGGCCGTGCGGCTGGGCTGGATGGTGCTGCCCGGGCGGTACGTGGCCGGTGTGCTCGCGGCCAAGGGCGAGCGCGAGGCGTGGGCGAGCGTCCTCGACCAGCTGAGTCTCGCCGACTTCATCGTGTCGGGCTCGTACGACCGTCATGTGCGGCGTATGCGGCAGCGGTACCGCAGCCGCCGCGACCGCCTCGTCGCGGCGCTCGCCGGGCACGCACCGCACATCGAGGTCACCGGGGTGGCGGCGGGCCTGCACGCGGTGCTGCGGCTGCCGCCCGGCACGGAACGGTCCGCCGTCAAGGCCGCCGCCTGGCAGGGAGTCGCCCTCGACGGACTGGCCGATTTCCGCCACCCGGCGGCGGACATGGCGGCCCAGGACGGTCTGGTCGTGGGGTACGCCACGCCCTCCGAGCATGCGTACGGCGCGGCGTTGGAGGCACTGTGCGGAGTGCTGCCGCCGGAGGGGGACAAACCCCGTCCCGCCTCCCGCTGATCCGCCTCCCCCACAGGGGTCAGGGCTTGCGTCCCACGGCCCCGTACCCCGGAGTCACCCCGTCGCCCTGACCGGGCACCGACCCCCCACCAGGTGGCTTCCGGAGGGGCGTTCGGCGCGGGTCGAGGGCGAGCATCCGGCGGCCCATGGCCTCGCCCACCGGGTAGTTGCCCCTACCGCCGACGTGCCAGTCGTACATCCGCACGGGATGCGGCTTGTCGGCGTCGATCTCAACCATTGATTGACGATCCATCAGTTCACAATCGAGCTTTGTTCACCATCAGGACGGGACAGTTGATCAAGTGTCCGAGCAGGCGTCGGACCAGTGCGTCACGACAGCAGGAAGTCCGCCTCCCCCGCCTTGGCGCCCTCGATGAACGCCGTCATCTCGTCGGTGGTGTAGATCAGCGCCGGCCCGTCCGGGTCGGTGGACTGGCGGACGGCGATCCGGCCGTCGGCCAGCTTCATCGCCTCCAGGCAGTTGCCGCCGTTGCCGCCGCTCCACGGCTTGAGCCAGCCCTCGCTGCCCAACTCCCGCGCGGGCATGCCGTTGTAGACGCGCCCCCGCGCCTTGATGCGATCCATTCACAGCTCCTTGCGGAGATCCTCGAGGATCTCCTTCGTGCGATGTGCCGTAGCGGCCTGCGCCGCCATGCGGTCCATGACCTCGAGGTGGGCCGCCACCTCGGCGCGCGCGTCGAGGTAGACGGCGCCGGTCAGGTACTCGCTGTAGACCATGTCCGGCAGTTCCGGCATGGCAAATCGGAACAGCACGAAGGGTCCGTACGTGCCCGGGTGCGGGCCGCCCGCAAAGGGCGCGACCTGCACGGTCACATGGGGCAGCTTCGTGGCCTCGAGCAGTCTGTCGATCTGGGCACGCATCACCTCCGGGCCGCCGACCGGGCGGCGCAGCGCGGTCTCGTCCATGACGGCCCAGAAGCGCGGCGCGTCCTGACGGGTGAGCAGTTCCTGGCGTTGTATGCGCAGGGCGACATGGCGCTCGATGTCCTCGGGACTGGTCTGGCCGATCGCACCCGACCGCAGGACTCCGCGGACGTAGTCCTCGGTCTGCAGCAGACCGGGGACGAAGTGGGGGTCGTAGGAGCGGATGAGGCTCGCGGCGCCCTCGAGGCTGACATACATGGAGAACCAGCCGGGCAGGATGTCGTGGAACCGCTGCCACCAGCCGGGCCTGTTGGCCTCCTCGGCCAGCTGCACGAAGACCTCGGCCTCCTCGTCGGAGACGCCGTAGGACTTCAGGAGCAGCTGGAGGTACGGGATTTTGAGCGCGACCTCCGCCATCTCCATGCGGCGGACGGTGGCGGGGGCGACCCGGAGGATGCGGGCGGCCTCCTCGCGCTTGAGGCCGGCGTGCTCCCTCAGGTCCAACAGGCGGCGACCGAGGACGACTTGGCCGACCGTCGGTGCGGACCGCGGTTCGCTCACCCTCCACCTCCCGTGGCCGCTGAGAGTCCAAAAAAAGCATGCTGACAGCCATACGGCGCCATTCGAAGACCTATTCGAAGATCTGTACGGTTTCGTACGGATCTCCCTCGATCCCAACTGGCGCCGTCTGACGTGCTGTTGCGAGCAGTGTGCCACGGCCTTCCACACCGTCACAGGGCACTCTGCAATTTTCAGAGTGACACTTGCCAAGTGTTCACGCCGGGGCGATAGTGGCAAGCGTGATTCCGTCCGCGCCCTTAGGAACAGACGCCACCGAAGGCCGCCCCCACAGCCTCGGTGCACGCCACGAGGGGGCCTTCGCCGACCGCCGGTTCCGCTTCGAGCTGGCCGCGCACCCGGCTTCTCCCGCGCAGGCCAGACGCCTGACGAGGGCCCGGCTGAACGTCTGGTCGGTGTGCGAGGACATCTGCGACACCGCGGCTCTGGTCGTCTCCGAGCTGGTCACCAACGCCCTCGTGCACACGGCGAGCAGCCACATCGTCTGCGAGCTGCACGACGGCGAGCTGGTGCGCATAGCCGTGCGGGACGAGGGCTGCTCCGCGGGTGCGCCCCATGCGTCGCGGGCGCGGCCCGAGGAGGAGCACGGGAGGGGTTTGCTCCTCATCGACGCGCTGTGCGAGGCATGGGGCGCCCATGAGCACGGTCCGGGGCTGCTGGTCTGGGCGGAGCTGCCGCGCAAGGCCGACACTCCCCGCCATGACTGCGGGCCCTGCACAAGGACGAACGAGCCCCATGACGACCTGGGCTGGGGAGCCCGCCCCAAGCCGGGCCCGGCCGGTGGTTCGGGCGACGAGGACGAGGCGGCCGCACCGCACGGCGGGGACGCACACCACGGGCAGCACGGGACGGGGGCCGCATGGCGGTGAGCGCCGCGACCGGCGGCCGGGTGCTGAGCCTGGACACGCTGGTCCGCCTCGGGCGCGGGGCGCGCACGCCGGGCACGCCCCGGCGGCTGCCCGTGCCGGACGGCATGACGGCCCCGATGGGCTGCGACGCCGTGGAGGTGCCCGCCCGCTTCGGCCCGCTGGTGCTGTCCCGGCTGCCACGCGTGGGCTGCGTGTACGCCGACGCGGCGCACTGGTGGTGGCTCGTCCCGTCCGACTCCGACTACGCACTTCAGTGGCCGACGCCCGCGCAGTACGCCGCCGGGGCGCTAGTTCCGGACGCCCCGGCGGTCCCCGACCTCATCCACCGGCCGGCCGGCACACTCCCCTACACCCCGCCGATCCCGCTGTATCTGGCGCTGTGCCGGGTGACGGGGACAACGCCGACGTGGTCGCGGCCGGCCGTCGCATGACGCTCGTGATTGCGTAAACATCGCGCCTTGCAGGGCGTGCGCCCGCGCGCTCGTCCCGCTGCGCCATGCGCTCTCCCCCGGAGGGTCCGGTCCCGCGATAGTGGCCGTTCGTCGACGTGGATCGGGGGAGGCCGACGGTGGCGGAAACACAGGGCTCGGGCGGACGCGGGACGGCACGGGGCTCGGGCAGGCGGGAGAGGAAGCGCGGCGAGGGCCCGCCCGAGGTCTCCGAGTCGGAACAACTGCTCTTCGGCGGGCCGTTGCGCTACGACCTGGGCTGGAACCAGCACCGGGACGCGTTCATGGAGCTGAACTTCCGGGCCATGGTGACGCGGCTGCCGGCCCTGCTGGGCTCCAGTTTCCGGCTCGCCTGGCAGGCCGACCGGCGGGCGGCGCGGATGGTGCTGGCGGCCGAGGCGGGCCGGGGTGTGGCACAGGCGGTGGGCCTGCTCGCCATGAACAGCGTGCTCGGGCGGCTGATCACCGGCGGCGCGATCGAGGACCGGCTGCGCGACGCCGTACCGGTGCTGGCCGCGATGGCCGCCGTGGCCCTGCTCGGGGCGCTGCTGCGGGGTGCGTCGACGTATGCGACCGGACGCCTCGAACCCAAGGTGGAGCGGGTCGCGACCGAGCTGTATCTGGAGCGGGCGGCGGCCGTGGAGCTGGCCGCGATCGAGGACCACGCGTTCCACAAGCTGCTGGACACCGCGCAGTACGGCGCCGGCTCGGCGCGGCGGATGATCTCGTACTCCACGCGCGTGGTGAGCGCGCTGATCTCGCTGATCGCGGCGGCGGGCGTGCTGACCGTGCTGCACCCCGTCCTGCTCCCGCTGCTCGCGACGATGACGCTGCCGACCGCTTGGAGCGCGCTGACGAACGCCCGTCGGCGCTACGAGTCCTGGCACACCTGGGTCCAGCATGCCCGGGCCGGCTATCTGCTCAGCGGCCTGCTCACCGAACCTGCCGCGGCACCCGAGATCCGGCTGCACGGGGTCGGCCCCTTCCTGCTGCGGCACTACCGCGCCATGGCGGAGACGGCGGAGGCCGAACAGGCGCGGCTGGCCCGGCTGGCGGCGCGCACCGGGGTGATCGCGTCGGCCTGGACGGGCCTCGCGAGCGTGGCGACCTACGCGACGCTCGCCGGGCTGTTGCTCGCCGGGGCGATGGCGCTGTCCGTGGCCGGTACGGCGGTGATCGCGATCCGCACGGGCTCGTCGAGCCTGGACAACCTGGTGGTGGCGGTCAACTCGCTCCACGAGGACGCCCTGTTCGTGGGCGATCTGCAGAAGCTGTACGTCGAGGCGGCCGAGCGGGCGATCCCGGTCGGCGGCGATCCGCTGCCCGAGGACCCTCGGGAGATCCGCTTCGAGAACGTCACGTTCAGCTACCCGGGCGAGTCCGCCCGACCCGCCCTCGACGACGTCACGCTCACCCTCCCGCTGGGCCGGATCGTGGCGCTGGTCGGTGAGAACGGCTCCGGCAAGACCACCCTGGTCAAGCTGCTCGCGGGCCTGTACAAGCCGGACGGCGGCCGGATCCTGTGGGACGGCGTCGACGCGGCCACCGCGGACCGCCACCAGCTCGCCGAGCGGGTCGCGATGGTGGCCCAGGACTTCAAACGCTGGCCGTTCACGGCCCGCGTCAACGTGGCCATCGGCCGCTCCTCCGCGCCTCTGACCGAGGAGCGCATGGCCACATCGCTCGCGGAGGCCGGCGCGGAGGACGTGGTGGCCGATCTGCCGCGCGGCCTGGACACCCTGCTGGCCCGCCAGTTCAACGGCGGCCACGAGCTGTCCGGCGGCCAGTGGCAGCGGCTCGGCGTGGCACGGGCCGCCTACCGGCGCGGCCGGATCCTGGTCGTGGACGAGCCCACGGCGGCCCTGGACGCGCGGGCCGAGCTGGAGGTCTTCGAGAAGATCCGGGCCCTGGCCTCGGCAGGGCAGACCGTCGTGCTGATCACCCACCGGCTAGCGTCGGTGCGCCATGCGGACCTGGTGCACGTCCTCGACCAGGGCCGGCTGGCGGAGTCCGGAACCCCGGACGAGCTGCTGGCGAGCGGCGGTATCTACGCGGAGCTGTACTCGCTCCAGGCCGAGCAGTACTCGGCGCCGGTGCCGAAGGCCGGTTGAGCCGACGCCGCTGCGGAGCGGTCAGGCGACCGCGTCGGCGGTCGCCTCGCCGCGGACGACCACGAGAAACGTGTCCGTCGCCAGGTCCATGACGACCTCGGCGGCCAGCCCCTCCAGGCGCCGCGCATGCGCGAACTCCTCGGCCGGCCACGATCCCCGCGGCCCGCCCGCGGGAAAGCGTTCGAGCACTGTTCGCCCGTTCACCATCCTGCACCTCCAGAAAGCGTTGTACTTGTAGGAGTTAACGCCTTCCAGGGGCTGAACGCCTCGCTCAGTTGCCGGACTGAGACGTAGTTGACACTCGTTCACCGCGGAGTGTGAGGATCCGGTCACTTAGTGAAGATCCCAGCCACACATCGACTACTTTCTGTTTCATTCCTCGTACTTGTCGTAACGCCTCATTGCATACAACACCGGGAGCTCGACCAGGCCGCGGGCGCGCAGGGAGCGGCGCCACCGCGGGTTCTCGTCCGCGAGGGTGAGTTCGGGGAAACGCTCCAGGAGGGCGGCGACGGCGATCTCCGTCTCGGCGCGGGCGAGCGGTGCACCCAGGCAGTAGTGGATGCCGTGGCCGAGGGCGAGATGACCGGAGGTGTCGCGGGCCAGGTCGAGGCGGTCGGGGTCGGGGAAGCGGGCGGGGTCGCGGTCGGCGGCGGACGGGGACACCCAGACCGTCTCGCCGGCGGGGATCGTGACCCCGCCGATGGCCATGTCCGCCACGGGGAAGCGCCGGATGGCGAGCAGTGCGGGGCCCTCGTAGCGCAGGAACTCCTGCACCGCGGCCGGGAGGCGGGTCAGGTCCTCGCGCAGGGCGGCCAGTTGCCCGGGGTGCTGCAACAGGGCGAGGACGGCGTTGCCGATGAGCTGCACCGTGTTCTCGTAGCCGGCGAAGAGGATGAGGAAGGCGAGGGACATCAGCTCGTCCTCGCTGAGCCGGTCGCCCTCGTCACGCACGGCGATCAGATCGGAGAGCAGGTCGTCGGCGGGCTCGCCGCGCTTGTCCGCCAGAAGCCGGGTGAAGTAACCGAGCATCGCCACCACCGCCTCCTTGGCGACCTCGGGCCCGGCGTCCGGAGCCGGGGCGACGAGGGTGTCGGTCCAGACCCGGAAGTCGAGGCGGTGCTGCTCCGGGATGCCGAGCAGATCGCAGATGACGGTGATCGGCAGGGGCGCGGCGTAGGCGGCGATCAGGTCTGTGGTGCCCTGCGGGCCGAGCGCGTCGAGGAGCCGGTCGGCGGTGCGGCGGATCGGCGTACGGAGCTGCTCGACGCGCCGCGTGGTGAAGGCGCGGCCGACCAGGCGACGGACGCGGGTGTTGTCGGGCGGGTCCATGTTGAGCAGGTTGGCGTCGAGCGCCGGCGGCAGCGAGAACCCCTTGTAGGTCCCGGCGGTGGCGTGCCGTTTGTCCAGCGAGAGCCGCGGGTCGGCGAGGGCGGCCCGTACGTCCTCGTAGCGGGTGACGAGCCAGGCGGGAGTGCCGTCCGGCCCGGCGATCCGGTGCACGGGCGTGGTCTCGCGCAGCCGCCGGTAGACGTCGTAGGGATGGTCGAGGAGGCCGTCGGCGGGGTCCATGGGAGCAGCGTAGGGCGCGGCCGGCTCACGGATTGGGGGCCGACTGCGTTATCCCCTGGGCGAGCTGACCGACGACGTGGAAGACGCCCTGGCCGAAGGTGGTCGGGGCGATCAGCACGCCGAAGGCCAGGGCCAGAAAGACCGTCAGCCACTGGTCGTTACGGCTGCGGGCCTGCACATCGCGGCGACTTATTCGCACGAAGATGACGACAGCGAGCAGCACCGCCACATCGATCGTGAGCTCCACCGGCCGGCCTCCCGTCAGACGGGTACGTCCCGTACGTCCCGGCCTTCCTGTGTAGCGTGAAACCACTTACCGCGACTGCCCGATCACCGGTGGTTGGCGGCAAAACGCTTCTGCAGGGCTGATTTCTAGGTCTTGTAATCCTGGATCCGGCGGCCATGACCGCGGTCGAGCAGTGCGGGCACCCGCTCGCCCAACTCTCGTACGACCGCCGGGACATCGAGGGTGAGCAGCTCCCGGTCCCGCATCAGTACCCGCCCGTCGACGACCGTCGTCCGCACGTCGGACGAGCGGGCGCTGTGCACGAGGGTGGCGGCGAGGTCGTGGACCGGCTGGGTGTGCGGGCCGGTGAGGTCGACGAGGACGATGTCCGCGCGACGGCCGGGGGCGAGGGTGCCGAGGGTGTGGCCGAGGCCGACCGCCCGGGCGCTCTGCAGGGTTGCGTGGTGGAGGGCCTGACGGGCTGTCAGCCAGCGTGGGTCGCCGGTGGTCTGCTTCTGGATGAGGGCGGTGAGCGCCATCGACTCCCACACGTCGAGGGAGTTGTTGGAGGCCGCGCCGTCCGTGGCCAGCCCGACGGGGACGCCGATGTCGTACAGGGCGCGCATGGGCGTGGTGGTGGGCCAGGCGAACTTGAGATAGCCGCGGGGCGCGGTGGCGACGGCCACGCGGCCGGTGGCGCCTTCGAGCACGGGCAGGTCGCGCTCGGTGATGCCGGTGCCGTGGGCGATGAGGACGTCGGTGTCGAGGATGCCGGTGCGCTGCAGCACCTCGATCGGGGTGACGCCGTGGCGGTCGAGGCTGACGTCGGTCTGGTCGCGGTTCTCGGCGGCGTGGATGTGGACGGGCAGGCCGTGTGCACGGGCGAGTTCGGCGGTGGCGGTGAGGTCGACGTCGTCGACGGTGTACGGCGCGTGCGGGGCGAGGGCGGTGGTGATGCGGCCGTCGGCGCCACCCCGGTGCCGTAGCGCGAACTCCAGGGATTTCTCGCGGCCTCGGGGCCCCTGGGAGGAGAAGTACGCCTCGCCCAGGTGGGCCCGGATCCCGCACTCCTCGACCACGGCGGCAACCGCGTCCATGGCGAAGTAGTGGTCCGCGAAGCAGGTGACGCCGCCGCGGATCATCTCGGCGCAGGCGAGCCGCGCCCCCAACTCCACGTCCCTTTCGGTGAGGTTGGACTCGACGGGCCAGACGACGTCGTTGAACCACTCCTCGGTGGGCAGGTCCTCGGCGGCGCCGCGCAGGGCGACCATCGGCGCGTGCGTGTGGCAGTTGACCAGGCCGGGCATGGCGACCTGGCCGCGCCCGTCGATGCGCTCGGCCGCGCGCAGGTGATGCACCGCGGAGGCGGCCGTCACCGACTCGACGACCCCGTCCCGTACGACGACGGCGGCGTCCTCCTCGAACCCGACCCGTTCCTGATCGTCGTGCACGAGGACGGTGCAGCCGGTGATGACGAGGTCGGCGGGAGAGTCGGTCATCCCGCCAACGTACGGCGCCGTCGTCGGCCGGCGTGAGCCGAACCGCGCATCCTGTCCCGCCCGCTCGCGGAAACGGCCGGTCTCGGGGAACCTGTCCTCACCACAGCTCGCCGCACGGCTTCTGGAAGGGGCCCGGCATGCTCCTCGGCACCTGGAACCTGGAGAACCTCTACCGGCCCGGCGGCCCCTTCGGGCCCAAGGACAAGGCCGCCTACGAGACGAAGCTCGCCTCCCTCGCCGCCGTGATCACGGAGCTCGACCCGACGCTCCTCGGCGTGCAGGAGGTCGGCGAGCCGGAGGCGCTGGACGACCTGGTCGGCATGCTGGACGGCGACTGGCATGTCGCGCTGTCCGGGCATCCGGACGGCCGGGGCATCCGGGTCGGCTTCCTCAGCCGTACGGCGGTGGAGGTGGTGGCCGACACGAACGCGTTCCCGGCGAAGCTGCGGCCCGTGCAGGAGGACGACTCCGGTGCGCCGGTGTCGGCGGCGGGACGCGGCTTCCTGGCGGTCGAGGTCGCGACGGACTTCGGCCCGCTGCGGGTGGCCGTGGCCCACCTCAAGTCGAAGCTGCTGACCTATCCCGGGAACCGCTTCTTCCCCCATGACGAGGGCGAACGGGCCCGCTACGGCGCCTACGCCCTCTACCGGCGCGCCGCCGAGGCGGCGACCCTGCGCGCGCTGGCCGACACCCTGCTGGCCGGGGACGGACGCGAACGGGACGTCGCCGTACTGGGCGACCTGAACGACGAGGTGCAGGCCGCGACCACGCAGATCCTGCTCGGCCCGCCCGGCTCCGAGATCGGCACACCGGGCTACGACCGGCCCGACCAGGGCGATGCGCAGCGGCTGTGGGACGTGGCCCCGCTGATCCCCGCCGAGCAGCGCTACTCCCGCATCAACTCCGGGCGCCGCGAACTGATCGACCACATCCTGGCCGGCCACCGCCTGGTGAGGCGGGTGACGGCGGCGGGCACGGGCCTGCCGGGCGACGGGACACTGCGGCTGCCGTCGGTGGGACCGGATCCGGCGGACCGGCGGGGGAAGCCGGGCTCGGACCATGCGCCGGTGTGGGTGCGGGTGGGGCAGTGATCCGTACGGGAAGTGCGCGGCAGCGTGTTCACCCCGCACTCACCCGGATCTTCGACTGCCCGTGCGGAAGTTCCTCCCAGTCGTCCATGAACCGGGCCCGCAGCCCGTGCTTCTCGGCCAGGGCGAGGAGCGTCTCGGTGCGGTAGTAGAAGTCCTCCCGCAGTACGTGGTGCTCCTCCCCCTCCGTGCGGTCGAAGGTGAAGTCGAACCAGCCGCCCGGTGCGAGCACCCGCCCGACGTGGGCCAGGCACTCCTCGATGACGGGAAGCGGGGAGTGCGAGAAGACGCTGTGCGCGTGTACGACGTCGAAGTGGGCGTCGGGCAGGAAGCGCAGCGTCAGATCGCGTACCGGGGTGAGGGTGGGCAGCCGCTTCTCCAGCCCCATCTCCACGACCGTGTGCTGCGCGGCGACGAGGATGTCCGGCGAGATGTCGATGCCGTAGTAGTGCCCCGGCTCCAGATGCCGGATGAACCGCCAGCCGCCGCGCAGATTGCCGCAGCCGATCTCCAGCATGCGGTGCTCGGGCCGCAGTCCGTGGCCGACGAGGTAGTCGAACTGCATCGCGCCGAGCGCCAGCCAGCGCTCCCGGCTGCGGCTGCCGACGGCCGCGTCCGGGTCGGCACGGGTGTCGGAGCGCATGACGGCGCGGTAGTAGGAGATGTGGTCGGGGTGGCGGTGGCTGAGCCACAGGTCCCGGGCGGCGCGGGCGAGATGGCGGGGCACGCGGCCCGGGTGGCGCAGGGCGTAGGTGATGCGGTGGGTGAGGGCGGCGCGGTTGGCGGTGAGGTTCCTGGCGGGCATGGGCCGTTGCCTTTCCGAGGTGCTGGTGCGGGGCTGATGCAAGCCTCGGGGCGGTGGCGCGGTGTCCGGCTCGGTCGAGAGGCGCTGCTCGGCGGGCGGTTCGGGCGATCGCGATGTCAGCCGATCGGTTGATGCGATCCACGGTCGGCCGCGTTAGACACGGAGCATGGAGAACACCACCGAAGCGGACGAGCGGCGGCTGAACGCGGTCGTGCATGCCGCGTTCTTTCTGCTGCTGTGCTCGTCGTTCGTCCGTCACCTCTCCCGCGACCAGGGCGGTGCGGGGGCCGGATGGGTGGTGACGGCGCTGTTCGCGGCCTTCGGGGTGCTCTACGTGTTCGGCCGCTTGGTCGCCCCGCCTTCGCGCGCCGGAACCCCGCCCACCACACGCCACCTCACTTGGCTGGCTTCGGTGTCCGCGGTCTGGGTCGCGCTGCTGGCTCTCACGCCGAGTGCCACGTGGTGTGCGATGCCGCTGCTGTTCGCCGGCCTGTACGCGCTGCCGCCACGGATCGCCGTGCCGCTGGCCGCCGCACTCACCACGCTGGTCGTGATCTCCGAAGTGCGCGTGGCTGAGGGCCCGTTGAACCCCAACATGGTGGTGGCACCGGTCGCCGTGGCCGCGGTCGCGACCGCCCTCTTCGTCCATCTGCAGCGCCAGGCGACCCGGCAGCGCGCCCTGATCGACGACCTGGTCCGGACCCGCCGAGAGCTGGCGGCGACCGAACGCCGGGCGGGCGTGCTGGCGGAACGGCAACGCCTGTCGACGGAGATCCACGACACCCTGGCACAGGGCCTGTCCAGCCAGCAGATGCTGTTGCAGGCGGCCGAGCGCGTGTGGGAAACGGACCCGGACTCGGCCGGCGCACACATCCGCAAGGCGGCCGGAATCACCTCCCGCAGCCTCGCCGAGGCCCGCCGCTTCGTCCACGACCTGGCCCCGACCGACCTCACGGAGCAGTCGCTGCCCGCGGCGCTGAGCGCGCTCGCCGAGCGGGAGAGCGGCCCCGGCCTGACGGTCGAGTTCCGGCTCGACGGCGCCCCGGGCCGGCTCCCCGAGCGGGTGGAGGCCGCCCTTCTGCGCATCGCCCAGGGCGCCCTGGCCAACGTACGGGAACACGCGGCAGCGACCCGGGCCGCGCTGACGCTGACCTGCCTGGACGATCAGATCTCGCTGGATGTGGCGGACAACGGGCGCGGGTTCGACGCGACCGCGTCCCCCGCGGCGCCGGACCGGACACGCGGCCACGGTCTGCCGGCCATGCGCATCCGGGCCCGCCAGTCGGGCGGCACCCTCACCGTGGAGTCGACGCCTGGCGAGGGCACGGTCGTGTCGGCCGCCGTCCCGTTGACCGTGACGGAGGCGGTCTCTTGAGTATGCCCGTCAGCGTCCTTCTCTGCGACGACCACGTGGTGGTACGGGCCGGTCTGCGCGCGCTGCTGTCGAGTGCCGACGGCATCGAGGTGGTCGGCGAGGCGGGCAGCGGCGAGGAGGCACTCGCCATGGCGGCACGCCTGCACCCCGATGTCGTCCTGATGGACCTCCAGCTCGGCGAGGGCATGGACGGAGTGACGGCCACCGGGCGGCTGACCGCTGAAGGGGCCACCCGTGTACTGGTGTTGACCATGTTCGACACCGACGTCGACATCACCCGCGCCATCGAGGCGGGCGCCACGGGGTACCTGCTGAAGGCGGAACGTCCGGACGAGCTCTTCGCGGCGATCCGCAGCGCCGCCTTTGGCCGTACGACCCTGTCGGCGCCGGTGGCCGACCGTCTCCTGGCCCAGATGCGCAGCCCGCGCCCCACCCTCTCGGCCCGCGAACAGGACATCCTCGGCCAGCTGGCCCGCGGCCTGGGCAACCGGGAGATCGCCCGGGCCCTGTTCATCAGCGAGGCGACGGTGAAGACCCATCTGGGGCGGATCTACGGCAAGTTGGGGGTGGAGACGCGGGCGGGGGCGGTGGCGGTGGCGAAGGAGCGGCGGCTGCTGCCGTGAAGGCGGTGGCGGCGCGGGTGCTACACGGCGAGGGGCAGCTCGGGCAGACGTAGCCCCGTCCGTTCTCGCCTCTTCTCGAACTGCCCGAGCAGCTCGGCGAGTTGCTCCCGGTGGCGGGCGGACAGACGTCCCGAGTCGTCCAGTTGCACGGCACAGGCGGTGGTCGTGTCGACGAGCCGTTCGAGGACGGCGACGACGTCGTCCGCGCCCTCCGAGTGCCGGGCGAGCGCGGGGAGTTCGGCGGCGGCCACGGCGATGGCGGTGTGGGCTTCGGCGAGCGTGCGGTAGGCCTCGCGGCGGAGGGTCCAGCGGGTGGCTCGGGAGTCGGGGCCGGCCATCGGGTCGCGGGCCTCACGCAGAACATGGGCGAGGTAGGCGTGCGCGGCGCTGCCCGCCGCGACGAGCCGTGCCCGCACCGTCCCGCCCCGCTGCCCCGGCATCGGCAGATGCCCGACGACAAGGACGATCGCGCAGGCCAACAGGGTTTCACCGATCCGGCCGGCGGAAGCCTGCGGCTCCCCGCCGACCATCACCAGGGCGAGCACGAGCACGGTGACGACGGCGGTCTGCGCGGCGAAGTGCCGGGTCGCGACGGGGATGAGGGCCCCGCTGACGGCCACGAGCGCGATGAGCCCCTCGGGCCGCGGCAGCACAGCCGCGAAGCCGGCGAAGACAAGAGCCCCCAGCACCGTCCCGGCCGCCCGGCACAGCACCCGTGAGACGAGCGGCCCGAGGTCGGGCTTGACGAGGAAGACGGCCGTGGCGGGCAGCCAGTACCAGTGCGCGTGCTGCCCGTACCAGCGGGCGTGGTGCAGGGCCTGCGCCACGCCCGCGCCGGCCCCGAAGCACAGGGCGACCCGCAGCCCGTACTCCCGCCCACCGGCCCCGAAGGCGACCCGGAAGAGGTCCTTGGCGGTACGCCGTCGGGTGTGCAGGTCGGCCCCTTCCCCCTGGTCGAAGGCGTCGGCGGCGTGCAGGAGGGCGTCGTCGAGGGCGCGCAGGGCGGGAGCCGAGCGGTGGGGTGCGGGCAGCGGCCCGGTGTGCGTGTTCTCCCGTACGGCGGCCGCGAGCCGCCGGGGCCCTTCGGATGCCCGCCCGCTGACGGCCTCCCCGGCCCACGCCAGAGCGGTCGCGGCCTCTGCGAGAGGGAGAGCGGCCGCGTACTGCGCGTGCAGCCGTCGCTCCGCGGAGGAGGAGGCGCAACGCCGCAGCCGGGGGCCGGTGAGGGCGTCCTGTGCATGGTCGAGGGCCGCGGTCAGCGCGGCCCGGCGGGCGATGCCGTGCTCCGACCCCGCCGCTTCGAGCAGATCGGCGACGGCGTCGTACACGGCCGCCACGGCATCCCGCTCCCCGTCGAACCGGAAGTCACCGGCGGTGGCACCGGGGGTGGGCAGCAGCAGCCGCAGGGCGAGCAGCCAACCGGCGCCCGCGAGGAAGGCCAGAGCGCGCAGCCACCCCGCCTCCGGGACAGGCATGCCGGCCCCGATGGCGGAGGCGACGAGCAACTGCGTCCCCGCACCGGAGGCGACGGGCCCGATGGCGCTGATGCCTCCGGCGAGAAGCCCGATGCCGCTGAGCAGGAGGGTGAGCACGACCGCTCCGACATGCGCCCCGGCATACGTCCCGACGAGCAGCCCACCGGCCCCCGCGAGCGCGGGCACCCCGAGCCGCTGGACGGAGGCGCGCCGGCTGCCGGGCCGGTCGTTGATCCCGGCGAGCATGGCGGCGATGGCGGCGACGACACCGAGGGAGGTGCGGCCGAGGAGGACGGCGGCGAGAAGGAGCGGCCCGGCGGCGAGAGCACCTCGTACGACGGCGCTCCAGGGGATGGGGCCGCGCTGGGCGCGAAGGGTGTGGGCGAGCCAGGGCGGTAGTGCGAGCGGTACGGCGGGGCGGGACACGGGGCTCCTGTCCGGACGAGGGCGGGGTGTGCCTTCGGGCGACGGTGGCCGAGTTGCGGGGTGTGGTGTCCACGGTAGATCGCGTTCCTGGAGCGAACGGGACGATTGTGTTTCCGGGGTGTGACGGTCGGCCGGAAAGGTGCCTTCTTTATGAACGCAATTCCCCGAACGTCGTCGCGCCACCGGGGCCGGCTGAAGAGAAGGCGGACGAGAACAGGTCCTCCGCGTCAGCGATCACCCGCACCAACACCTCCGGATCCGAGCGCAGTTGCTCAAGTACCGGGTCGAGCCCCCGTAGACCGGCCCGCTCCAGCAACCGCTTCTCGTTCGTCACCCACTCCCCTCGTGCCGCCAGCACGGCGTGCCCGGTCTGTACGGCGGCCGTGGCGACGGCTCCGGCGACCTCGGTGAGGCGGCCGTGCGGGGCGTGGTTGGCCTTCGCGTAGGCGAGCGTGACGTGGGCGGTGCCCCGCCAGCGCTGGGCGGCCGAGGCCCGCAGCTTCTCCGGATACGCGGCCGGTCGTGACGCCTCGCCGCGAAGCACCCGGTTGACCGCCAGTTCGGCGACGACCAGATAGCTCGGAATCCCGGCGAGATGGAACATCAACGGTTCCACCCGGAACCGCCCTTCCTCCGCCTCCGCCAACTCGTGCTCGACGACGTCGAGATCGCGGTAGTGGACGTCGACACGCCGCCCGTCGATCGTCAGCCAGGCACCTCCGTTGAAGACGCCGCCGCCCCATCCCCCGACCTCGGAGACCTCACCCTCCCAGCCGAGGGCACGCAGGTCGGCGGGGTCGAAATGCCCGCGGTAGTAGACCGCCAGGTCCCAGTCGCTGTCGGGCCGGTGCGTGCCCTGGGCGCGTGAACCGCCGAGGGCGACGGCCCGGACACCGGGAAGGGTGGCGAGGCGGTCGGCGACGGTGTCGAGGAACCCCTGATCGTCTTTGGTCATCTCCACCATGCCGGCCAGCCTGCCGCTCACCGAAGTGTCCGTGCCACGCAATATCACGCTCGTAGAAATGGTTTGAGCGAGGCCGAGCCCCGCTGTTACGTTCCTGATGGACCGTGAAGTCGTCGCTTGGAGGTGAGCCCCGTGAACACAGTTACCCGTGGGTGCTCCCTCAACCCGTCACGGTCCGGCGGCTGACGTTCGGTGTCGCCAGGAGCGCCTGAGATCGAGGCACTCCTGGAGGGAGACTCCGATGAACACAAAGCCTTTCACATCCGGTCCGGGCGAGAACGCGGTGGTGATCACGCGCGTCGCGGACCGGCAATGGCATGCGCTGGATGACGACCTGGTGGTCGGCCGCGGGCATGCGCAGCACCGGCCCGACGGACGCTTGTTCGTCAGCATCGACGCCTGGCACGACGCCACCTTCGACCGGCTCGCCGAGGCGATGCTGGCGCACCTGCCGGCGCCGCTGTACACGGTGGTCGACGAAGCCGACGTGGAGCTGACGGCCGGCTGGCGGCGGGCCGGGTTCACGATCCGGCGCCGCGAGTGGGAGTACGTGGTGCCGACCGACCCGCAGGTCACAGGGCTCGAAGCGGTCCGGCCGCCCGCGGGCGTGACGATCGTGCCCGCCGGTCAGGCGGACGAGGGCCTGTTGCGGGCGGTGGACCGCACGATCCGTGCCGAGGTCGAGGCGACCGTCGGGTGGCAGTCGATGCCCGCGGAGGTCATTCCCCGCCCCGTGGACGACACCATCGTCGACCCGTCGAAGTACGCGGTGGCCGCGGCGCCGGACCGCTACCTGGGTCTGATCCGGGTGGTGACGGTGAAGCAGCCGCGCATCGGGCTGGTCGCGGTCCGGGCCGGTGAACGGCGCCGCGGCATCGCGCGGGCGCTGCTCGCGCACACGCTGGGGACGCTGCACCGCTCCGGGTTCGCCACGGCCTGGGCTGAAGTCCAGGAGCCCAACCAAGCGGCCTCGGCGCTGTTCGAGGGCATCGGCGCCAGGCCGGCGAGCAGCAACCTGGAGCTGGTGCGATGACGAAGAACAAGAACGTCATCGAGGTCGAGGGCAAGGTCGTCGAGTGCCTGCGCAGCGCCATGTTCACCGTGGAGCTCGAGAACGGCCACCAGGTGCTCGCGCACATCAGCGGGAAGATCCGCAAGAACTACATCAGGATCATGCTGGAGGACCGGGTGCTGGTGGAGCTGCCGCCGTACGACCTGACGCGGGGCCGGATCGTGTTCCGGTACCGGAACTAGCGGAGGTCGGCGCCTTCCGCGCCGGCTGATCCTGGTGCCCCCCGGTCACGGCGTTTCCGTGACCGGGGGGCACCGAGGTCGGCCCGCCCGGCCGCGACCTGACCTCGGAGGGAAATTCGGGTGCGCTCCCGGCGACCGGACCGGACCATCGGTGAGTTGTCCCGTCGCCCACTCCGGGAGCCGCCCCATGATCCGCCGCGTCACCGTCCCGTCCCTCTTCCCGCCGCCCGTCTACTCCCACGCCTCCGTGGTGGAGGCCGGTACCAAACTCGCCTTCCTCGCCGGCTCCGTCCCCCTCGACGCCGAAGGAAAGCTCGTCGGCGAGGGCGACCCCGTACGGCAGGCCGAGCAGGTGCTGGCGAATCTTGAGGAGCAACTGCACGCGGTCGGGAGCGACTTGGCGCATGTCGTGGCCACCGACGTATACGTCGTCAGCAGTGAGACCGCCGTGCTCTCCGCCGTCTGGGACGTCGTCGAGGCCTCCGGGCTCAGTGCCGGTCCGCACTCCTCGACACTGATCGGCGTGGCGTGTCTGGGGTACACGGGGCAGCTGGTGGAGATTACAGCCACCGCCGTGGTTTCCGAGGCTTCCCACGTTTCGTAAGGGGTCGCATGTTGATCGAGCATCGCGGGCGGCGTCCCGTAGTCCCCGACTCCGCGTACGTCGCCCCGACAGCTGTGCTGTGTGGTGCCGTGACCCTGGGAGAGCGTGCCCGGGTGCTGCACGGTGCCGTGCTCACCGCCGAGGACGGGGAGGTCCGCGTCGGCTCCGACGTCGTCGTCATGGAGAACGCGCTGGTACGTGGGCGCGCCGGGCACCCCGCCTTCATCGGCGACGCGGTGCTCATCGGACCGCACGCCCATGTCAACGGCGCGACCATCGAGGACGAGGTGTTCGTCGCCACCGGGGCCTCCGTCTTCCCGGGGGCCGTCGCGGGCGCCGGCTCCGAGTTGCGGATCAACAGCGTGCTGCACGTCAACTCGGTGCTGCCGCCCGGCACCGTCGTACCCATCGGCTGGATCGCGGCCGGGACGCCGACGGCTCGGCTCTTCGCGCCGGGTGAGCACGACGAACTATGGGCTGTACAGCAGGAGTTGAACTTCCCCGGCACGCTCTACGGTGTCCGGCGCGGCACCTCCATGCGGGACATCATGGCCCGCCAGGTCGACTACTACGGCGCCCACCACCACGACGTCACCCTCAACGACTGACGGGACCGCACTTGCCTTCCGAAGCCTTTCCGATAACTCTCCGCCGAGCCGCCTCGGCCCCCGATGCCGCCGCCGCGGCCGACGTCTGGCTGACCTCCTTCGCCGCCGCCCTGCCCACGGTCGTCAGCCCCCGCTCCGCCGACGACGTGCGCACCTACTTCCGGGATGTCGTGGTACCCCTGCGCGAGACCTGGGTCGCGGACGCCGGAGCCGAGGGCGGCATCGTCGGCGTGATGGTGCTCCACGACGACGAGCTCTCCCAGCTGTACCTGCGTCCCGATTGGCGTGGGCGCGGCATCGGTGACCGTTTCGTCGCGCTCGCCAAGGAGCGGAGTCCCGGCGGGCTCAGCCTGTGGACCTTCCAGGTCAACAAGCCCGCCCACCGGTTCTACGAGCGGCACGGCTTCGTCGCCGTCGAGTACACGGACGGCAGCGGGAACGAGGAGCAGGAGCCGGACGTGCAGTATGTGTGGCGCCCCTGAACGCCCCTGAACTTCCGCTCAGCTCAGAGCTTCCCGGGCCCGTGATCCCGGTACGCCCATGCCGCCGCCTGAGCCGCGAGCCCGACCACGTCCACTTCCCCGGCGTCACCGTCGAGGTGCCGGTACTCGACCGCCGTGAGGATCACTATCCGTTCGCGCAGGCCCAGGTGGTCGTGGAACCCGGAGGCGAGGATGTCGGCGGCGGCCTCGCCCGCGGGGACGCCGGCCGCGTGGTGCGCGTGGACGAGGGCTTCCAGCTCCCGCAGGTAGGTGACGTAGCCGCGGACGTCCTCGACGGTCATCACCGGCCCGTGTCCGGGAATCACCACCTCGGGGTCCAGGGCCAGGATCGTCTCGCAGGCTGCGGCGACCCGGGCGAGCGGGCCGTCCCAGTGGACGGGGTGGTCGTCGGCGAACAGGACGTCCCCCGCACACACGACCCGCTGCCCGGGCAGGTGGACCATGAGGTCACCGGCCGAGTGCGCGGGCCCCACCTCGATCAGTTCGGCCTCGATGTCTCCCACGGTCAGGGCATACCGGCCGGAGAAGGTGGTGGTGGGCGGGACGGCCTCCACGCCCTCGTACGCATAACGGCCGAAGTGCTCGCGCGCGTACCAGCCCAGCGGCTGGTCGGCGGGTGTCTGGTGGGTGAGGAAGTGCATCTGCTGCGGGGAGGGTTCGCGGCAGAGGTGCTCCGCGCTCGCCTTCGTGGCGATGATCTCGGCGCCCGGGAAACAGGCGTTGCCGAAGGTGTGGTCGCCGTTGACGTGGGTGTTGACGATCGTCGTCACGGCGGCCGCGCCCGCAGGCAGGACCGGGCGGGCCGCGGCGAGCAGGGCCTCGGTCATCGGCTGGTCGTAGGGGGTGTCGACCAGAGCCGCCTGCTCGCCGGAGGTGATGAGCAGGCAGTTCGCGAAGCCCCAGGTGCCCGCGTGGCCCGGGGACCACAGGTGGAGTCCGTCGGCGACCGGGACGAGTCCGTCAGGAAGGTTCATGGCGCTCATTGTCGGGGACGGTGATCGCGAGCCGTGGGGGCGGGTGCGCCCCACGCCCTCCGCTTCTGCACCGGCTTCGCATAACTCCCCGCCCGGCTGGTCGTCAGTTCCAACGCCACCAGTGACTCCGCCAGTTTCACGGCCGCCCCGACCCCGTCCACCACCGGCAGCCCGAGCTTCTCCCCCACCACCCGCTGGAGTCCCGTCATCCCGGCGCACCCGAGCACCAGAACCTCGGCCCCGGCCTCCCGCACCCGTTCGGCCGCCGTCAGGAAAGCGGCCTCCGTACGGTCCGCGTCGCCCAGGTCGAGGACCCCCAGGCCGGTCCCGACGACGGCGGCGCAGTTGCGCCCGACCCCCGCCAACTCCAGGCTGTCCTCGATCTGTCCGCACGACCGCTCCAGCGTCGTCACGACCCCGTACCGGCGCCCCAGCAAGCAGGCCAGATGGGCCGCGGCCTCCGTGATGTCGACGACGGGTACGTCCACCAACTCCCGTACGCCTTCCCGCCCGTGCTCCCCGAAGCCGGCCATCACCACGGCGTCGTAGGACGGGCCCTCGTAGGTGCGCAGCAGGTCGATGACGGCCGTGGCCGAGAGGTAGCTGTCGAGCCAGCCCTCCGCAGACTCCGGTCCCCACGCGGGGGTCAGACCGAGCACGGTGGTGCCCGGGCCTGCGGCGGCCCGGGCACCTCGTACGATCTCCTCGGTCATCTCCTGCGTGGTGTTGCAGTTGGTGACGACGATCCGCACGCTCGTCAGACCTCCACAGCAGTCGGCTCAGGGACAGGGGCGCGCTCGGACCGGCAGATCACCAGGTACAGGCCGGCGCCCAGGGCCGTGCCGATGAACCAGGAGTACGGGGCCACGTCGCTGAAGGTCTTCACCAGGGCGAGTACCGCCGCGACCGCCGCCGACGGCAGGAACGCGGCCAGCGCCTTGGGGTTGACGCCCTTGCGGTAGTAGTAGCGGGAGCCGGGGCGGGCGTCGAAGAGCTCGTCCACGTCGACGCGGCCGCGCTTGACGAGGTAGTAGTCGACCATGATCACGCCGAACAGCGGGCCGAGGAAGGCGCCGAGGCCACCGAGGAAGTAGTTGACGACCGTGGGGTTGGAGAACAGGTTCCACGGCGTCACGACCAGGGCCGCCACCGTGCTGATCATGCCGCCGACCTTGAAGGTGATCTTCTGCGGCCAGACGTTGGCCAGGTCGTACGCCGGTGAGACGAAGTTGGCGACGATGTTGACGCCCATGGTGGCGACGGCGAAGGTGAACGCGGCCACGACCAGCACCCAGGTGTTGCCCACCTTCGCCACCAGCTCCGCGGGGTCCGTGATCGCCTGGCCGAACACCTTCAGCGAGCCGGCCGTGACGATCACCGACACGACCACGAAGGCCGTCGAGTTGATTGGCAGGCCCCAGAAGTTGCCGCGGCGGACGGTGCGGTAGTCCGGTGCGAAGCGGGAGAAGTCGCAGAAGTTGAGCATCAGCGTGCCGTAGGTGGCCAGGATCAGGCCGATCGCGCCGAACCACTGCCGCCACTGCTCGCCGGTCGAGACCGGGTGCGGGGTGGAGGTGAGCGAGATGCTCCAGTCGGCCTTGGACAGGACCCATACCGCCAGCGCGATCATGACCAGCCAGATCGCCGGGCCGCAGAAGTCCTGGAACTTCCGCACGGACTCCATGCCCTGGCTGATGATCAGCGCCTGGATCAGCCACAGCGACACGAACGACACCCAGCCGAGCGCGTTGAGTCCCAGGAAGGAGTGGTGCGTCCAGGACTCCAGGCCCGGCCAGGCGGCCAGCAGCATCACGTTGACGGCGACGGAGGCGAGATAGGTCTGGATGCCGTACCACATGATGGCGATCACGGCCCGGATCAGGGCCGGGATGTTGGCGCCCCAGACACCGAAGCTGATGCGGCTGACGACCGGGAAGGGCACGCCGTGGCGCTGACCGATCTTCCCCATCCAGTTCATGCCGACGTAGATGATCACGAAGCCGACGAGCAGGGAGGTGAAGACCTGCCACACGTTCATGCCGAGGACCAGCAGTCCGGCGGCGAAGGTGTAGTTGCCGAGGTTGTGGACGTCGGACATCCACATGGCGAAGAGGTCGAAGACCTTCCAGTTGCGCTTCTCGGCGGGCGCGAGGTCTTCGTTGGTGAGCCGGGGATCGGGGACGAACGCTGGTGCGCCGGTGGCTTCGGCGCGGTCGGCGAGGGACACGGGGCCTCCAGGGGACGGGGCGGAGGGTGGAGACGGCAACCGTTTGGTATACCAAACTGCCGACATGGTCCTGCCGTCAAGCATTCCGTCCGATGTCGTCATCGTTAACGCTCGGTAAAACAGCCCCGGCGTCGGAGAGGATGGCTCCATGAGCTCCACGACGACGAAGATCGAACCCCTGGGCGCGGTCCGCGAGCGGGTCCTGGCGAGTCTGCGGCAGGAGATCATCGCGGGCACCCTCCGCCCTGGTGACCGGCTGGTCGAGCGGGAGCTGGCCGACCGTTTCGGGGTCTCCCGGGTGCCGGTCCGCGAGGCGATCCGCGCGCTGGTCGCCGAGGGGTTCGTGCACTTCGAGACGCCGCGCCGCACGGTCGTACGCCGTCTCACCCCGCACGACGTCCAGGAGCTCTTCGAACTGCGCGAGGCCCTGGAGGTCTACGCCGCCGGGCTCGCCGCGGCCCGCGCGACACCGGAGGATCTGGCCCGGGTCCGGGAGCTGCTCGACCTCGCGGCCACCGCGACCGAGGCGGGGGACGCGGAAGTGATCACGGACGTCAACAGCCGTCTGCACGACCGTATCGTGGCGATCGCCGGCAACAGCCTGCTGACCGAGGCCCTGGAACCGGTCGCCGGCCGACTGCGCTGGATGACCCGGCGGAACGAGGAGTGGCCCCAACTCCTCGTGGAACACCGCGAGTTGTACGAGGCGATCGCCTCCGGCGACCCGGACCGCGCCCGCGCCCACGCCCTCGCCCATGTGCGGACCAACTACCGCTCCACGGTGCGGCATCTGTTCGGCGAGGCCGAGACGCCCGACTGACATCGCGCCGGAGAATCCCGCCCCGACTCGACCGTCGACGCTCTACTCTGCTGCTCGACGATCCATCAGGCGGGGGACAACAGTGGCACGCGCAGCACGACTCGGCGGCATCTCGATTGCCATGCTCATGACTTTCGGCCTGCTGGCCGCATGCGGATCCGGGAAGGACTCGCAGCAAGGCGCCGCGCCGGACAGGACGGCGAGGACCGGGACGTCCGGTGCGCAGGCCAGAACGCTGACCGCGACGGCCCTTGAACAGGCCGCGGTCAAGGGGACCGACCTCGACGGCTACGAGGTCGAACGCTCGTTCACGTCCGTCGGCTCCGCGCACAAGGCGACGGATCCCGAGGAGTGCGCTCCCGTGATGCACGCGGTGGGGGGAGGCAGCGGTTTCACCGCCACCGCGCGGGTCGGCCGGTCCGTCTACCCGAAGAAGGCCGGCAGGCCGACGCGGCTGACCCTGTCGTCGCACAGCGTCGCGGACGCGGTGCGGGTGATGGACCGGCTGCGGACGGCCGCCGCGAAGTGCGGGAGCTTCAAGGACGTCACCGCGGACCTCGCGTACGAAGGCGTCAAGGTGCAGCCCGACCCCGGTTACGGCGACGAGTCCGTGTCCCTGCGACTGACGCAGCTGGTGACGGGGGCCGGATACGACGACGCCGTCCGGGTTCCGTACGCGCTGGTGGCCGTCCGGCAGGGGGCCACGGTCGCCATGTTCAGCACGTCGAACCGAGGCAAAGAAGCGGCCGTCGTACCGGACGCGGTCGTCAGCACCCAGCTGAAGAAGCTCGGCGCGCAACTCACCTCCGGGTGACCGCGTACTTGTCGGTCGCCGCCACCAGCGCATCGGCGACTCCCGGCGCCCGCGTGTCGTGCCCGACCTCGTCGACGACGACCAACTCGCTGCCGGGCCAGGCGTGGTGCAGGCGCCAGACGGTACCGAGCAGGTTGCCGAAGTCGAGACTGCCCTGGACGAGAGTGCCGGGAATGTCCTTGAGCAGGGGCGCGTCCCGCAGGACCACGCCTTCGTCGTTGCCCTCGCCGAAGAAGCAGTCGTTGCCCCAGTAGTGCGTGACCGTCCGCGCGAACCCCATGCGGAAGGCCGGGTCCTCGAAACGCTGCACCGAGCGCGGCGGCGCGGGAATGATCGCCGTCTCCCAGTCGGTCCAGGCGCGCGCCGCCCGCTCCCGTACGGCGGGGTCGGGCGACTCGAGGAGGCGGTTGTACGCGGCGGCGAGGTTGCCGTCCCGGTCGTCGGCGGGCAGTTCGGCCAGGAACCGCTCGAACGCTTCCGGGAAGATCTTTCCCAGTCCCCTGGTCAGCAGCGCGTGCTCCGCGTCGGCGCCGGTGGCGACGAGGGTCAGGACCAGCTCGGACACCGCCGCCGGATGCGTCTGCGCGTACCGCAGCCCGAGCACCGAACCCCACGACGCGCCCCACACCAGCCACTGTTCGATCCCCAGGTGAGCCCGCAGCAGCTCCAGGTCGGCGATGAGATGAGCCGTCGTGTTGACGCTCATGTCGGTGTCGTACGCGCTCGCAGGCGGCGTCGAGCGTCCGCAGCCGCGCTGGTCGAGCAGCACGATCCGGTAGGCGGCAGGGTCGAAAAGGCGCCGTGAGTAGGGGTTGCGGCCGGACCCCGGCCCGCCGTGCAGCACGACCGCGGGCTTGCCGTGCGGGTTGCCGCAGGTCTCCCAGTACACGCGGTTGCCGTCGCCGACGTCGAGCATGCCGTGGTCGTACGGTTCGATCTCCGGGTAGAGGGGCATCCGGGCACCGTAACGCTCCTACGGCCCTCCCCGCCCCCTCATTTCACGGGCAGTCCCGCCGCCTCCCCCGCCCTGCGCAGCACGTCCCGCAGCATCTCGGGGGTGAGCTTGCCGGTGAAGGTGTTGCGCTGGCTGACGTGGAAGCAGCCGAAGAGGTCGAGGCCGTCGAGCGGCACGCGTGTGCCGTGGGCGAAGACGGGCCGTGGCCGGGGAACCGTCCAGCCCGCCGCGGTGAACGCGGGCAGCGCAGCCTGCCAGCCGAAGGCGCCGAGGACGACGACCGCGCGCAGGGTCGGCCGCAGCAGCGTCAGCTCCTGGACCAGCCAGGGGCGGCAGGTGTCGCGCTCCCCGGGGGTGGGCTTGTTCTCGGGCGGGGCGCAGTGCACGGGGGCGGTGACGCGGACGCCGTGCAGCTCCAGGCCGTCGTCCGCGGCCACCGACGTGGGCTGCGAGGCGAGGCCGACGTCGTACATCGCCCGGTACAGCACGTCCCCCGAGCGGTCACCGGTGAACATGCGGCCGGTGCGGTTGCCGCCGTGGGCGGCGGGCGCGAGGCCGATGATCAGGAGCGAGGCGTCGGCGGGACCGAAGCCGGGCACCGGGCGCGCCCAGTACGTCCAGTCCTGGAAGGCCGCGCGCTTCGTCCGCCCGACCTCCTCCCGCCACTCCACGAGCCGGGGACACGCGGCGCAGCCCGCGATACGGGTGTCGAGCTCGGCCAGGCTGTCCATTCCCCAACGGTATGACCACCCGATGCGCGGGCGCCGAGCGGCGGGTCTGCCGATCCCGGCCCATGCTGGAGTCATGGACGTGCAACCCCCTGTCGTCCCCCCTGTCGTCGTGCTTCCGCCGCAATCGGACGGCGGACGGCGCGTGACGATCCGCGGCAAGCGCGTCGGCACCGCCTACACCCTCTTCGACGTGCTGGACTTCGTGCACGGTGCGGGCCTGCCCGCCGAGGAGGACCGGGCCGTCGACGACCCCGAGCTGATCGAATGGCGTGGTGGCGGGCCGTACGTGTGGAACAGCACGACGTAGCCGGCGGCCGGTCCCGATGACCGGCTTCCCGGAGCGCCTGCCGCAGGCGGTGGGCGCACACTGGGGACAAGCGGGACATGCGCCATGAGCCGAACCTGGAGGTGGGCCATGAGCACCCTCGAAGAACACGTCGACGTCGGAGTTCCGATCGACCAGGCCTGGGACAGCCTCCACCGGGTGGAGAACTACTCACGCTTCGTGGAGGGCGTGCGTGGGGCCCGTACGGAGGCGAAAGGGCGGGCGCACCTGGACGTCGAGGCCGGCGGGCGCGACCGGGAGTTCGACGCCGAGGTCTCCGACCGCTACGGGGAACGCGTGATGGAGTGGCACACCATGGGCACCCCCGAGCTGACGGGCTCCTTCTCCCTGCAGCCGATCGACCGCAACCACACCCGGGTCCAGGCACGCCTCGAGTACGACCCCGACGCCCTCCGGGCGGCCTTCGGCGGACCGAGGGGATTCGCCCAGGCGAGCACGATCGAACGGATCGTCCGCACGGATCTGCAGCACTTCAAGAAGTACGTGGAACGCGGGCGGTGACACGCGGAACCTCTCCCACCACTGCGCTGACGCCACTCAGCAGTCGCAGGGCCGCATCGCTCGGCGAGCCGGGTTCGGCGGTGTAGGCGATCAGCCGCTGTCCCGAGCCGCCGGGGATGAGGAGGTTCTCGAAGCTGAGGTCCATCGGGCCGGCCAGCGGGTGATGCAGTTGCTTGACGCCCGAGGTGCAGGTGCGTACCGGATGGCGGGCCCAGAGCGCGGTGAACTCCGTTGATTTCATGGAGAGTTCGCCGATCAGGTGGGCCAGCTTGCGGTCGTCGGGATGGCGGCCGGCCACCTGCCGCAGGGAGGCGACGGCGAGCTTGGCCTCCCTGCCGCGGTCCGGGTACAGCTCCCGGTAGCGCTCGTCGAGGAAGAGCATCCGGGTCACGTTCGGCCGGGTGGCGGACGCGGTGGGACTGTCGGGCGCCAGGTGCCCGGCGAGCAGGGCGTGCCCGAGGGGGTTCCAGGCGAGGACGTCGCCGCGCCGGTCCAGGACGAGGGCCGGTATCTCGGTCATGGCCGCGAGCAGCTGCCGTGCCGACGCACTGGCCTGCTCGGCCCGCACCGGAGCGGGCCGGGATCCGGAGGCAGGGCGGGCCAGGTTCTTGAGGTGCGCCGCCTCGTCCTCGCTGAGCCGGAGCGTGCGCGCGATCGCTTCGAGTACGGCGTCCGAGACGCCGTTTCCGCGCCCCTGTTCGAGGCGGGTGTAGTGCGTGATGCTGACGCCCGCGAGCAGGGCCAGCTCCTCGCGCCGCAGCCCGGCGACCCGGCGACGGGTGGGGTGCGGGGTGATGCCGACGTCCTCGGGGCGCAGCGCGGCACGGCGGGACTTGAGGAAGTCCCCCAGCTCGGACAGGGCGTCCATGACAGCCTCCTCGGTCTCCGGGCCCATGATGCCCGCCGGTCCGCGCGAGCGGGACCGACAAGGGTGGTCACGTCATGACCACCCAAAAGAGGGTTCTGGCTGGGCCTGTCGACACGAGTGAGCCTTCCTGCACGACCGATTCAGCCGATCGGCTGATCAGGCGACCAGGAAGGAACTCGACGTCATGACCGTCACCGATACGAGGGCGACCGGCGCCGCTGCGGCCGTCCTCACCCCGCGCCTACGGCTGGTGCTGGTGCTGCTGCTGGCGGCCCAGTTCATGCTGGCAGTGGACTTCTCCATCCTGAACGTGGCCCTGCCGGTCATCGGTGCGGGCCTCGGCTTCTCGCTGGGGCATCTGCAGTGGATCGGCACCGCGTTCGCCTTGTGCGCGGCCGGCTTCACCCTCCTCTTCGGGCGGATCGCGGATCTGTTCGGCCGCCGTCGGCTGTTCCTGGGCGGTCTCGTGGTGCTCGGCGCGGCCTCGCTCGTGGGCGGTCTGGCGCAGAGCCCGCAGGTGCTGATCACGGCGAGGGTCTTCCAGGGCCTGGCGACCGCGGCGGTCACCCCGGCCGGCCTGTCCCTGCTGACGACCTCGTTCCCCGAGGGCCCGCTGCGGGAGAAGGCGCTGGGCCTGAACGGAGCACTGATGTCCGCCGGCTTCACCACCGGCGCGATCCTCGGCGGACTACTGACGGACCTGCTGTCGTGGAGGTGGTCGTTCTTCATCAACGTCCCCGTCGCCCTCGCCGTCCTCCTCGTCGCCCCGACGGTCATCAAGGAGTCCCGGCCGGCCGAGCGCCCGAGGCTGGACCTGCCCGGCGCCGTCAGTGTCACGCTCGGCCTGCTGGCCCTCGTGTTCGGCTTCACCCGGGCCGGTGAGAACGGCTGGGGCTCGTCGACCGCCCTGCTGCCACTCGCGGCGGGCGCCGCACTCCTCCTCGTCTTCCACGGCGTCGAGCGCCGGGTGTCCGCCCCACTGGTACCGCTGAGTGTGCTCGGCAGGCGGTCCGTGGCCTGGGGCAACATCGCCGGTCTGGTCGCGTTCCTGACCGAGACGTCGCTCGTCTTCCTGCTGACCCTCTACCTCCAGGAGGTGCTCGGCTTCTCCCCGCTGGCCGCCGGTCTGAGCTTCGGTGTGCTGGGACTGGGCACGGTCGTCGGCGGCTCGATCGCCCCGAAGGTCATCGGCCGCATCGGCAGCAGGCCGACGCTGATCGCCGGCGGAATGGCGCAGACCCTCGCCACCGCCGCACTGGTGGGGTTGGGCGCGGACCGGTCGTGGCTGTGGCTGCTCCTGATCGGCACCTTCCTCGGCGGGGTCGGCAACATGCTGGTCATCGTCGGTTTCATGGTCACGGCCACCTCGGGACTGGCCGACCACGAACAGGGCCTGGCCACCGGGCTCGCGACGATGACCCAGCAGATCGGCATCACCATGGGTACGCCGGTCATGAGCGCCGTCGCCACCGCAGCGATGACCGGATCGGGCGCCGCGGCCGTCCTCGGCGGCCTGAGGACGGCGATCGCGGTGAACGCGGCCGTCGTCCTGCTCGGCGTCCTGACCAGCGCACTGTTTCTGCGCGGTGCCGATCGAGCCGGCTGATCGAGAAACTGATCGATCCACCTGGATCGATCAGCTGAGTGCACACGGAAATCCATCCGGCCCACCCGCCTCGGGGGACTAAGGTCGGGAGCATGGCTTCCGAAGCTGACGAGGAGAAGGGCGGACCGGGCTCCGCCGAGCCCGAGCGGACGGCACCCGAGGCGGCCGGGCCCGGGGCGGTCGACCCCAAGATCGTCGCCGCCATCGCCGCCGCGGAGGCCGCGGGCCCCGCGGACGGCACGACCGTGCGGATCGACAGCTGGATCTGGGCCGTACGTCTGGCCAAGACCCGCTCGGTCGGCGCGGCCGCCTGCAAGGGCGGGCATGTGCAGGTGAACGGTGTGCGTGTGAAGCCCGCGCACACCGTGCGGGTCGGCGACGAGGTGCGCGTCCGGCAGGAGGGCTGGGAGCGGATCGTCGTCGTCAAACGGCTGATCCGCAAGCGAGTGGGTGCCCCGGTGGCCGCCCAGTGCTACGTCGACAACTCCCCGCCCCCGCCGCCCCGCGAGCCCTTCGCCGCCCCGGCCGGCATCCGTGACCGCGGCACGGGCCGCCCGACCAAGCGGGACCGCCGCGACATGGAGCGCCTGCGGGGGCTCATGGAGGGCGGCAAGCCGAGGCCGAGCGGACGATGACACACGGAAATGGCGTCCGGCTCGGACCGGACGCCACCTGCGTCTTCAGGGCTCACACCCGTCGTCGTACCAGCTTCAGCAGTTCCCCGGTGGAACCCCGCCGGGCCCAGGCGATGAGGGCCAGCGGCACGATCAGGATCAGCGGGGTCGCGGCGTTCTGGCCGTCGAAGACGGTGGTCTGGACGACGAACGCGCCGACCATGAGCCCGCTCAGCGCGATCGCCGCGACCGACTGCAGCACCGGGATCAACAGGGCCACCGCACCGGCCAGTTCGAGGGCGCCGATGGTGTACATGCCCGCGCTGCCCCAGCCGATCTTGTCGAAGGCGTCGACGGCGTAGTGGTTGCCGATCAGCTTGGGCAGGGCGCTCGCGATGCCGTAGAAGAGGGCGAGCAGCACCTGCAGCGTGCGCAGGGCGATCCGGGCGCGGCGGCCGCGGGCGGTCGCGGACTCGGCGACGACGGGGACGGAGGCGACGCGGGCGGTGGTCTCGGACATGGGGTTCTCCTGTGGTGAGCGGTTCGTCGTGCTGTCACAGGGGTAGACCGGCCGCCGCCCGGGAACTCATCGCCGCCGAGCGGAATTTCGCGTGGTTCCCTACAACGGGAACCAGCCGTGCCCGATGTACCAGTGCCGGCCCGCCCTGAGGTGGTCGCCGACCGCCCGCTCCACCGCCGTACGCCGCGGCAGGCTCTCGACGGGCAACTCCGGGTCGCCGAACACGAACTGGACGGGTTCCTTGTCGGCCGGCTCCCGGTCCTCGCGGGCGACCCGGAAGCGGTCCTGGAACCGCACGATGTTCGAGTCCTCCGGCAGATACTCCTTCAACTGCGCATCCAGCAGCCAGGAGTGGCACAGCGCGGCCCGGTACTTCTCCTCGGGGTAGTGCCGCGCGAAGAACTCCGTCGCGAGCGCCAGCGAGCGCTCGCAGGCCGCCGGTGACAGCGGGCCGAGGTGGTCGGGGATGTGGACGTTCAGACAGGGCGTGCCGGGCGCCACGTCCAGGCCGGCCGCCGCCAGCACCCGCGCCGTGCGCTGCCCGTGCCGCGCCCGCTCGAACTGCAGCCGGCCCAGCTGGTAGAGCTCGCCCCGGAAGTGGTGGGTGAGCCACCACGGCGCCTGCACACCCGCCCGGCGGTGCCGCCTGCGGTGCACGGCCATGTTCCGTCCGAGGTCGGCGAGGGTGCGCCGGGAGACGTCGTCCGGGACGCCCCGCGCACGGTGGTACGCGCGCGTGTACGGCAGCGCCGCCACGAACACATACACCGGGAAGCAGCGCTGCAGCGGCCCCGACGCCCAGTCCAGCTGGGGCAGGTCGACGGCGGTGCCGACCTCCCCCATCCCCCGGACGAGTTCCTCCACGGACGCCTCGAGGAAGCGCAGCAGCTCCGGGTCGTCCGTCACCCGTCGGCCCATCCGTACGAGCTGGTTGATGTCCTCGTGCGGTACGGCGAGGTCCAGCAGCACCTCGGCGAGCTCATCGGCATCCGGCAGCACGCGGCGACCCCCTAGTCCCGTTCCCCTTGGTGAACGTCCGTCCCGAAGAGTACGTTGCACTCAGGAGTGGTGATCCCGATGCGTACGGGCAGTGAGCCGACCACCGCGCGCAGTGCACTGCGGGCGCGCTTCTGGCTGAGCGTGTGGGGGCTGGTCTGGGCGATCTTCGGCACGGCCGCGTTCGCCCTGGTGGGGCGCCCCGGGTGGGCAGCCGCGTGCGGTGTGCTGTGGCTGGTGGTCACGGTCGACATGACCGTCATCCTCAAGCACATGCGCCAGGGCCCGCACTTCCAGCCGGGCCGGGACATACCCCCGTACCGGCCGCCGGAGAGCCGGCCCCGGCCCCGCTAGCCGGTGCTCACGAGTCGAACCGCGCCGCCTTCAGGTACTGCGGGTTGGGGTCGAGCGCGGCCGCCAGTCTGAAATGGCGCTTGGCCTGCTCGGCCTCACCCCGGCGCTCATAGGTCCGGGCGAGCGCGAAGTGCGCGAACGCGTTGTCCGGTTCGCGCTCCAGGACGATCGTGAACTCCAGCTCGGCGGGCCGCAGTTGCGCGGCGGCGAAGAAGGCTCGCGCGCGCAGCAGCCGGGCCGCGGTGTTCTCCGGGTGGGCGGCGATGACGGAGTCGAGCAGCTTCACCGCGCCCCGCGGGTCCCGTGCGTTGAGCAGCTGCTCGGCGGCACGGAAGTCGATGACATGCGTCTCCGGAGTACGTCCGGTGGAACCGCTGGTCTCGGGCACGGCAGAGTCCTTCCCTCACTCGAAGGGTTCAACGCCCCCATCAGGGGGCCCTATTCCTGCGGTGATCGTGGCGCACCGGACGCCCCGGACGCGGCCTGCGCTCTGCGTACGAGCTCCGCCCAGACGTCCTTCACCCGGCGCCGCAGGTCTTCCAGCGGTACGTCGTTGTCGATCACGACGTCCGCGATCTGCCGGCGCTTGTCGCGGGTCGCCTGCGCGGCCATGCGCGCGCGTGCGTCCTCCTCGGTCATACCGCGCAGCCGTACGAGCCGGTCGAGCTGGGTCTCGGGGCTCGCGTCGACGACGATCACGAGGTCGTACAGCGGTGCGAGGCCGTTCTCCGCGAGCAGCGGCACGTCGTGGACGACGACCGCGTCCTCGGCGGCTGCGGCCTCCAGCTCTCGGGAGCGTGCGCCCACCAGCGGGTGCACGATCGAGTTTAGAACGGCCAGCTTCTCCGGGTCGGCGAAGACGATCGAGCCCAGCTTCGGCCGGTCGAGACCGCCGTCGGCGGCGAGCACCTCTTCACCGAATGCCTCCACGACGGCGGCCAGCCCGGGTGTCCCCGGCGCGACGACCTCGCGCGCGATCCGGTCGGCGTCGATCAGCACGGCGCCGCACTCGACGAGCAGCCGCGACACCTCGCTCTTGCCGGCACCGATCCCGCCCGTCAGGCCCACTGTCAGCATGAGCGGCAGCTTAGGGCCTGCCACTGACAGCGGGACCACCGGAGGTCAGTTGTCGCCTTCGCGTTCCGCCAGGAAGCGCTCGAACTCGAGGCCGATCTCGTCCGCCGACGGGATGTCGACGGGCTCGGCCAGCATGTTGCCCCGGCTCTCGGCGCCCGCGACCGCGTCGTACTGGTTCTCCAGGCCCGAGACGAGGGCGGTGAGCTCCTCGTCGCCCTCCTGGATCTGCCGGTCGATCTCGGTCTGCGTGCGGTGCGCGTCCGTGCGCAGGGAGTGCGCGATGCCCGGGAGCACCAGGCCGGTGGCCGCGGTGATGGCCTCCAGGACGGTCAGGGCGGCGTCCGGGTACGGGGACCTGGCGATGTAGTGCGGCACGTGCGCGGCGACACCGAGGACGTCGAAGCCGGCCTCCATGAGGCGGTACTCGACCAGGGACTCGGCGCTGCCGGGGACCTGCGCCTCGTCGAAGGGGCTGCGGTGGCCCGGGACGAGGTCGTTGCGGTTGCCGTGCGGGGTCAGGCCCACGGGGCGGGTGTGCGGAACGCCCATCGGAATGCCGTGGAAGTTCACGGACAGGCGCACGCCCAGCCGCTCCACGATCTGCTGGACGGCCGCGGCGAACCGCTCCCACTCGACGTCCGGCTCCGGGCCGGACAGCAGCAGGAAGGGCGCCCCAGTGGTGTCCTGGACGAGCCGCACGTCGATGGTGGGCTCCTCGTACTCGGTCCACCGGTCGCGCTTGAAGGTCAGCAGCGGACGGCGGGCACGGTAGTCCACGAGCCGGTCGTGGTCGAAGCGGGCGACGACCTGGTGGGGCTGCGAGTCGAGGATCCGGTCGACGATCTGGTCGCCGGTCTCGCCCGCGTCGATGTATCCGTCGAAGTGGTAGAGCATGACAAGACCGGCCGACTCCTGGGCAAGCGCCATGTCGACGACAGCCAGCCCCTTCGGCTCCCATGCGTACAAACCCTGCGGATCAAGCACAGTGACCGCTCCTCCTCGTGTTCGTACTGCACAACGCGCCCCAGGGCACGGGCATTCCCGCCCGTGCCCCTGATCAGGCGTCTCTTACTGGCTTTTCATGCCCTGCCGCAGACCTACGACGACAGCACGCGCGCGTGGAGCGAGGTGACGGCCCTGCGCGCGGAGGTGAACGCGCCGTGCTGCCAGGCGTCGGTGTAGCTGAGCCAGTCGCCGGCGAACCAGACCCGCCCGGTCGGTTCGTTCAGCGGCTTGTAGCGGGGGTCGTCGGGGCCGCCCGGGGTGTCGTGCCAGGCGGCCTCCAGGTGGGGCGTCTGACGCCAGTGGTGGGAGAAGGAGGAGGCGAGCTGGGTGCGGTACTTCCCTCCGTAGATCTTCACGCCGGCGGCCACCGCACGCTTTTCGCGCTGCTCGGGCGTGAGCTTCGCGTAGGAGTCCGCGTCGTCGCCGTAGTTGTAGTACCCGATGAGGACCCCTCGTTCACCATGGAAGCCGTACGAGGGATGCCAGATGTGGGTGACGTCCTGGTCGGTCTCGGTGATGCCGCCGTAGATGTTGTGGTCGAGCTCCCACCAGCGGGTCCGGTACTCCAGTCCGATCTTGGCGGCGGAGGACGGGGTGATCGCCTCCAACGCGGACTGCACACCCGATCCCAGGTTGTGCGACACCTTGGCGAGGATGTTGGGCGGCATCGCGGCGACGCAGTAGTCGGCGTCGATCACCTTCGTACGACCGCCCTGGGTGTAGGCGACCGACACCCCACCACCCGTGTCGGTGATCTTCGAGACGACCGCGCCGGTACGGATACGACGGGCGCCGATCGCCCTGGTCAGCGCCCTGGGTATCTGATCCATGCCGCCGACCGGCTGGAACATCAGCATCGCCTGGTCGAAGCCGAACTCGAAGGAGAAGTAGCGGCCTACCCCGCTGGCGAAGACCTCGGAAACGGTGGGTACATCCCCGAGCAGCACGCCCGGCGTCCCGGCCGCGGCGGGCACGGTCGTGTACCCACGCCGCTCACCACCTTCGTACGTCAGCTTGTCGCCGAGCTCGCCCCAGTCCTTCAGGAACTCGCCGAGCCGCTCCTGGTCGTCGGCGGTCAACTCCTTGTCGAGTGCGCCCTTGTTGGTGGCTTTCGCCAGCAACTCCGAGACATAGCCGTAGACATCGGCCTTCGCGGTCCGGTACCGCATGGGCTTGGTCATCCCGGCGGACTCGTTGTAGATGTACGCGTCGGCGTTGACGTTGGTGAACACCTCGATGGGCACGCCGAGTTCACGGCAGTAGTCCAGGGTGACCATCCACTGCGGAATGCGGGCGGGCCCGCAGTTCATGTAGTGCCCGTCGGAGAAACGAGCGGTCTGCGTATGGCCGTAGAGGTCGGTCGTGGTGTCCCCACCGCGCACGGTGAAGTTGCGCCCGCCGGTGCGGTCTCTGGCCTCCAGGACCGTACAGTCATAGCCGGCCTTGCCGAGTTCGTAGGCGGTGGCGAGACCGGCGATGCCCCCGCCGATGATCACGACCTTGGCGGCGGCACGCCCGGTGAGGCTGAAGTCGCCGACGCTCGGCGCCCGGAAAGCCTGCTCCCGCTGGGCGGCCTGGGCGGTGGGGGCGAGCCCGAGGGCCCCCATGGTGGCGAACATGGCGCCGGCACCGCTGGTGAGCCCGACGTTCCGGAGGAAGGAACGGCGGCTGGTACCGGACGTGTACTGAGACTGTGCCATCTGTCGGCTCCCCTTTTCCGATCACGATTGACCGGGGGAGCCTCCCAACAGCCGGTTACAGCCCATCAGTTACTCGTGTATCCCGCACGTTTCCGCAAGGGGCGATGGCCACACCCTCAGGGGCGCGGGGCTGTGTCGATATGCGGCTCCGCCGCGTGGGCGCGACAAGCCCCCACCGACCCGCAGCCGAACAACAAGACCCGGGCAGCACTGAAGGGCCGCACCTCAAAAGGTGCGGCCCCTCAGCTACCGGCTAAGCCTCAGCGGCAGCGTTCAGCTCTGGCCCCCGGCCAGCTTCTCGCGAAGCGCGGCAAGCGCCTCGTCGGAAGCGAGCGCACCGGAGGTGTCCGCACCCTCGGAGGAGTACGAGCCACCACCCGCGGCCGGAGCCGCACCCGCAGCCTCGCCGCCCTCGGCGGCAGCGGCGGCGTCGGCCTCGCGGCTCTTGATGACCTGCTGCTGGTGCTGCTCGAAGCGGGTCTGCGCCTCGGCGTACTGGCGCTCCCACTCCTCGCGCTGCTTCTCGTAGCCCTCGAGCCAGTCGTTGGTCTCGGGGTCGAAGCCCTCGGGGTAGATGTAGTTGCCCTGGTCGTCGTACGACGCGGCCATGCCGTACAGGGTCGGGTCGAACTCGACCGAGGCCGGGTCGGCACCGAAGGACTCGTTGGCCTGCTTCAGCGAGAGGCTGATGCGACGACGCTCGAGGTCGATGTCGATGACCTTGACGAAGATCTCGTCGTTGACCTGGACGACCTGCTCCGGGATCTCCACGTGGCGCTCGGCCAGCTCGGAGATGTGGACCAGACCCTCGATGCCCTCGTCCACGCGGACGAACGCACCGAACGGAACCAGCTTCGTGACCTTGCCGGGCACGACCTGACCGATCTGGTGCGTGCGGGCGAACTGCTGCCACGGGTCTTCCTGGGTCGCCTTCAGCGACAGGGAGACGCGCTCGCGGTCCATGTCGACGTCGAGAACCTCGACGGTGACCTCCTGGCCGACCTCGACGACCTCGGAGGGGTGGTCGATGTGCTTCCAGGACAGCTCGGAGACGTGGACCAGACCGTCGACGCCACCCAGGTCCACGAAGGCACCGAAGTTGACGATCGAGGAGACGACGCCGGAGCGGACCTGACCCTTCTGGAGGGTCGTGAGGAACGTCTGGCGGACCTCGGACTGGGTCTGCTCCAGCCAGGCACGGCGGGACAGGACCACGTTGTTGCGGTTCTTGTCCAGCTCGATGATCTTCGCCTCGAGCTCCTTGCCCACGTAGGGCTGGAGGTCGCGGACACGGCGCATCTCGACGAGAGAAGCCGGCAGGAAGCCACGGAGGCCGATGTCGAGGATGAGACCACCCTTGACGACCTCGATGACGGTACCGGTGACGATGCCGTCCTCTTCCTTGATCTTCTCGATGGTGCCCCAGGCGCGCTCGTACTGGGCGCGCTTCTTCGAGAGGATCAGGCGGCCTTCCTTGTCCTCCTTCTGGAGGACAAGGGCCTCGATCTCGTCACCGACGGCGACGACCTCGTTCGGGTCGACGTCGTGCTTGATGGAGAGCTCGCGGCTCGGGATGACACCTTCGGTCTTGTAACCGATGTCGAGCAGGACCTCGTCCCGGTCGACCTTCACGATGACGCCGTCGACGATGTCGCCGTCGTTGAAGTACTTGATCGTCTCGTCGATCGCGGCGAGGAAAGCTTCCTCGTTACCGATGTCGTTGACCGCAACCTGCGGGGTGGTGGCGGTGGTCTCGGTGCTGCTCGTCATGTGGGAAAGGGCTCCGGTACGGACATTGAAGTCGTAGGTACTGCTACGCCGGGAGCCCGTATCGCTCTGAAGAAGCCGGACAGCCAAGGAAGCGCCCCAACAGCCAACTGGAAAATCCAGAAACTGGTGATGGCGCCTCGACAACCGAGGGGACATACAACAGATGCGAGCGCAGCCTGCTACGTCTGAGGTGCGCAGGCCCGCAGCGCAACTTGTAGCATACGGGGGCAGCCGGACAGGGTCAATGCGCGAACGCGCACACCCGGGGCGGATCGCCGCATACCCGGCACAAGAACTGTCTCTGGAGGCCGCGCAGGCCTGAGAGACCTCTTCCGTGACACTGCCGAGAGGCCGACTGCGCCATAAGGGTGACGGAAGAGTACGACGAGGGAGCCGATCATCCAAGAGCCCGTATCTTCCGATTCCGCGTTCGAGCCGGAAGCCACCCGCCGCGCGTCCGACGTCACGGAGAGCGCCCGCGCCAACCGGGGCTGGTGGGACCGGAACGCGGACGAGTACCAGGTCGAGCACGGCACGTTCCTGGGCGACGACCGTTTCGTGTGGGGTCCCGAGGGCCTCGACGAGGTGGAGGCGGAGCTGCTCGGCCCGCCGGAGGAGCTCAAGGGCAGGGCTGTCCTGGAGATCGGCGCCGGTGCGGCCCAGTGCGCGCGCTGGCTGGCCGCCCAGGGTGCCCGCCCGGTCGCCCTGGACATCTCGCACCGTCAGCTGCAGCACGCGCTGCGCATCGGCAAAACGTTCCCTCTGGTGTGCGCCGACGCGGGTGCGCTGCCCTTCGCGGACGGTTCCTTCGACCTGGCGTGCTCGGCGTACGGGGCGCTGCCGTTCGTCGCCGACCCGGTGCGGGTCCTGACGGAGGTGCGGCGGGTGCTGCGCCCGGGCGGGCGTTTCGTCTTCTCGGTGACCCACCCGATCCGCTGGGCGTTCCCGGACGAGCCGGGCCCCGAGGGGCTGTCCGTCTCCGCCTCCTACTTCGACCGCACGCCCTACGTCGAGCAGGACGAGGACGGCCGCGCTGTCTACGTCGAGCACCACAGGACGCTCGGCGACCGGGTCCGGGACGTCGTCGCGTCGGGTTTCCGGCTGGTGGACCTGGTCGAGCCGGAGTGGCCGACCTGGAACACGTCCGAGTGGGGCGGCTGGTCGCCGTTGCGCGGGAACCTGATCCCGGGGACCGCGATCTTCGTGTGCGTACGAGACTGAGTGCGTGATCCGTTACGACGCCCTGGACGCGCTGCCGGTACGTGGTGCGCTGCCCGCTCTGAGCGATGCCCTGGAGGGGCACGGCACCGCCGTTCTGGTGGCGCCGCCCGGTACCGGCAAGACGACGCTGGTGCCGTTGGCGCTGGCCGGGCTGCTCGGGGACGGGCCTGCGCGCCGTGTGGTCGTGGCCGAACCTCGCCGTATCGCCGCCCGTGCCGCGGCCCGGCGCATGGCGTGGCTGCTGGGCGAGAAGCCCGGCGGGAGCGTCGGGTACACCGTGCGCGGCGAGCGGGTCGTCGGGCGGCACGCACGCGTGGAGGTCGTGACGACCGGTGTGCTGCTGCAGCGGCTGCAGCGCGATCAAGAGCTGGCCGGTGTGGACGTGGTGGTGCTCGACGAGTGCCACGAGCGGCATCTGGACGCCGACACGACGGCGGCCTTCCTGTGGGACGTACGGGAGACGCTGCGGCCGGAGCTGCGGCTGGTGGCCGCGTCCGCGACCACTGACGCCGAGGGGTGGGCGCGACTGCTGGGCGGCGCACCGGTGGTCGAGGCGGAGGGCGTCTCCCACCCCGTGGAGGTGATCTGGTCCCCGCCGGCCCGTCCCGTACGGCCGCCGCACGGCATGCGGGTCGATCCCGCGCTGCTGACGCATGTGGCGTCGGTGGTGCGGCGGGCCCTGGCCGAGCGGGACGGGGACGTGCTGTGCTTCCTGCCGGGCGTGGGCGAGATCGGGCGCGTGGCGGGGCAGCTGGGGGACCTGGGCGACGTCGAGGTGCTGCAGGTGCACGGGAGGGCGCCGGCCGCCGTGCAGGACGCTGTGCTGGCGCCGGGCGAACGGCGCAGGGTCGTGCTCGCCACCTCGGTGGCGGAGTCGTCGCTGACGGTTCCTGGCGTGCGGGTGGTCGTCGACTCGGGGCTGGCGCGCGAGCCGCGTGTCGACCACGCCCGCGGGCTGAGCGCACTGACGACCGTACGGGCCTCGCAGGCGGCCGGGCGGCAGCGGGCGGGCCGGGCCGGGCGTGAGGCGCCAGGGGCGGTGTACCGGTGCTGGACGGAGGCCGAGGATGCACGTCTGCCGCGTTACCCGGCGCCGGAGATCAAGCTGGCCGACCTGACGGCGTTCGCCCTGCAGACGGCGTGCTGGGGCGATCCGGACGCGTCCGGTCTGGCGCTGCTGGACCCGCCGCCGGGCGGGGCGATGGCGGCGGCGCGGGCCGTGCTGACGGCGATCGGCGCGGTGGACGCCGCCGGGCGGGCGACGGAGCGGGGCGCCGCGCTGGCCCGGCTGGGAGTACATCCGCGGCTGGGGCGTGCGCTGCTGGACACGGCCGGCAAGGGCGCCGAGACGGTGGCACTGCTCTCCGAAGAGCCACCGCGCACCTACGGCGACGACCTGACCGCCGCCCTGCGCACCGCGCGCCGCGGCGGTGACGCCTACGCCACGCGCTGGCGCACGGAGGCCCAGCGCCTCCGAGCCGTCGCGAAGGAGTTCACGCGGCCGTCAGCCGGGGGCCTTGTTCCGGAAGCGGGAGGCACCGACGCCTCACGCGGGACGGCCACCGAACCTCCCCCGCCCGAAGAGGCACAACCCCTCCAGCCCACCACCAAGAAACTCGCGCCGCCGACCGCCGGAGGCCCTGCCGCCGGGACCGCGGACAGCGACGCGGGCGGCGTGCCTTCCCGGCCCGGTTCCGTCGCTGCTTCGGCCGCGGTCGCCCCGCCCGGGGCGGGTGGACGGGCAGGTGACGGCGGCGACCGTCTCGTCGGGCTCGTGGCTGCCCTCGCCTTCCCCGAGCGGGTCGCCAAGGCCGACGGTGGGTCCTTTCTCATGGCCTCCGGGACACGCGCCGAACTGGGCGAGGGCAGTCCTCTGCGCGGCGTCGGCTGGATCGCGGTGGCCGTCGCGGATCGTCCCGTGGGCAAGGGGCACGCGCGCGTGCAGCTTGCCGCCGTGGTGGACGAGGACATGGCCCGGTCGGCGGCGGCCTCGCTGTACTCCGAGGGACAGGAGGTCCACTGGGCCGAGGGGGACGTCGTGGCGCGTCGGGTGGAGCGGCTGGGGGCGATCGAGCTGGCGGTGCGGCCTCTGGCCGACGCCGACCCGCTCCTCGTACGCATGGCGCTTCTCGAAGGGCTGCGGCAGGAAGGGTTCGGGCTGTTGCGGTGGTCGCCCGAGGCGCTCGTGCTGCGGCAGCGGCTGGCGTTTCTGCGTCTGCATCTCGGGGAGCCGTGGCCCGACGTGTCCGGTGATGCGCTGCACGCGCGCGTGGACGAGTGGCTGGAGCCCGAGCTGGGCCGGGCCCGGCGGCGGGCCGACCTCGCGCGGATCGACGCGGGCCAGGCACTCAACCGCCTGCTGCCGTGGGCCTCGGGGGAGGCGGGGCGGCTCGACGAGCTGGCCCCGGAGCGCATCACCGTCCCCAGTGGGTCCAGGATCCGGATCGACTATGGAAATCCTGAGCAGCCCGTGCTCGCGGTGAAGTTGCAGGAGATGTTCGGGCTGCACGAGTCGCCCGCCGTCGCGGGGGTGCCGTTGCTCGTGCATCTGCTCTCCCCCGCCGGGCGGCCGGCCGCGGTCACCGCCGACCTCGCCTCCTTCTGGAGGGACGGCTACAAGGGCGTACGGGCGGAGCTGCGGGGCCGGTATCCGAAGCATCCGTGGCCCGAGGACCCGGCCGGCGCGGAGCCGACCCGGCACACCAATGCGCGGCTCAGGCGGTGACCGGTTCCGGTGTGGTGGACTCGGCCGGTTCCGGGTCGCCGGGGCGGCGGCTGCTGGCCTCCAGCCACAGCGACAGGGCGAGCAGCAGGACGCCGAGGGCGAGGAAGCCCCAGGGCAGGTAGGACGTCATCAGCAGGACCAGGGTGCGGTTGGACTTGACCAGGTCGACGGTGTGTTTGATGTAGTCCTCGCGCATCTTGACGTGGCCCGCGAAGGCCGTGACCTTCTCCCGGCCCCCCAGGAGCGTGCCGCCACGGAGTTCCTCCTTGTGGATCTCCTCGCCGTAGACGGGGGCGCCGGTGACGGGCTCGACCCAGAACTTGCGGACCGTGGTGTACCAGCGGGTGGTGCCGGTCTCGGCGACCGACTCGGGGGTGATGCCCTGGACGGGCATGGTCCTGGGGAACTTGACCTTGGTCCAGGGGATGGTCTGCTCGAAGTAGTAGACCTCCAGACCGTGGAAGTCCTGGGTGCCCTTGTAGTGGATGGGGTTGGTGGTGCGGGTCTGCGCGTCGAAGTACTCGTAGTCCCGTTTCTGGGTCAGGAAGGGCCACTTGAACTCGATGCCGGTTCGCTTCACCGGGTCGCCGTCGACCATCTCGCCGGTGGCATGGACGGGGGCCTGGCTGTGGGCGTCGAAGATGTAGCGCTCGGGGATCCGGGAGACCATCTTGCCGTCGGGGCCCTGGACGTAGGAGAGGCCGTCCCAGACGACGACGTCCCGGCCGGCCGTCTTCTCGATCTTCTTCGCGGCCTCCACATTGCCCTTGAGGGTCTGCACGATGGTGACCTCGGGGACCGTGCGGGCCTTCATGGTGCCGTAGTCGAGGAGGGTCGCGTTCTTCGCCTCCAGGACCATGTCCTGGTACTGGTCGGCCGGGATCTTGGCCAGGCGTGGGAAGGCGTACCAGCGCAGCAGCGGGGACAGTGCCGCGAAGAACACGGCGAAGGCGAGCAGGACCAGACTGGCCTTGCGGCGCATCTCGGCCTCCCTCCCGGGCGGTTACGGGTGTGCGGGCACCGTCGTCAGCAGCGGTTTCGGGGACGTCTTGCCCGTGGGACTGCCCATGGCCGTGATCGTGAGGACCAGCGCGAGGGCAACGGCGAGACCGGTCGCGGCGGCGATCAGGGCGCGCATGCCTGCCTCCCGGCGGACGGGAACACGGACTGGAACTGATACATCGTCAGGTCCGGCACCGTAGCAACGGGCGGGCGAGATGAGAACACGTTGCACACACAACGACGGCGGCGCCCTCTGGTCGAGGAGCGCCGCCGCCGTCGCAGGGACGATACGGAGAATTACGCGGAGGGGCTGGGTGACGGGCTGGGGCTCGCCGAGGAGTCGGCCGCCGCGACCGTCAGCTGGATGTCGAGGGTCGCGCCGCCCGCGGTGGTGATGCGGAGGATGAAGTCGCCGGTGTTGTCGTCGGCGTACAGCTTCGGCAGCGTCAGCAGGCCCTTGGCGTCCGTCGTCAGCCCGGTCAGGGTGCGCACGGTCTTGCCGTCGGCGTCCTTGAAGTAGGGGCCCTTGTCGTTCTCGGTCGGGTCGAGCACGGACTTGATCAGGGTTGCGGTGACCGCGACCTTGTCGGCGACGGCGCCCTTGTAGGTGGCCTTCACCTCGGCCTGGTCCGCGAACTCTCCGCCCGGCGTGCAGGTCAGCGCGGTGTCGCTGGTGCGCACGACGCTGTCGGCGACGCGCTCGGTGACGGTGGCGGTGTAGTCGAGGCCGGTGACCACGCGGCCCACGACGGTGGCGCGGACGGTGAACGCGCCGGTCTTCTCGCCCGCCTGCAGGGTGGGGGCGACGGCCACGCCGGAGCTGTTGGTGACGACCGTGGCGACGGACTCGCCGCCGGTGAAGGTGGTGTCGGTGTCGCCGACGACGGTGAAGCGGACCCTGACCTTGCCGACCGCCTTGCCGGACTTGGTCACGGCCTTGGTGCTGATCTTCTGAGTGAACGCGTCACCGGCCATCGCGGTGAGCTTCGCGGTGCCCGCGTCCGCCAGGTGGTCCACGGTGTCGGTGGGGGTGGGGGTGGGCGACGGGCTGCCCGGCGTGCTCGGAGTGCCGGGCGTGCTCGACGGCGGTGCACTGGGGCTCGGGGAGCCGCTGCTCGGCGGCTTGGGCTTCGCGGGCGGCGTGGGTGAGGGCTTGGGGTTGGCCTTCTGGCCGTCGTCGCTGCGGCCCGAGGGGACGCTGCCGCTGCCGTCCGGGATCTCGTGGGTGCCCTTGCGGTAGTACTCCAGCCACGACAGGACGGTGTTCAGGTAGTCCTGCGAGTCGTTGTAGCTGAGGATCGCGCGGTTGACGTCCGCCGGGACGGAGAGGTCCCAGCCGTTGCGGCACAGGTAGTGGCCGGCGGCCAGGGCGGCGTCGTAGACGTTGTTGGGATCCTTGACCCCGTCGCCGTTCCCGTCGCGGCCCGCCCACGCCCAGGTGGACGGGATGAACTGCATGGGGCCGACAGCCTGGTCGTAGGAGCTGTTGCCGTCGTACTTGCCGCCGTCGGTGTCCTTGATCAGCGCGAAGCCGTTGCCGTCGAGCTGCGGGCCGAGGATCGGGGTGATCGTGGTGCCGTCGGCGCCCACGCGGCCGCCGCGGGCCTGGCCCGACTCCACCTTGCCGATCGCGGCGAGCAGTTGCCAGGGCAGGTTGCAGCCGGGCTTGGACTCGCGCAGCTCGGCCTCGGCCTTCTTGTAGGCGTCGAGGACCGTGGCGGGGATGCCCGCCTCCGCCGCGCCCTGCGCCACGGGGGTGCCGGTGGCGCCCGGCGTCGGCGAGGGGTTCGGGCTGTTGAGCGGGGGGAGATCGGTGTAGTACGGCGAGTTGCCGGTCGCCGCGCCGTCACCTGCGGACGCATCGGGTGAGGACTGGGCCTTGGAGGCGGTCTGTCTGCCGTGGTCGTCGACCGTGACCCCCGGAGCCTGGGACGCGGACAGGGCAGCGACCGCGGCCGCTGCCACGGCTGTGGTTGCCGCTCCTTTGCGCAGCCTCATGCCGAATTGCGCCGCCATAGAGTGAACCCCTCCCGTGGACGCACCAGCGTCCGTCTTCGTCTGCCCGGCGCGAAGTGCGCCCGCCCTGTTGTGACGATCGACCCGGCGTGCGGGTTGCCCTCGTATCGCTCTCTGTTTCTGTGTCGTTTCTCCGGCGAGTTCCTGTCGAGTTGCCGCGTTCACCTGTTCGAGCGTGACGCCCGGCACGGTGACCCAGGCGACCCTACGACAACTTGCTTTCCACAGGGACCCGTTCGTGCCCGATATTCACCGATTGGCCATGTGCGACCGGCGCGGAATCGCCGCACGCATACTGGACCGGAGCGATCACCCGGGCCGTCCGCTCGGGCAATGTCCGGCGTGAGGAGCCCAGTTGCCGTTCACCCTGAGCCATGCGGCCGCCGTCCTGCCCGCCGTACGCAGCGACGGAACGGGCCGAGGACGGCTGATTCCGGCCGTCCTCGTGGCCGGGTCCTTCGCGCCCGACATGACCTACTACGCGGCAAGTGCGGTACCCGGTGCGATGGAGTTCGGCTCGGTCACGCACTCCGTTCCCGGCGTTTTCACGGTCGACGTGGTGGTGGCCTGGGCGCTGGTCGGGCTGTGGCTGCTGGTGCGCGAGCCGCTGGTGGCGCTGCTGCCGCGGCCCTGGCAGCCGCGGCCGGCCGCCCTGCTGCGCTGTGGGGCACCACGCGCGCCCATACGGCCGCCCCTGGCCGCGTGGTGGTACGCGTCCGCGGCGCTCGGCGCCCTGACCCACGTGGTGTGGGACGCCTTCACCCATCACGACCGGTGGGGCGTACGGCTGTTTCCCGTACTGGGCCGGGAGCTGTGGGGGTCTCCCCTGTACTGGTACCTGCAGTACGGGAGTTCGGTGGTGGCCGCGGTGGTGATCGTGCTGTGGGTGACGCGGGCGCTGCGGAGGGCGTCGGCGCACCCGGTTTCGGTCGCGGTCCCCGTCTTGTCGCTGCGGGACCGGTGGTGGGCCTGTGTGGTGATCTTCGGGTGTGCGGGGGTCTGGGCCGTGGAGCGGGCGGCGCGGTGGTGGGACTACTGGGGCGCGGTGGCCAGGCCCTGGGAGCTGATTCCGGCCCTGTGCTTCGGCGCGGGCGCGGGGCTGCTGCTCGGGCTGCTGCTGTACGTGGTGGGCGTACGGGTGTGGCGGCCGGTGCCGTCTGCCGGGGAGCCGGAGCGGGTCAGCGTGGAGCAGGGCCGTCCGGCCGGTCGGTGAGGGTGCCCGCGGTCACGATGAACACTCTGACGGTACGGGCGTGGCGGCTGCGGCGGACGCGGACGAGCAGCCCGGTGACGTAGCTGCGGCCCAGGCCCGCCCACAGCCGCCAGGCCGACGGCTCCGCGGGTCCCGCGCCGGGCCGGGGCAGCCGGCGCCGGAGGTCCGCCGCCGTGCGGCGCAGCACGACGGCGAGGTCGGTGGGGATGCGGGCGGTGCTTGCACGAGCGGCGAAGGCCGGCACCGGTGCGGGTGGCACGGCGGGCGCCGACTCGGCACTCGCCTGCGCTCTCGCCGGTCGGCGGTTGAGCATGCGTATACCCATGCCCGCATCCTTACGGTGCGAAGGCGGTGGGGGCCTTTTCGCGGGGGCCACCTGAGTGACGGTCCCCTGCGGGGCTTGACGAGTGCGGCAGGCCTCTTGCTCGGAGGGTGCACCCCTGCGCGCCGGGTTCGGCCGCGCCCTGAAGGGGCGCGGGGAACTGCGCGACCAGCCACGACGAGCCCGCAGACACCCGACAACCCCTGCGCGGAGGGCTCCCCTGGCTGGGCGCCTCACCCTGGCCGGAGGGCCCGCTCGCCACCCGGCCAGGCAGCACCGAATCCCCGCCCCACGGCCGGAGGCTAATGCGCAGCCGACTCCCAGTCGGAGCCCAAGCCCACCGAGACGCCGAGCGGCACCCTCAGATGAACGGCGTCAGCCATCTCGCGGCGAACGATCTCCTCCGCGGCGGCGCGCTCCCCGGGAGCGATCTCCAGGACGATTTCGTCGTGGACCTGAAGGAGCATGCGGGACGTGAGGCCCGCCCCCCGCAGCGCGTCGTCCACCTTGAGCATGGCGATCTTGACGATGTCCGCGGCGGTGCCCTGGATCGGCGCGTTCAGAGCCATCCGCTCGGCCGCCTCGCGGCGCTGGCGGTTGTCGCTGTTGAGGTCGGGCAGATAGCGGCGGCGGCCGAAGAGGGTCGCCGTGTAGCCGGTAGCCCTGGCCTCGTCCACGGCGCGGCGCAGATAGTCGCGGACGCCGCCGAACCGCTCGAAGTAGGTGTCCATCAGGACCCGTGCCTCGCCCGCGTCGATGTTCAGCTGCTGGGACAGGCCGAACGCCGACAGCCCGTACGCCAGGCCGTACGACATGGCCTTGATCTTGCGCCGCATCTCCGCGTCGACATGCTCCCGGTCGACCGAGAAGACCTGCGCCGCAACCGTGTTGTGGAGGTCCTCACCGGAGGTGAACGCCTCGATCAGGCCCTCGTCCTCGGAGAGATGGGCCATCACGCGCAGTTCGATCTGGCTGTAGTCGGCGGTCATCAGCGACTCGAAGCCCTCGCCTACGACGAAGCCGCGGCGGATGGCGCGGCCCTCGTCGGTGCGGACGGGGATGTTCTGCAGGTTCGGGTCGGTGGAGGAGAGCCGGCCAGTCGCGGCGACCGTCTGGTTGAAGGTGGTGTGGATGCGGCCGTCGGCGGCGATCGTCTTGATCAGGCCCTCGACGGTGACGCGCAGCTTGGCCTGCTCGCGGTGGCGGAGCATGACCACCGGCAGTTCGTTGTCCGTCTGGGTGGCCAGCCAGGCCAGGGCGTCGGCGTCCGTGGTGTAGCCGGTCTTGGTCTTCTTCGTCTTGGGCAGGCCCAGCTCGCCGAAGAGGACTTCCTGGAGCTGCTTGGGCGAGCCCAGGTTGAACTCGTGGCCCGCCGCCGCGTGCGCCTCCTTCACCGCCTGCTGCACGGCGCCCGCGAACATCTGCTCCATGGCCTCCAGATGGGCCCGGTCGGCGGCGATGCCATGCCGCTCCATGCGGGCGAGCAGGATCGAGGTGGGCAGCTCCATGTCGCGCAGCAGGTCCGCGGCGCCGACCTCCTCCAGACGGCCCCGGAAGGCCTCGCCGAGGTCGAGGATCGCGCGGGCCTGCACCATGAGCGCCTCGGCCTCCGCGCCGTCGTCGGCGCCGAAGGCGAGCTGGCCGTCGGCCACGGCGGCGGGGGCCAGCTCACGGCCCAGGTACTCCAGGGACAACGCGTCCAGGTCGAAGGAGCGGCGGCCCGGCTTGACCAGGTAGGCGGCCAGCGCGGTGTCCATCGAGACACCGGCGAGGGACCAGCCGTGCTCGGCGAGGACACGCATGGCGCCCTTGGCGTTGTGCAGGACCTTGGGGCGGTCCTCGGCGGCCAGCCAGCCGGCCCACGCGTTCTCGTCGGCCTCGTCCAGCTGGGAGGGGTCGAACCAGGCGGCCGGCCCCTCGGCGGTGGCGAGCGCGACCTCGGCGACCGAGCCGGTGCCCAGCGCCCAGGTGTCGACGGTGGCGATGCCGAGCGTCTCGGTGCCGTGCTCGCTGAGCCAGCCGGCCAGCTCGCCCGTGCCCAGCACCGTCCCGTCCAGCTCCACACCGGGCGCCACCGGCGTCGCCTCGGCCTCCTCGCCGCCCGGGTCGACGGCGAGCAGCCGCTCGCGCAGCGAGGGGTTCCTGATCTCCAGGGTGTCCAGGACCATCGCGACGGCCGTGCGGTCGTACGGGGCGCGCTCCAGGTCGGCGACCGCCTTGGGCAGCTCGACCGTGCGCACCATCTCGGTCAGGCGGCGGTTGAGCTTGACCGCCTCCAGGTGCTCGCGCAGGTTCTGCCCGGCCTTGCCCTTGACCTCCTCGACGCGCTCGACGAGCTCCGCGAACGAACCGAACTGATTGATCCACTTCGCGGCGGTCTTCTCACCGACGCCCGGGATGCCCGGCAGGTTGTCGGACGGGTCGCCGCGCAGCGCCGCGAAGTCGGGGTACTGCGCGGGCGTCAGCCCGTACTTCTCGAAGACCTTCTCCGGGGTGAACCGGGTCAGCTCGGAGACGCCCTTCGTCGGATAGAGCACCGTCGTGTGCTCGCTGACCAGCTGGAAGGAGTCGCGGTCGCCGGTGACGATCAGCACCTCGAAGCCCTCGGCCTCGGCCTGGGTGGCGAGGGTGGCGATGATGTCGTCCGCCTCGAAGCCGTCGACCGCGAACCGCGCGGCGTGCATCGCGTCGAGGAGCTCGCCGATCAGCTCGACCTGGCCCTTGAACTCGTCCGGGGTCTTGGAGCGGTTGGCCTTGTACTCCGTGAACTCCTCGGAGCGCCAGGTCTTGCGGGAGACGTCGAAGGCCACCGCGAAGTGGGTGGGCTCCTCGTCACGCAGGGTGTTGGCCAGCATCGACGCGAAGCCGTAGATCGCGTTCGTCGGCTGGCCCGTCGCGGTCGTGAAGTTCTCCGCGGGCAGCGCGAAGAACGCGCGGTACGCCAGCGAGTGCCCGTCCATGAGCATGAGGCGGGGCCGCGTGTTGCCGCCGGCGGTCTTGTCGGTCGTCTTCGATGCTGTTTCTGCCACGCCCCGATCCTGCCACGTGCCACTGACAGTCGTGGCTCCCCGCCGGATCGGCGCCTCCCCCACCGCTTTGAGAGCCGGGAAGCCCCCGTCACCGTCGTCGAAGTCGATCGCCGACCCGGCGCAAAGAAAGGCGACGGGCGCCGACGCAACGCCACAGCGGAGAACAGCAGCGACCGGCGCCGACCCGACCGGAGATCACGCTCCCCGCACAGAACCGGTTGTCCCCGCTGTCAGTCGCGCGTGCGAGGATCGAACCGGTAGCTCGCAGGTGTCTGTGAAGGAGAGTGCGCGATGGCGACGAAGCCGCCCAAGGGTGATCCGGTCCAGGACGCACCGCAGGTCGCCGAACCCAAGCACGCGGCGGCGGGACTGCCGGCCATCGGGCACACCCTGCGCATCGCCCAGCAGCAGATGGGCGTGAAGCGGACCGCGCTGACGCTGCTGCGCGTCAACCAGAAGGACGGCTTCGACTGCCCGGGCTGCGCCTGGCCGGAGCCGGACCACCGGCACAAGGCGGAGTTCTGTGAGAACGGCGCGAAGGCGGTCGCCGAGGAGGCCACCCTGCGCCGGGTCACCCCGGAGTTCTTCGCCGCGCACTCCGTCGCCGACCTCGCCGGCCGCAGCGGCTACTGGCTGGGCCAGCAGGGCCGGCTCACCCACCCCATGCATCTGCCCGAAGGGGGCACGCACTACGAGCCGGTGAGCTGGGAGCGCGCCTTCGACATCGTCGCCGAGGAAATCGCCGCCCTCGCCTCCCCCGACGAGGCGCTCTTCTACACCTCGGGTCGCACCAGCAACGAAGCGGCCTTCCTCTACCAGCTCTTCGCCCGCCGGCTCGGCACCAACAACCTGCCCGACTGCTCCAACATGTGCCACGAGTCGTCCGGTTCGGCACTGAGCGAGACGATCGGCATCGGCAAGGGCAGCGTCCTGCTGGAGGACCTCTACAAGGCCGACCTGATCATCGTCGCCGGCCAGAACCCGGGCACCAACCACCCGCGCATGCTCTCCGCCCTGGAGAAGGCCAAGGCGGGCGGCGCGAAGATCATCAGCGTCAACCCGCTGCCCGAGGCCGGTCTGGAGCGGTTCAAGAACCCGCAGACCCCGCAGGGCATGCTCAAGGGCGCCGCCCTCAACGACCTGTTCCTGCAGATCCGCATCGGCGGCGACCAGGCTCTCTTCCGCCTCCTCAACAAACTCATCCTGGAGACCGAGGGCGCCGTCGACGAGGAGTTCGTCCGCGAACACACCCACGGCTACGAGGAGTTCGCCGCAGCCGCCAAGGCCGCCGACTGGGACGAGACCCTGACCGCGACCGGTCTCACGCGCGCGGAGATCGAAGCCGCCCTGGAGATGGTCCTCGCCTCGAAGCGCACCATCGTGTGCTGGGCGATGGGTCTCACCCAGCACAAGCACTCCGTGCCCACCATCCGCGAGGTCGTCAACTTCCTCCTGCTGCGCGGCAACATCGGCCGCCCGGGCGCGGGCGTGTGCCCGGTGCGCGGCCACTCGAACGTGCAGGGCGACCGGACGATGGGCATCTTCGAGCGCCCCGCCCCCGCCTTCCTGGACGCCCTGGAGAGGGAGTTCGGCTTCGCCCCGCCGCGCGCGCACGGCTACGACGTCGTCCAGGCCATCCGCGCCCTGCGCGACGGCCGGGCGAAGGTGTTCTTCGCGATGGGCGGCAACTTCGTGTCCGCCTCCCCCGACACCGAGGTCACCGAGGCGGCCATGCGGCGCGCCCGCCTCACCGTGCACGTGTCGACCAAGCTCAACCGCTCGCATGTCGTCACGGGCGCGCGTGCCCTGATCCTGCCCACCCTCGGCCGCACCGAGCGCGACCTGCAGGGCAGCGGCGAGCAGTTCGTGACCGTCGAGGACTCCATGGGCATGGTGCACGCCTCCCGCGGCCGCCTGGAGCCCGCGAGCAGCCACCTGCTGTCCGAACCGGCCATCGTCTGCCGCCTGGCCCGCCGTGTGCTCGGCGAGGACAGTACGGTGCCCTGGGAGGAGTTCGAGAAGGACTACGCCACCATCCGCGACCGCATCGCGCGCGTGGTCCCCGGCTTCGAGGACTTCAACGCGCGCGTGGCCCGCCCCGGCGGCTTCACCCTCCCCCACGCCCCACGCGACGAACGCCGCTTCCCGACGGCGACGGGGAAGGCGAACTTCACGGCGGCTCCCGTGGAGTACCCCAGGCTGCCCGAAGGACGTCTGCTGCTGCAGACGCTGCGCTCGCACGACCAGTACAACACCACCATCTACGGCCTCGACGACCGCTACCGCGGCATCAGGAACGGCCGCCGCGTCGTCCTGGTCAACCCCGAGGACGCAACTGCACTCGGCGTCGCCGACGGGTCGTACGTCGACCTGGTCGGCGAGTGGAAGGACGGCGTGGAGCGCAGGGCACCCGGCTTCCGCGTCGTGCACTATCCGACGGCACGCGGCTGCGCCGCCGCCTACTACCCCGAGACCAACGTCCTGGTGCCGCTGGACTCCACCGCGGACACCAGCAACACCCCGGCCAGCAAGTCCGTCGTCGTGCGTCTGGAACAATCGGCAACCGACTGAGCGTTTGCTCAGGCAGGCTGGACGAGTGATCAGGACGAACGGAGCCGGGCCCATGGGTGAGCAGCAGTACGTGAAGTTCCCGCAGGAGGTCATCGACGAGTACGCCGCACTCGGCGTCGACCTCCCGGCCCTCTTCTCCGCCGGACACCTCGGCACCCGCATGGGCGTGGAGATCATCGAGGCCTCCGCGGACCGCGTCGTCGGCACCATGCCCGTCGAGGGCAACACCCAGCCCTACGGCCTCCTGCACGGCGGCGCCTCCGCCGTCCTCGCCGAGACCCTCGGCTCCGTCGGCTCCATGCTCCACGGCGGCAGCTCCAAGATCGCGGTCGGCGTCGACCTGAACTGCACCCACCACCGCGGCGTACGCTCCGGCCTGGTCACCGGCGTCGCCACACCCGTCCACCGCGGCCGCTCCACCGCCACGTACGAGATCGTGATCAGCGACGAGGACGGACGGCGCGTGTGCAGCGCACGCCTGACGTGCCTGCTGCGGGACGTCCGGCCCGGCGACGGGGCGCGCGCGGGCGCCGCCGGCTGACCGTCCCGCCTCTGGCCCGACCCGTCGATCAGGCCATAGCGTCATGCCATGAGAACGGGAGGAGCCCTCCGGGCGGGGGCGGTGCCGGGCTGCGTCACCTACGGGGGCTACCGGACGACGGGCCTGTCCCACGGCCGGCACGACATCCTGCGGGGCGTCGTGAACACAGCCAGAGCCACCAAGAAACACCAAGCCACCGAAGCAGCCGACGAGTTGATCGGACGTCGGGCGCGCGAGGACTGCCGGGACCGGTACCGCACCGGCAGTCCGAGCAGCGGGGCGTGGCAGTGAGCGGCGTCGGCCCCGTCGAACCGGGCGAGGGCACCCGCGCATGGGACTCCCCTGAGGCGCGCGACAGCGTCCCGCCCCGCCGCCCGCGCGGACGCCTCCCGCAGTGGTACGACCGGCACCGGCGCGCCACCCTCAGCGCCGCCATGGCCGCCGTCCTGCTCGCGGCCGGCGGCTACCTCTACCTCACCCGGCCGCACAAGCCGCCGGCCCCCGCCCCGCCGTACCCGTCCCAGGTCGTGGACCTCACCTACATCGACCCCGTGACCCCACCGAAGCCGGCTCAGCCCGGCAGCTTCAGCTTCGCGGTGGACCTGAGCGTGCTGTCGGGCCCGCCGGTCACCGTCAGAGACATCACCCAGCCCTACGCCGGCCTGTCCCTGACCACGCGGCCCCACACACCGTTCCGGACGCAGGCGGCGACAAGCCGCAGGATCGTGATCACCATGCACGTCACGCAATGCCGGAAAGCGCCGGAAAGCGCCGGACTCCCTTTCCTGGATGTAACTCTGCGTAATACGCGCGCAATAGAGGTCCACAGTTTCATCCTGGGGCAGCGTTACGCACAGCACCTCACAACCGCCCTGCAAGCCATCTGTAACCACAGATCCCCGTAATTACCAAAACGCTTGAAGCACCTGACAGCAACCGATGGGTCCTGCAAGTTCTCAGAATGTGGACAGGGCGAATCGGCTGGAATTCCGCTGTTCCACCCACCCAACACCGCTCTGCATTACGCGATGTCATAACAAGACAGTCACAGCCTCACCCAGACCCTCCTCCAGACTTCCTCAACCCGCTTAGAGTCACCGCCAGTCACCGTGCCGCCGAAGTGTCACTTCGACCCGGCGCCACGACTCGGCCACTTCCAGGAGGGAGTGCCGTCCAGGGAAAGGACTGACCGTGCGTCAACGTTCGCTCATCGCCATAACCGCCGCGCTGGCAGCGGGAGCACTCACCCTCACCGCCTGCGGCTCGCGCGACAGCAGCGACAAGGGGGGCTCCAGCAGCGGCGGCACCACCGTCACCATCGGGGTCGACGCCCCGCTGACCGGCGACCTGTCCGCTCTGGGCCTGGGCATCAAGAACTCCGTGGACCTGGCCGTCAAAACGGCCAACAAGGAAAAGCTGGTCGACGGCATCACCTTCAAGATCGAGGCCAAGGACGACCAGAAGCAGGCCTCCGCCGGACAGCAGAACGCCACCGCCCTGGTCGCCGACAAGAGCGTCCTCGGCGTGGTCGGCCCGCTGAACTCCGCCGTCGCCCAGGCCATGCAGAAGGTCTTCGACGACGCCAAGCTGGTCGAGGTCTCCCCGGCCAACACCAACCCCACCCTGACCCAGGGCAACGACTGGCAGACGAAGAAGGTCCGCCCCTTCAAGTCGTACTTCCGCACCGCGACCACGGACGCCATCCAGGGCCCGTTCGCCGCACAGTACGTCTACAACACCAGCAAGAAGACCAAGGTCTTCGTCATCGACAACAAGGGCACCTACGGCGTCGGCCTCGCCGCCACCTTCACCCAGGAGTTCAAGAAGCTCGGCGGAAAGGTCGTGGGCACCCAGCACATCAACCCCGACACCAAGGACTACACCTCGGTCGCCACCCAGGTGAAGAACTCCGGCGCCGACGTCGTCTACTTCGGCGGCGAGTACCCCAACGGCGGCCCGCTCAGCAAGCAGATCAAGGCGGCCGGCGCCAACATCCCCGTGGTCGGCGGTGACGGCATCTTCGACCCGACCTACATCAAGCTGGCCGGCCCCAAGAGCACCGGCGACCTCGCCACCTCCGTCGGCGCTCCCGTCGACACCCTCCCCTCCGCCAAGAAGTTCGTCGACGACTACAAGGCGGGCGGCTACTCGGAGGACTACGGCGCCTACGGCGGCTACTCCTACGACTCCACCATGGCCATCATCCAGGCCGTCAAGAAGGTCGTCGCCGACAACGGCGGCAAGCTGCCCTCCGACGCCCGCGCCAAGATCACCGCAGCCATGCAGAACGTCTCCTTCGACGGAGTGACCGGCAAGGTCTCCTTCGACGAGTTCGGTGACGCCACCAACAAGCAGCTCACCGTCTACGCCGTCAAGAACGGTGCCTTTGCCGCCGTCAAGTCCGGTACCTACACCGGCTGACCCTCACCCGCACCACTCACGAGCCGCGCGGGGCGCTGTTCCACAAGCGCCCCGCGCGTTCTCGCATCCGGCCCCATCCGTCGAAAACATCCGAATAGTCTCGGAGGACATGCGGTGAACGAACTGCCGCAGCAGCTGGTCAACGGCCTGCTACTGGGATCCATGTACGGGCTGGTCGCCATCGGCTACACGATGGTCTATGGCATCGTCCAGCTCATCAACTTCGCCCACGGCGAGATCTTCATGACCGGCGCCTTCGGCGCTCTGACGGTCTACCTGTACGTCCTGCCGGACGGCACATCCATGCTGATCGCCCTGCCGCTGATGCTCATCGGCGCCATCATCGTCTCCGTCACGGTCGCCGTGGGAGCGGAACGGTTCGCCTACCGCCCTCTGCGCACTGCCCCCCGCCTCGCGCCCCTCATCACCGCCATCGGCCTCTCCCTCGCCCTCCAGCAGGCGGTCTGGGCCTGGTACCCGCACGCCAAGTCCTCGATCACCTTCCCCGAGATCAACGGCGGGCCCTTCCACATCGGCGACGTCACCATCCAGACCGGCGACATCTTCCTGCTCGTCGCCGCCCCCATCAGCATGGCCGTCCTCGCCTACTTCGTCATGAAGACCCGCACCGGCCGCGGCATGCAGGCCACCGCCCAGGACCCCGACACCGCCAAACTGATGGGCATCAACACCGACCGCATCATCGTGGTCGCCTTCGCCCTCGGCGCCACCTTCGCCGCCATCGGAGGCGTCGCCTACGGCCTCAAGTACGGCGAGATCGACTTCCGCATGGGCTTCATCCTCGGCCTCAAGGCCTTCACCGCGGCCGTCCTCGGCGGCATCGGCAACATCTACGGAGCCATGATCGGCGGCGTCGTCCTCGGAATCGCCGAAACCCTCGCCTCCGCATACATCTCCAACATCCCCGGCATGGAAAAGTTCGGCAGCCAGTCCTGGGCCGACGTCTGGGCCTTCGTACTCCTCATCCTCGTGCTCCTCTTCAGGCCCCAAGGCCTGCTCGGCGAGCGCGTCGCGGACAGGGCGTGACACCGATGACAACACAGACCACCGCACCCGAAACCCCGGGCACCCCCGCCGCGTCAACCCCGACCGGCCTCATCGGCATCCCCACCCCCATCGGGCGCGCACTCGCCACCGGCGGCGGCATACTCACCGTCATATCCACATTCATGTCATGGACCTGGACCGCCGCATTCCCCGGCGACCTCACCGTCTACGGCTACCCGGGCGGCCTCCAGGTCCTCGTCCTCATCGGCGGCGCCCTCACCACCCTCCTCGCCCTCGCCGGCTACGGAATCAAGGGCCTGCGCCACCTCGTACCCGCCGGCGGCGACGCCGCCCTCAGATTCGCCGCCCTCGCCGCCTTCGCCACCGCCTGGTACACGGTCATCGCGATCAGCGACGAACTCGGCGGCCTCGTCAACCTCGACCCGGGCGGCTTCCTCGTCGCCATCGCCACACTCGCCGCACTCATCGGCGCCCTGGCACTGCCCTTCCAACACCCCGAGCCCGACCCGATCGACCCCGACGACGGCGCCTGGGAAAAGTTCAAGAACAAGGCCGCCCACAAGCGGGACACCATCAAGGCCGCCTTCACCGCAGGCTCCCCCCGCCCCGTCGGCAAACTCCCCGCCTACGTCGAGATCCTGATCATCGCCGGCGTCCTCGCCCTCAGCCTGCTCGTCTTCACCTACGGCATCGGCACCGAGTACGACGAACTCTTCATCGGCTTCCTCATCACCGCCGGCTTCGGCTTCGCCGCCCTCAACAAGGCCGGCCTCGTCGCCCAGGCCACCCAGATCACCGCCCGGCACCAGAACATCACCGTCTGCGGCGCCTTCGTCGCCGCGGCCCTGTTCCCCTTCACCCAGACCGACGACCAGTACGCGACCCTCGGCGTCTACATCCTGATCTTCGCCACCGTCGCCCTCGGCCTCAACATCGTCGTCGGCCTCGCCGGCCTCCTCGACCTCGGCTACGTCGCCTTCCTCGGCGTCGGCGCCTACGCCGCAGCCCTCGTCTCCGGCTCCCCCAGCTCACCCTTCAACGTCCACTTCCCGTTCTGGGCAGCCGTCCTCGTCGGCGCCCTCGCCTCACTCGTCTTCGGCGTCGTCATCGGCGCCCCCACCCTGCGACTGCGCGGCGACTACCTGGCCATCGTGACACTGGGCTTCGGAGAGATCTTCCGCATCACCGCCAACAACCTCGACGGCACCTCCGGCCCCAGCCTCACCAACGGCTCCAACGGCATCTCCTCGATCCCCAACCTGAAGATCCTCGGCTGGGACCTCGGCGCCCCCCACGACATCCTCGGCTTCACCATCGGCCGGTTCGCCAACTACTTCCTGCTGATGCTGATCATCACAGCCATCGTCGTCCTCGTCTTCCGACGCAGCGGCGACTCCCGCATCGGCCGCGCCTGGGTCGCCATCCGCGAAGACGAAACCGCCGCCCTCGCCATGGGCATCAACGGCTTCAAGGTCAAACTCATCGCCTTCGCCGTCGGCGCCTCCCTCGCCGGCCTCGCCGGCACCGTCCAGGCCCACGTCACCTACACAGTCACCCCCGAGCAGTACCAGTTCGCCGGACCCATCCCCCCCAACTCCGCCTTCCTGCTCGCCGCAGTCGTCCTCGGCGGCATGGGCACCATCGGCGGCCCCCTCATCGGCGCCTCCCTGCTCTACCTCATCCCCAACAAGCTCCAATTCCTCGGCGACTACCAGCTCTTCGCCTTCGGCCTCGCACTCATCCTGCTGATGCGCTTCCGCCCCGAAGGCCTCGTCGCCAACCGGCGCCGCCAACTGGAGTTCCACGAAGAGGCCGAAGCGCCCACCGTCCTGAGCACGACAGGGGCCTGACCACATGACCACCGACACCACCACCCAGGACAGCACCCCCGGCGCCACCACCCCCGGCGAAACCGTCCTCGACGCCCGCGGCGTCACCATGCGCTTCGGCGGCCTCACCGCCGTACGAGGCGTCGACCTCACCGTCAACAGCGGCGAAATCGTCGGCCTCATCGGCCCCAACGGCGCAGGCAAAACAACCTTCTTCAACTGCCTCACCGGCCTCTACATCCCCACCGAGGGCGAAGTCCGCTTCAAAGGCAGCGTCCTCCCACCGAAATCCTTCAAAGTCACCGCCGCAGGCATCGCCCGCACCTTCCAGAACATCCGCCTGTTCGGCAACATGACCGTCCTGGAAAACGTCCTCGTCGGCCGCCACACCCGCACCAAGGAAGGCTTCTGGTCCGCCGTCCTGCGCGGCCCCGGCTTCCACCGCGCGGAAAAAGCCTCCCGCGAACGAGCCATGGAACTCCTCGAGTTCATCGGCCTCCAACACAAGGCCGACCACCTCGCGCGCAACCTGCCCTACGGCGAACAGCGCAAGCTGGAGATCGCCCGTGCCCTCGCCAGCGAGCCCGGCCTGCTCCTGCTCGACGAGCCGACAGCCGGCATGAACCCCCAGGAAACGCGGGCCACCGAGGAACTCGTCTTCGCCATCCGCGACATGGGCATCGCCGTCCTCGTCATCGAGCACGACATGCGGTTCATCTTCAACCTCTGCGACCGCGTCGCCGTACTCGTACAGGGCGAGAAGCTCGTCGAGGGCGACAGCGCAACCGTCCAGGGCGACGAACGCGTCATCGCCGCCTACCTCGGAGAACCCTTCGACAACGCCCCCGGCGACGCAGAAGTCGCCGAGGTCGAAGCCGCAGAGAACCAGGCCGACGCGCCCGGCAAGGAGAACGACCGATGACCGCACTCCTGGAGGTCGAGGACCTCCGCGTCGCCTACGGCAAGATCGAGGCCGTCAAAGGCATCTCCTTCAAGGTCGAAGCAGGCGAGGTCGTCACCCTCATCGGCACCAACGGCGCCGGCAAGACGACCACCCTGCGCACACTCTCCGGCCTGCTCAAGCCCGTCGGCGGCCAGATCAAGTTCGACGGCAAGTCACTGAAGAAGGTCCCCGCCCACCAGATCGTCTCCCTCGGCCTCGCACACTCCCCCGAGGGGCGGCACATCTTCCCCCGCATGACGATCGAGGACAACCTCCGCCTCGGCGCCTTCCTACGCAGCGACAAGGCCGGCATCGAGAAGGACATCCAGCGGGCCTACGACCTCTTCCCCATCCTGGGAGAGCGCCGCAAGCAAGCCGCAGGCACCCTCTCGGGCGGCGAACAGCAGATGCTGGCCATGGGCCGCGCCCTCATGTCCCAGCCCAAGCTGCTGATGCTCGACGAACCCTCCATGGGCCTCTCCCCGATCATGATGCAGAAGATCATGGCGACGATCGTGGAGCTCAAGGCCCAGGGCACGACCATCCTCCTGGTCGAGCAGAACGCCCAGGCAGCACTCTCACTCGCCGACCACGGCCACGTCATGGAAGTCGGCAACATCGTCCTCTCCGGCACCGGCCAGGACCTGCTGCACGACGAATCCGTACGCAAGGCATACCTCGGCGAGGACTGAGCCCGGTCTTCACGGCGGTACGACGAGGCCCGCGCCCCTGGTCTCCCAGGGGCGCGGGCCTCGGTCTGTGTCCGGGTGCCGGAGGTCAGCCCTTCGCGGCCTTCTTCTCATCCGCGTCCTGGATAACCGCCTCAGCAACCTGCTGCATCGACATCCGACGATCCATCGACGTCTTCTGAATCCACCGGAACGCAGCCGGCTCCGTCAGCCCGTACTCCGTCTGAAGAATGGACTTCGCCCGGTCGACAAGCTTGCGAGTCTCCAGGCGGAGCGTGAGGTCGGCGACCTCCTTCTCCAGCTCCTTCAGCTCCGTGAACCGCGAGACAGCCATCTCAATGGCCGGCACGACATCACTCTTGCTGAACGGCTTCACCAGGTACGCCATCGCACCGGCGTCGCGAGCCCGCTCGACGAGGTCACGCTGCGAGAAGGCGGTAAGCATCAGGACGGGGGCAATGCCCTCCTCGGCGATCTTCTCGGCCGCCGAGATACCGTCCAGCTTGGGCATCTTCACGTCGAGGATCACGAGGTCCGGCTGGTGCTCACGGGCAAGCTCGATGGCCTGCTCGCCGTCACCGGCCTCGCCGACGACGCTGTAGCCCTCTTCCTCCAGCATCTCTTTGAGGTCGAGCCGGATCAGGGCCTCGTCCTCGGCGATGACGACACGGGTCGTCAGCGGAGGCACGTGCGACTTGTCGTCGTCGGGCGCGTCTACGGGCTGGGGCGACTCGGGGGCGGTCACGGGGGCTCCTCGTTCAGGGCAGGGGTGCTGCTCCCAAGAGCGTACCTAGCTGCGGTATGGTGGACGGGCAGCGGGTCGGGGTAAACCTTCGATTCACTGGCCCCGGTAGCCCAATCGGCAGCAGGCGATGCTCTCAAACAGCATACAGTGTGGGTTCGAATCCCACCCGGGGCACTTTTCCTTCAATTCCAAGGTAGTCACCGGAAAGCGGATGTCCACGTTCTCGTGAACATCCGCTTTTTGCTGCGTGTCGCCGCGATCGCTCCCGCACGGTGATCACATGTACGACATCAGCACGCGCAAGCGAGCATTGGCGCTGGTCTCCCAGGGGCGCAGCCTGACCTCCGTCAGCAAAGAGACGGGCATCTCCCGGGCCACCCTCCGCAATTGGCAACGCCGTATCGAACCCCGGCCCCGAAGGCAGACAGGTCGCCCCTGCCCTCGATGCGAGGACGCGCCACGCCCACCAGAGGACCAGGCTGCGTACGCCTACCTCCTGGGCCTCTACTTAGGCGACGGGTGCATCAGCGCGCACCGTCGAGGCGTGTACTTCATGCGCATCGTGCTCGACAAGGCCTGGCCGGGGGTTGTCGACGCGTGCGAAAGAGCCCTCCGAGGAGTGCGCCCGAACAACAGCGTCTTCCGAGTCAAGCGGAAAGGTTGCTTCGCTGTTTCCAGCGCCAGCAAGCACTGGCCGTGCCTCTTTCCCCAGCACGGTCCTGGCAAGAAACACGACCGCCCGATCGTCCTCGACGCCTGGCAACAGGAAATCGTCGATGCCCACCCCTGGGAGTTCATCCGCGGCCTCGTCCACTCCGACGGCTGCCGCATCACCAACTGGACTGAGAAGACCGTTGCCGGAGTGCGCAAGCGCTATGAATACCCGCGGTACTTCTTCTCCAACAAGTCGGACGACATCCGCAAGCTCCTCACGGACACGCTCGACAAGGTCGGCGTCGAGTGGACAACTCTCGCGCGCGGCAGTGACCCGTTCAACATCTCTATCGCCCGCAAAGCCTCCGTAGCCCTCATGGACATCCACGTAGGCCCCAAGTACTAACCCCAGCCTCCTACTTGGGACTGTCATCCTCCCCAATGTGATGCACCCGCACCATGTTCGTCGCCCCCGAAACCCCCGGAGGCGACCCCGCCGTAATCACCACGACGTCTCCCTTCTGGCAGCGGCCGTACTTCAACAGCAGCTCATCCACCTGCTCGACCATCGCATCCGTAGAGTCCACATGCGGCCCGAGGAATGTCTCCGCACCCCACGTCAGACTCAGCTGCGACCGCGTCGCCGGCTCTGGCGTGAAAGCCAGCAGCGGAATGGGCGACCGGTAGCGTGAAAGCCGACGGGCCGTGTCGCCCGACTGGGTAAAGGCGACCAGGAACTTCGCGCCCAGGAAGTCGCCCATTTCCGCCGCCGCGCGGGCGACCGCTCCGCCCTGGGTGCGGGGCTTGTTCCGTTCCGTCAAGGGTGGGAGGCCCTTCGCGAGGACGTCCTCCTCCGCCGCTTCGACGATCTTGGCCATCGTGCGGACCGTCTCGATGGGGTATTTGCCGACGCTCGTCTCGCCGGACAGCATGACCGCGTCCGTGCCGTCGATGACGGCGTTCGCGACGTCGCTGGCCTCCGCGCGCGTGGGGCGGGAATTCTCGATCATCGAGTCGAGCATCTGGGTTGCCACGATGACCGGCTTGGCGTTGCGCTTCGCCAGTTTGATGGCGCGTTTCTGGACGATCGGGACTTGTTCGAGAGGCATCTCCACGCCCAGATCTCCACGCGCGACCATGATGCCGTCGAAGGCGGCGACGATGTCGTCGATGGCCTCCACCGCCTGCGGTTTCTCGACCTTGGCGATGACGGGGAGTCGGCGTGCCTCTTCGTCCATGATGCGGTGGACGTCTTCGATGTCGCGGCCGCTGCGGACGAAGGAGAGGGCGATGACGTCGAAGCCGGTGCGCAGGGCCCAGCGGAGGTCGTCCTCGTCCTTGGGCGAGAGGGCGGGGACCGAGACCGCGACGCCCGGGAGGTTCAGGCCTTTGTGGTCGGAGACCATGCCGCCTTCGATGACGCGGGTGTGGACGCGGGGGCCATCGATGTCGGTGACTTCGAGGCAGACTTTGCCGTCGTCGACGAGGATGCGTTCGCCGGGGGTGACGTCGGTGGCGAGGCCGGGGTATGTGGTGCCGCAGGTGTGGCCGTTGCCTTCGGTGCCTTCTTCGACGGTGATGGTGAAGGTGTCGCCGCGTTCAAGGAGTACGGGGCCTTCGGTGAAGTGGCCGAGTCGGATCTTCGGGCCTTGAAGGTCGGCGAGGAGTCCGACGCTGCGGCCGGTTTCGTCGGCGGCCTTCCGTACGCGCTGGTAGCGGTCCTCGTGTTCGGCGTGGGTGCCGTGGCTGAGGTTGAAGCGGGCGACGTCCATTCCGGCTTCTACGAGGGCTTTGATCTGGTCGTAGGAGTCGGTGGCGGGGCCCAGGGTGCAGACGATTTTTGCTCGGCGCATGGTTTGACCCTAGGCCTTACCAGCGGGTAGAGAATTTGGCGTGCGTGACTACTCAACAACCTTTAGGTGAAGGGGTGTTGACAAGTATTGAAGTGTGCAGATGCATGCTCCGATGAGCATTCGAACGGCTCCGGACGCGGGTTCTAGAGCTGTGGTGGTGCCATGGTGAATCGGGCGTTGACGGCGGCGTATACGTGCTGGCGTTGGGGTTCGAGGTCGAGTGCTGCTGCGGTGTCTTCGGCGGGTGCGCCGTAGGCCATGGAGCGCATGCGGGCGCCGGGGGCGGGTGGGTAGGGCTGGGCGTCTTCGGCGCCGATGTCGGCGAGTTCCACCAGGGCTGCGAGTGAGGTGCCGAGGGCCTCGGCGTACTCCCTGGCTCGTTGGACTGCTTCTTTTACTGCCTGTTGTCGGGCTTGGCGGTGGGCGGGTGAGTCGGGGCGCAGGGCCCACCAGGGGCCGTCGACTCGGGCGAGTTCGAGGTCGGCGAGACGGGTGGTGAGTTCGCCGAGGGCGGTGAAGTCCGTGAGCTCGGCGGTGATGTGGACGCGGCCGTGGTAGGCGTGGATGCGTTCGCCGCGGCCGTGTTCCTTGAGTTCGGGGGTGATGGAGAAGGAGCCGGTCTCCAGTCGTTCTACGGCGTCTCCGTAGGTCTTGATGAGGTCGAGGGCGGTGGTGTTGCGGCGGGTGAGGTCGTCGAGGGCGGCGCGGCGGTCTTTGCCGCGGGAGGCGACGGTGATGCCGATGCGGGCGATTTCGGGGTCGACTTCGAGGCGGGCTTCGCCGCGGACGGCGATGCGGGGGGCGTCGGGGGTGCCGTAGGGGACGGCGGGGTGGGGGGTGTCCGGCGAAGGGGTGGTCATACGCCCCACTCTGTCACCTCTTGGTCGGCTGGCGCCGTGTGGTTGTCCGCTTCGGTCATCCAATCGCAACCTGCCGGACCTGTTGCGGTCGGTCATGTGCAGGTCAGAATCTACGCGCGTTGTTGACCCTTCCCTTAGGAGATCGAGACATGCCCTTGAACCGCCGGAGGTTCCTGCAGAAGTCCGCTGCGACCGGAGCGGGGGTGGCGGTGGCGAGTGCCGTCGCCGCTCCGTCGGCTCAGGCCGCGGAGGGCACGGCGGCGAAGAAGCCCGGGAAGCGGTACTCGCTGACCGTGATGGGCACGACCGACCTGCATGGGCACGTCTTCAACTGGGACTACTTCAAGGACGCGGAGTACTCCGACAAGGCCGGCAACGCGCAGGGTCTGTCCCGTATCTCGACGCTGGTGAACCAGGTGCGTGCGGAGAAGGGGCGTTGCAACACGCTCCTGCTGGACGCGGGTGACACGATCCAGGGCACGCCGCTGACGTACTACTACGCGAAGGTCGACCCGATCACCGCCGAGGGCGGTCCGGTGCATCCGATGGCGCAGGCGATGAATGCGATCGGGTATGACGCGGCGGCGCTGGGCAACCACGAGTTCAACTACGGTCTGGAGACGCTGCGGAAGTTCGAGGAGCAGTTGCACTTCCCGTTGCTGGGCGCGAATGCGCTGGACGCGAAGACGCAGAAGCCCGCCTTCCCGCCGTATTTCATCAAGAAGTTCCGGGTGCCGGGTCTGCCGCCGGTGAAGGTGGCGGTGCTCGGGCTCACCAACCCTGGTATCGCGATCTGGGACAAGGCTTATGTGCAGGGGAAGTTGGAGTTCCCTGGTCTGGAGGAGCAGGCGGCGAAGTGGGTGCCGAGGCTGAAGTCGATGGGTGCTGATGTGGTGGTCGTCTCGGCGCACTCCGGTTCCTCGGGTACCTCCTCCTACGGTGACCAGTTGCCGTATGTGGAGAATTCGGCGGCTCTGGTGGCGCAGCAGGTGCCGGACATCGATGCGATTCTGGTCGGGCATGCGCATGTGGAGATCCCGGAGCTGAGGGTCACCAACATCAAGACCGGGAAGACGGTGGTGTTGTCGGAGCCGCTGGCGTATGCGGAGCGGCTGTCGTTGTTCGACGTCGAGCTGGTCTTCGCGAAGGGCCGCTGGTCCGTCGAGTCGGTGTCGTCCAAGGTGCTGAATTCGAACTCGGTCGCCGATGACCCGAAGATCACCAAGCTGCTCAGCGATGAGCACGCGAAGGTGGTCAAGTACGTCAACCAGGTGGTCGGTACGGCGACGCAGACGCTGACGACGGTGGAGGCGCGGTACAAGGATGCGCCGATCATCGATCTGATCACCAAGGTGCAGGAGGATGTCGTCAAGGCGGCGCTGGCGGGTACGTCGTATGCCTCGCTGCCGGTGATCGCGCAGGCTTCGCCGTTCTCCCGGACGTCCGAGATCCCGGCCGGTGATGTGACCATCCGGGATCTTTCCAGCCTGTACGTGTACGACAACACGCTCGTCGCGAAGTTGCTGACGGGTGCGCAGCTCAAGGCGTACCTGGAGTATTCGGCGGAGTACTTCGTGCAGACGGCGCCGGACGTGGTGGTCGATGTGGAGAAGCTGACGAACGCGAATGGCCGCCCCGACTACAACTTCGACTATGTGTCGGGGCTGTCGTACGAGATCGACATCGCCCAGGCGGCGGGTTCGCGGATCAGGAATGTGACCTACAACGGTGCCGCGCTGGATGACGCGCAGAAGTTCGTGTTCGCGGTGAACAACTACCGGGCCAACGGTGGTGGTGCGTTCCCGCATGTGGCGTCCGCGCAGGAGCTGTGGTCGGAGTCGACGGAGATCCGGACGCGGATCGCGGAGTGGGTGACGGCGAAGGGTGTGCTGGATCCGAAGGAGTTTGCGTCGGTGGACTGGCGACTGACGCGGGGTGGTGTGCCGGTTTTCCAGAGCTTCTAGATCTTCTAGAGCTTGAGCAGTGACAGGTCCACGGCGTCGGCGATGGCTTTTGCGCCGGCGTCGTTGATGTGGAGGCCGTCGCCGGCGTTGAACTCGGGGCGGATCCTGTCCGGTTGGGCGGGGTCGGCGACGGCGGCGGCGAGGTCGATGACGGCGTCGAAGGGGTGGTCGGTGCCGAGGAGCCAGGCGTTGACCTCGCGGCGTACGGTCTGGCCGGTTTCGGTGTCGTAGCCCTCGTAGGCGGTGCCGCGGTAGGGGCCGATCGTGGAGCCGATGACGGTGAGTCCGGCGGTGTGCAGTCGGTCGGCGAGGGTGGTCAGGCCTGCGATGAGTTCTGTGGTGGTGGGGCCTTCGGCGGGTTCGGGGTGGGCGATGACGCCGGAGAGTCCGAGGTCGTTGAGGCCGATGTGGATGAGGACGTGGCTGGCACCGGGGACGGCGAGGACGTCGCGGTCGATGCGGGAGAGCAGGTGGTCGCCGATCTCGTCGGTGAGGAGGCGGTTGCCGGAGATGCCCTGGTTGACGATCCAGCCGCGGGTGAGTCGGCGGCTGAGTTGTGCGGGGAAGCTGTTGTCGGTGCCGGGGGTGGTGAAGGCGCCTTCGATCCAGGAGTCGCCGAAGGCGACGGCGATGCGGGTGTCGGCGGGGGCGAGGACGTCGACGCCGGTGAGGAAGTGGCCGGTGGGCAACTCTTCGGCGTTGTGGAGGTGTTCGGCGGAGAGTTGGTTGCCGGGGACGGCGTGTCCGAGGTCGTAGGGGACTGCGCTGTAGGTGCTGAGTCCTGTGTCGCCGGGCAGGTAGAGGCTGATGGTGAGTTCTTCGCCGGCGCTGACGGGGAGCTCGACGGGGTCGCTGATGATGTCCTCGCCGACGGGGATGGTGACGGTTTCGGTGCCGGAGAAGTGCAGGGGTGTGTCGCTGGTGGGGTCGATGCCGCTGCCGTGGGTGCGGACTGCGAGGTGGGCGCCGCCGATGTCGAGGGGTTCTTTGCCGTAGCGGTTGCTGAGCCGTAGTCGTAGTGCTTCGCCGCCGCCGACGAGGCGGATCGACTGCCTGATGGTCTGGTCGGAGAAGCCGCGGGGTTCGAAGAGGTGGAAGGCCTCGTGCGGGTTGACGACGGCGGTGCGGTGGGCTGCGGTCCAGGTCGTGGTCATGGTGTGCTCCAACGTCACCGCCGCCGGAGTTCTTCCTGCCTTTTGGTGGCTCATTGCCTGTCGTCGACGAGGGGGGTGAGGACCGGTGCCTGGCGTGCGCGTGGGATGTGCGGGTGTTGCTGCTGGTCGAGTCCGAAGGTGGTGAAGGCGGTTCGGGTGGGGAGGGGGTAAGTCTCTTTGCCGGTGAGGGAGTTGAGGATGGTGGCCGAGCGCCAGGCGGCGAGGCCGAGGTCGGGGGTGCCGACTCCGTGGGTGTGGCGTTCGGCGTTCTGTACGTAGACGTGGCAGTTGGCGGCGCTGATGGAGGGGTCGAGGGCGAGGCGGAAGTGTTCGTCGATGCGGGGGCGGCCCTGGCTGTCGCGGCGCAGGTAGGGGTCGAGGCCGGCGAGGAGGCGGTCGAGGGGGCGTTCTTGGTAGCCGGTGGCGAGGATGACGGCGTCGGTGGTGAGGCGGGAGCGGGTGTCCTGCTGGGTGTGTTCCAGGTGGAGTTCGACTTTGGTGGTGGCGAGGCGGCCTGCGGTGCGGACGCGGACACCGGGGGTGAGGACGACGTCGGGCCAGCTGCCGTCGAGGGTGCGGTTGTAGAGCTCGTCGTGGATGGCGGCGATGGTGTCGGTGTCGATGCCTTTGTGGAGTTGCCACTGGCTGGTGACGAGGCGGTCGCGGACGGCTTCGGGGAGAGCGTGGAAGTAGCGGGTGTAGTCGGGGGTGAAGTGTTCGAGGCCGAGTTTGGAGTACTCCATCGGGGCGAAGGCCTCGGTGCGGCCGAGCCAGTGGAGGTTTTCGCGGCCGGCGGGGCGGGCGCGGAGCAGGTCGAGGAAGATTTCGGCGCCCGACTGTCCTGATCCGATGACGGTGACGTGGTCGGCGGTGAGGAACGTGTCGCGGTGGGCGAGGTAGTCGGCGGAGTGGACGACGGGTACGCCGGGCGCTTCGACGAGGGTTTTGAGGGGTTCGGGGATGTGGGGTTCGGTGCCGATGCCGAGGGCGATGTTGCGGGTGTGGGTGCGGCCGAGGGCTTCGGCTTCTCCGTCGGGGCCGAGTTGGGTGTAGTCGACTTCGAAGATGTCGCGTTCGGGGTTCCAGCGGACGGCGTCGATCTGGTGGCCGAAGTGGAGTGCGGGGAGGCCCGCTGCGACCCAGCGGCAGTAGGTGTCGTACTCGGCGCGCTGGATGTGGAAGCGCTCGGCGAAGTAGAAGGGGAAGAGGCGGTCGCGGGATTTGAGGTGGTTGAGGAAGGTCCAGGGGCTGGTGGGGTCGGCGAGGGTCACCAGGTCGGCGAGGAAGGGGACTTGGATGCGGGCGCCGTCGATGAGGAGGCCGGGGTGCCAGGCGAAGGTGGCGCGCTGGTCGTAGAAGGCGGTGTCGAGTTCGGCGAGGGGGTGGGCTAGGGCGGCGAGGGAGAGGTTGAAGGGGCCGATGCCGATGCCGACGAGGTCGCGGGGTGCGTCGGGCTCGTGGTGTGGAGGGTGGGGGTGTGGGTGCGGGGGCGTGCTCATCGGGGTGGTTCCTTCCACGGGTCTTCGGCGGGGTCTTCGGTGGGTTCTTCGATTTCGCGGGCGGCTTCGTCTCGGGCGGCTTGGTGTCGGGCGGCTTGGTGTCAGGCGGCTTCGCTCGGGTGACTTCACTCAGGCGGGTTCGTCGGTGGCCTTTTCGACGAGCGTGAGGAGGGTGGCGAGGTCGTCGGGGCGGGTGTGGGGGTTGAGCAGGGTGGCTTTGAGCCAGAGGCGGCCGTCGAGGCGGGCGCGGCCGAGGACGGCGCGGCCCTGGTGGAGGAGTTTTCGGCGTACGGCGGCGACGGCGTCGTCGGTGGTGTGTGCGGGCCGGAACAGGACTGTGCTGATGGTGGGGCGGCCGTGGAGCTCGAAGCGCGGATGGTCGCGGACGAGGGCGGCGAACTCCTGTGCCTGTTCGCAGACTTGGTCGACGAGTACGCCGAGTCCGGTGCGGCCGAGGGTTTTGAGGGTGACGGCGATCTTGAGGATGTCGGGGCGGCGGGTGGTGCGCAGGGAGCGGCCGAGGAGGTCGGGGAGGCCGGCCTCGGTGTCGTCGTCGGCGTTGAGGTAGTCGGCGTGCTGGTTCAGGGCGGCGAGGTCGTGGGGGTCGCGTACGGCGAGGAGGCCGGCCGCGACCGGCTGCCAGCCGAGTTTGTGCAGGTCGAGGGTGATGGTGTGGGCGTGGTCCAGGCCGGTGAGTTTTGCGCGGTGGCGGTCGCTGAAGAGGAGGCCTCCGCCGTAGGCGGCGTCGATGTGCAGGCGGGTGCCGTGGGTTCGGCAGACGGTGGCGATCTCGGGGAGCGGGTCGATGAGTCCGGCGTCGGTGGTGCCGGCGGTGGCGGCGACGAGGTGGGGGCCGGGGAGGGTGGTGAGGGCTTCGTCGAGGGCACCGGGGTCGAGGATCCCGGCGGGCGCGGGCACCATCACCGGTTCGGGCAGTCCCAGTAGCCAGGCGGCACGCGGCAGGGAGTGGTGGGCGTTGGCCCCGCAGACCAGGTGGACACCGGCTCCGAGGGTCTCGCGGGCGAGGAGGAGGGCGAGTTGGTTGGATTCGGTGCCGCCGGTGGTGACGAGGGCGTCGGATGCGCCGGCTTCTCTCGCCAGTGCCTCGGTGACGAGGGTTTCCAGTTCGGAGGCGGCCGGGGCCTGGTCCCAGGAGTCGAGGGAGGGGTTGAGGACGCTTGCGGCGAGGTCGGCGGCGGTGGCGACGGCGAGGGGCGGGCAGTGCAGATGGGCGGCGCACAGCGGGTCGGCGGGGTCGGCGGCGCCTTCGGCGAGGGCGTGCACGAGGGTGCCCAGCGCGTCGGGGTCGCCGTGCTGGGGCAGTACGTCGCCGAGGGCGCCCCGTAGGCGGGTGGCGACGGCGGCGGGTCCGCCGGCGGGCAGGGGCCCTCCGCGTGCGTGTGCGCCGTCGTCGAGTGCGTGGAGCACGGTGTCGAGCAACGGCCTCAGGACGTGGGGGCCTTCGGGGCCGGAGGCGAGGCTCGGTGTGCTCATGGGGTTCCTCCCGGGCGCGCGGGCAGAGGGGGTTCCAGCTTGTCGGTGTTTGTGTGCGCGTGCCCGAGAGGTTCAACGATCAGAACCCGAAAGGGTGGCCTTGCGGCTTTCCTGCGGGGGAAACCTGTTAGGGGTCTGGGTGTTGGGGCCGTTGCCCGGTCTCAGGCCCTGTACCGTTGCCCGGTCTCAGGCCCGGAAGTCGTCTATGTGGTCGTCGGCCCGGGCGGTGAAGGTGCGGGCCGGGGTTCCGGTGATCTTTTCGACGGTGGTGGTGATCTCCGGGGGGGGACGCCGACGGTGGCCGCGAAGGACTTCAGCAGGCTCTCGCGCAGCTGCGGCGGGAGGCCCGGGAAGAGCTCGGGGCCGGCTTGGTCGGGCGCCACCTCGACGAAGTCCAGGTCGCGTCCGATGGCCCGGCCGATGGAGCGCCCCCATCCACGAGGACGACGTCGCCGCGGTCGCCGAACGCGCCCTCCTCGACCCCGGCCACGAAGGCGCCGTCCACCGCCTCACCGGGCCCGAAGCGGACGCCGGCCGTGCGGGCCGCCGTCAGCAGGTCGGTGTCTGCCTGGATGTAGAGGAAGAGCCTGGACGCTCCTTCGAACAGGGCCTCAGGCCGGTCGTGTTGGAGGCGTACCACCTCGGCCCCGTGGGGCAGTGCGGCCCGCTGTGGGTCACGGGTCAGGGCCCGCACCGGCTGCCCGTCGGCGACGAGGCGTTCGACGAGGGCAAGGCCGACATTGCCGGTGGCGCCGGTCACCACGATCACGGGGTTGCCTCCTGAGGAGAGTGCGGGCTGATCGTCCTTGGCCCGGTCGAGCCCAGGAAGGACGATCAGCTCCCCGCATCGTCGTCAGGGACCAGCCGTGCCCGCGGTGTCGTACGTCCCCGGTCCTAGGCCTGCCTGACCCGCAACGCCCGTGCCAGGTCGTCGAGTTCGTCGGTCAGGCTGCGGCGCAGGGCTGGGATCGGGTCGGCGGTGGCGAGGCACTCTTCGCCGAGGTGCAGGTTCTCGGTGTCGACGGCGTGGGCGGGGAAGGCCCAGCGGCCGACGGCGGCGGCGATGGCGGGGCCGCGGCGGGCGGCGACGGCGACGGCGTCCTCGTAGTAGCGGGGCACGTACTCGCGTACCAGGTCGGCCTGTTCGGGCTGCCAGAAGCCGCGGGCGGTGGCGGTGAAGAGGTAGTTGGACAGGTCGGTGCGGTCGTCGCTGCCGAACATGGCTTCCCAGGCCCTGGCCTTGGCTTCGGCGTCGGGGAGGGCGGCGCGGCAGCGGGCGGCGCCCTCCTGGCCGGTGGCGGAGGGGTCGCGGTCTAGTTCGGCGGCGATGGCCTGCTCGTCGGTGGCGCCGAGGACGGCGAGGCGGGCGAGGACGCGCCAGCGCAGTTCGGGGTCGAGTTCGGGGCCGCCGGGGACGGTGCCGTCGGCGAGCCAGGCGGCGATGGTGTCGGGGTGGGCGGCGACGTCGATGAGGTGGCGTACGGCGATCAGGCGCAGTCCGGGGTTGTCGCCGTCCTCGGTGCGGCGGATGAGGTCGCGGCACAGGGAGGTGAGGGTGGTGAGGGCTGCCGGGCGCTGTTCGGGGGTGAGGTAGCGGTCGGCGACCTTGGTGCCGGCGAAGGCGAGGACGCCCTGGACGAGGGCGAGGTCGGTTTCGTGCGGGAGGTGGGTGCGGGCGGTCTCCAGGTAGGCGGTGGGCGGGAGTTCGCCGTCGCGGACGGCGTCGCGCAGGGCGTTCCAGACGACTGCTCGGGTGAGGGGGTCGGGCAGGCCGGAGAGGCTGGTGCGGACGGCTTCGAAGGAGTCGGTGTCGAAGCGGATCTTGGCGTAGGTGAGGTCGCCGTCGTTGAGGAGGAGCAGGGCGGGGCGTTTGCCGAGGGGCTCGGCTGTGGTGTGCGGGATGTCGAGGTCGAGGCGGTCGCGCAGGATGAGGTGGCGGCCCTCGTCGGCGACGTCCAGGTCGTAGAGGCCGACGGCGATGCGGTGGGGGCGGCTGCCGGTGTGTTCGACGGTGAGGGTGCAGGTGCCGTCGTCGCCGGGGGTCACCACGGGGGTGAGGGTGTCGACGCCGGTGGTGCGCAGCCAGGCGTCGGCCCAGGCGTGGACGTCGCGTTCGGTGGCGGTGGCGAGGGAGTCGATGAAGTCGGCGAGGGTGGCGTTGGCGAATTTGTGGCGGGCGAAGTGGGTGTTGATGCCGGCGAGGAAGTCCTTGTCGCCGAGCCAGGCGACGAGTTGGCGTAGGGCGGAGGCGCCCTTGGCGTAGGAGATGCCGTCGAAGTTGAGGAGGGCGGAGGCCGTGTCCTCGACGTTCTCGGGGGCTACGGGGTGGGTGGACGGGCGTTGGTCGGCGTCGTAGCCCCAGGCTTTGCGGGCGACTCCGAAGTCGGTCCAGGTGTCGGTGAAGCGGGTCGCCTCGGTGAGGGTCTGGTAGCCCATGTACTCGGCGAAGGACTCGTTCAGCCAGATGTCGTCCCACCAGCGGAGGGTGACGAGGTCGCCGAACCACATGTGGGCCATCTCGTGGGCGATGACCATGGCGCGGGTCTGGCGTTCGGTGTCGGTGACGGCGGAGCGGTAGACGAATTCGTCGCGGAAGGTGACCAGGCCGGGGTTCTCCATGGCGCCGGCGTTGAACTCGGGGACGAAGGCCTGGTCGTAGGAGTCGAAGGGGTAGGGCTCCTCGAATTTTTCGTGGTAGCGGTCGTAGCACTGCTTGGTGATCTCGAGGAGTTCTTCGGCGTCCGCGTCCAGGTGGGGGGCGAGGGAGCGGCGGCAGTGCAGGCCGAAGGGCAGGTCGCGGTGTTCGGTGCGCACGGAGTGCCAGGGGCCGGCGGCGACGGCGACGAGGTAGGTGGAGATCAGGGGGGTGGTGGTGGCCTGCCAGCGGCCTTCGCCGAGGTGTTCGGTGATGCCGTTGGCGAGGACGCTCCAGCCTTCGGGGGCCTTCACGGTCAGGTCGAAGACGGCCTTGAGGTCGGGCTGGTCGAAGGCGGCGAAGACGCGCTGGACGTCGTCCATGAACAGCTGGGTGTAGACGTAGGTCTCGCCGTCGGTGGGGTCGGTGAAGCGGTGCATGCCCTCGCCGGTGCGGGAGTAGCGCATGCTCGCGTCGAGGTGCAGTTCGTGCTCGCCGGCGGTGAGGTTGTTCAGGGGCAGGCGGTTGCCGTCGAGGGTTTCCGGGTCGAGGGGCTGTCCGTCGAGGGTGGCGGTGCGCAGCTGGGCGGGCTTGAGTTCGACGAAGGTGTCTGCGTCCGTGCGCGCGGTGAAGCGGATGACGGTGCGGGAGTCGAAGGTCTCGTCGCCGGTGGTCAGATCGAGGTCGATCGTGTAGCGGTGGACGTCGAGGAGCTTGGCACGGGTCTGCGCTTCGTCGCGCGTCAGAACGGACATGCAGGTAATGCTGCCCGATGGCACTGACAAGGCACAGGGGCGGACCGTTACGCGGCCTATGTCCGTTCCCCTTCGAGCTCCCCGTTGTGCGCCTGGCTGAGGCGCTGGGTGGGGAGGCGGGGGTCGGGGTGGGGCAGGGCGGCGGGGCGGCGGGCGGGGTCGTCGGTGTGGTCCTTGACGAGGGCGCGCAGTTCGCGGATCTCCTGCTCGAGGGCGAGGTGGCGGCGGTGGGTGTCGTAGAGGTAGCGGACCTTGGTGCGCAGCGACCAGGGGTCTATGGGTTTCATGACGAGGTCGGCGACGCCGAGGGCGAAGGCGGTGGCGGTCAGTAACTGGTCGGGGCCGAAGCCGGTGAGGAGGATGACCGGGATGTGCTGGGTCTGTTCCACGCGGCGCATGTAGCGGACGACGTCCAGGCCGCTGACGCCGGGCATGCGGACGTCGAGCAGGAGGAGGCCGACCTGTCCGCGGAGCACCTGCTTGAGGGCCTCGTCGCCGTTGGTGGCGCGGCCCAGCTGATAGCCCAGCGGGGCCAGGGCGCTCTCCAGGGCGTACAGGGTGTCCTCGTGGTCGTCCACGATGAGGATCTTGGCTTCCGGCATGGCCCGTCGTCCCTCCCGCGTGGACAACCAGCTTATGTCCGAGGTGCTGACGTGGCGTGGCCGTCAGCTGACAAGGAGTGCACAGCGCAGCATGCCCTGTGCGGGCCCTTCTGTCACGTCCTCTGCGGCATCCAGCGAGGTCAATTCGCCGTTTTTGCGGAGCCGTTCACGGCGTCGTCGGCGATGCGTTCGTGGTGGCGGATCACTTCGGCGATGATGAAATTCAGGAACTTCTCAGCGAACGCCGGGTCCAGCTTGGCGCTTTCGGCGAGGGCGCGCAGCCGCTCGATCTGGCGGGCCTCGCGGGCGGGGTCGGCGGGCGGCAGCTTGTGTGCGGCCTTGAGGTGGCCGACCTGCTGGGTGGCCTTGAAGCGTTCGGCGAGCATGTGGATGACGGCTGCGTCGATGTTGTCGATGCTGTCGCGCAGCCGGGCGAGTTCCTCGCGGACGGCGGGGTCGACGTCGCGGGTGCCGGTGTTGCTGGTGGTCATGAGCGCCCAGCCTACGTGGCGGGCGTGGGTTCGATCATCCCTGTTTGCCTACTTGGCGGGCGGGGGTTCGATCATCGGCGGATCGTCGGGGCCGGGAACCTGGTTGCTCCAGCCGCCGGGGACGGCGCCGTACTGCTGGGCGCGGAAGCGGACGGGCGGCATGCCGACGCGGCGCGTGAAAAGGCGGGAGAAGTAGGCGGGGTCGTCGTAGCCGACGCGGCGGGCGACGGCGGCGACGGGGAGTTCGGTGGCGGCGAGGAGCTCCTTGGCGCGGCCGAGGCGGATGCCGAGCAGGTAGTCCTTGGGGCTGCAGCCGGCGCCGCGGCGTACGGCGGTGCGCAGTTCGGCGGGGGTCATGCCGTGCCGGGCGGCGTGGTCGGCGACCGTCAGGGGCAGGCAGGCGTCGCGGGCGAGGGCCTTGAGCACGGGGTCGCCGTCGGGGGCGAGGTCGGCTCGGGCGCGGCGCAGGGCGACGAGGAGTTCGTGGACGGCGGCGCCGGTCTCCACCTCCAGGAGGGGGTTGCCGTGGCGGGCGGCGCGGGCGATGCGGCCGATGACGGCGCGCGGGCCGGTGGCGTCGGAGAGGGGGACGACGGGGCGGTCGGGTTCGATGTAGCCGAGTTCGGTGTAGGTGGTGGTGGCGGGCCCGGTGAAGACGGCGAAGCCCTCGTCCCAGCCGGTGCCGGGGTCGGGTCCGTAGTGGTGCGGTGTGCCGGGGGTGAGCCACAGCAGTGCGGGCGCGGTGACGGTGGCGCGGCGGCCGTCGGGGTGCTGGTACCAGCCGCTGCCGGTGTTGATGACGACGGCGACGTGGTGGTCGAGGGTGCGGGGGCCGACGGTGGGCAGCGGGCCGTACTGCAGGCCGACGCCGAGGCAGACGAGGCCGAGGCGGTGGTGGGCCGGTCCGGGCGTGAAGAACCGCATCCAGGTGTGGTACATCGCCTGCGCTCCTCCCGGCGTCGTTCGGGGCCGTTGCCCGGCCATTGTTCGGATCGTCGTCCGGCGGTCGTGTTTTCGTCCAAGCAGCGCCGATCTTTGTCCATGGACGGTGATCGGTGCCAGGGGTGAGGCTGGGGTGCATGAGCGAGTTCACGGTGGGCGATGCGGACTTCCTGCTGGACGGGCGGCCGGTGCGGGTGCTGTCGGGTGCGCTGCACTACTTCCGGGTGCACGAGGAGCACTGGGGTCACCGGCTGGCGATGCTGCGGTCGATGGGCCTGAACTGCGTGGAGACGTATGTGCCGTGGAACCTGCACGAGCCGGGTCCGGGGCGCTTCGCTGACGTGCAGGCGCTGGGCCGTTTCCTGGACGCGGCCCGGGAGGCGGGGCTGTGGGCGATCGTGCGGCCGGGGCCGTACATCTGCGCCGAGTGGGAGAACGGCGGGCTGCCGCACTGGCTGACGGGCGAGCTGGGCACGCGCGCGCGTACCCGCGACGAGCGGTTCCTGAGCCACCTGGAGCGCTGGTTCGGCGTGCTGCTGCCTCAGGTCGTGGACCGGCAGATCGACCGCGGCGGCCCGGTGATCATGGTGCAGGTGGAGAACGAGTACGGCAGCTACGGCTCGGACGCCGTGTATCTGCGCCACCTGGCCGACCTGCTGCGGGACGCGGGGGTCAGGGTGCCGCTGGTCACCTCGGACGGCCCGGAGGACCACATGCTCGGCGGCGGCAGCATCCCGGGGGTGCTCGCCACGGTGAACTTCGGCTCCCGCGCGCGTGAGGGCTTCGAGACGCTGCGCCGGCACCGTCCCGAGGGGCCGCTGATGTGCATGGAGTTCTGGTGCGGCTGGTTCGACCACTGGGGCGGCGAGCACATCACCCGTGGCGCCGACGATGCCGCGGCCGCCCTGCGGGAGATCCTGGAGTGCGGGGCCTCGGTCAACCTGTACATGGCGCACGGCGGGACCAGTTTCGCCGGCTGGGCGGGCGCCAACAGGGGCGGCGGCGCGCTGCACGAGGGGCCGCTGGAGCCGGATGTGACGTCGTACGACTACGACGCCCCGATCGACGAGTTCGGCCGGCCGACGGAGAAGTTCTGGCGGCTGCGGGAGGTCCTCGCCGAGTACGCCGAGGATCCGCTGCCCGAACTGCCGCCCGCGCCCGCGCGGTTGGGGGCGTCGGCCGAGGTGCGCCTGGACGGGTGGGCGCCGTTGGCCGCCGTACTGGAGGCGCGGGGAGGCCCGGAGACCTCGGCGCCCGTGCCGCCCACCTTCGAGGAACTGGACGTGGACCGCGGGCTCGTCCGGTACGCGGTGACGGTGCCCGGGCCGCGGCAGCCGTATCCGCTGACCGCACGCGGTCTGCGGGATCTGGCCGTGGTGTACGTCGACGGCGAGCGGGCCGGTGTGCTCGCCGAGGGCGACGAGCAGCTCAAGGAACCGATCGGCGGGCACGCGCGCGTGGAGCTGTGGGTGGAGTCCCTGGGGCGCGTCAACTACGGGCCGCGCAGCGGGGAGCCCAAGGGGATCACCGGGGGCCTGCTGCACGAGCGGCAGTATCTGCACGGAGTACGCGCGCGTGGGCTGCGCCTGGATGCGCTGGACGACATCGGGGACGTCGGCTTCCAGCCGCTCGCGGGGGACGGCGCCCCGGGGCTGTACCGGGGCACCGTCACCGTGCGGGGCGCCGGGGACGCACGGCTCGAACTGCCCGGCTGGACCCGCGGATTCGCCTGGGTCAACGGGTTCAACCTGGGCCGCTACTGGTCGGCGGGCCCCCAGCGCTCCCTGTACGTGCCCGGTCCGGTGCTACGCGAGGGCGACAACGAGGTGTGGTTGCTGGAGTTCGAGGAGGCGGCAGCGGGGGCCGCGCTGTTGCAGGCCCTCTAGCGGTCTTCATGGGGGCGGTTCGACGGGCGGACGGGCGGCCCACAGCATTGCGATCAGGAGGCATGCATGACAGAGGCATGCATGCCAAAGGCCGGGAGCATGCCCGCGCCCTGGAACCCGGCCGGGGAAATTCCGCCCACCTCCCCGTAGAGTGGAATCGGGTTCAGGGCGTCTTGGGGGTTCGGGCGTGGCGAACGGCGGACCGGTCCAGCACGGCTACCCACACCTGGAGACGGTGCGGGCCGCCATCACCGCGCTCTACAAACGGCTGTCGTACGACACCATCCAGACCTTCTCCGGCAGTGTCCTGCCCGCCGATGTGGCCTTCTGCGACACCGACGACCTCTATCTGGGCGCACAGCGGGTGGCCCGCGAGCTGGTGCGCCACTACCGGCTGCCGGACGCCCGGCTGATCGTCAGCTTCCGTGAGATGCAGCATGCGGCGAACGTCGAACTCGCCGCGGGCCCCGAGTACTTCGTCGAGCTGAACGACCGCTTCCGCACCCACCGCCGCGACATCGGTGCCGCCCTGGCCCACGAGATCATGCATGTGTATCTGCACCGCCTGGACCTGTCCTTCCCCGGCACCCGCGACAACGAGATCCTCACGGACACGGCGACGACCTACCTGGGGGCGGGCTGGCTGCTGCTGGACGCCTACCGGGAGGACTCGACGTCCTCCCAGAAGCTCGGCTATCTGACCCCCGAGGAGTTCGGCTACGTCCTGGCGAAGCGCGCGCTGATCTTCGACGAGGACCCGTCGATCTGGTTCACCAGCCCCCAGGCCTACGAGGCCTACACCCGGGGCATGGCACAGGCCCGCCACGACGAGCAGCAGCCCCCGCTGACGGCCGCCGGCTGGGCGGGCCGCCGCCGCTACGCCCGCGACCGCCGCCACGCCCCCGGGCCGCAGCCCGGCGTGCCCTACACCTTCACCCCCGACGGCGGCGGCCGCCTGCGCGTCTCGTTCCCCTGCCCGACGTGTCATCAGAAGATCCGGGTGCCGGTACGGGGGCGCGTCCGCGCGCGGTGTGCGCTGTGCCGGACGGTGCTGGAGTGTGACACCTAGGGGTGCTGCTCTGCTCCCGGCGCTGCAGTGAGGTCCGGGGGCTCTGCTCCCGGACCTCCGTTCGGCCTGAACGGCCTCGTCCTCACACGCCGGACGGGCTGAGAGTACCTGCGCGGCGTGGGAGGGCTCCGCACAGTGCCGCGCACGCCACGAACACGGCGGTCACCCAGGGCATGGCCGCCGTCAGTGCGTCCGTCAGGCCGTTGCCCGCGTGGTCGAAGAACACCGTGCCGACCGTCGCCGCGCCCAGCGCGCCCCCGAACTGCTGCGCCGTGGAGAAGATCCCGGACGCCCCGCCCGCCAGCTCCACCGGCACCGCGGACAGCACCACGTTCACCAGCGGCACCACCAGGAAGCCCAGTCCGGCCCCCGCGATCACCAGGCCCGGCACCAGCGGCCAGGCGCCGGTGTGTACGGCGGGCGCGCCGGTGACCGCTGCCCACACCCAGCCCAGACCGGCGGCCATCATCAGGGCGCCGGCCCCGAGCACCAGGCGCCCGAACCGCATCGCGAGTGCGTCAGCGGCAGGCGCCGTGAGGAAGCTCCCGGCCGAGAAGGCCACGGTCACCACTCCGGCCTGCATCGGCGTGTACTGCTCGCTCCCCTGCAGCCAGAGCGCGAAGACCAGGAAGAACCCCTGCATGCCGACCGAGAACAGCAGCTGCACCAGCACGCCCACGGAGAACGCGGGCAGCCGGAACGCCCGCGCCGGCAGCAGCGGCACCGTCCCCGCCCCGCGCCGGCGCGCCTCGAACACGCCGAGCCCGGCGACGGCGCAGACACCCGCGGCGAGGCAGAACCAACCCCACATCGGCCATCCGTTCCCCCGGCCCTGTACCAGCGGGAGCACGATCGCCACCAGCCCGGCCGCCAGCACCGCGCTCCCGAGCAGATCCGGCCGCCCGGCCGACCGCTCCTTCGTGGACGGCACCAGCACCAGGCCCGCGAGCAGCGTGCAAACCGCCACCGGCACGTTCACCAGGAACACCGAGCGCCAGCCCCAGCCGAACAGATCGGCATCGGTCAGCAGGCCGCCGAGGAGCAGCCCCACCGCCGAGGCGAACCCGGCGACGGCCCCGTACATCCCGAACGCGGCACCACGCTCCTTGCCCGCGAACAGGGTGCGGAAGGAGCCGAGCACCTGCGGTATCAGCACCGCCGCCAGCACACCCTGCACGGCCCGCGCGGCGATCAGCTGCCCGGGCGTCTGGGCGAGGCCGCACCCCAGGCTGGCCAGGCCGAAGCCCGCGGTGCCGGCGAGGAAGAGTCCCCGGCGCCCGAAGCGGTCCCCGAGATGCCCGGAGACGATCAGTGTGGCGGCGAAGCCCAGCAGATAGGCCGAGACCACCCACTGCAGCTCGCTCTGTGAGGCGTGCAGGTCACGGCCGATGGACGGGATCGCCACATTGACGATCGTCACGTCCAGCAGGTCCATCAGCGCAGCGATCATCATCACGACGGCGGCGGCCCAGCGGCGCGGATACGGATCCGCCCCGGTGGGCGGGGACATGGCAAGGGTGGTGGTCATGGCGTCTCCCGTTCGGGCCCGGACTTCGTCGAGTCCGGATTTATTTCGTTCGGACGAACGAAAGACTTGCACCGACACTCCTGTGATCGCAAGTACTTAGTTCGACCGAACGAAATATTTGCTACGATGGCGCCATGAGCGGCAGCGAGACGGGATCCGAACAGCCCCTGGTGCCGAACCTTGAGTCGGCCGTCCCCACGGGCGACAAGCGGCGGGCCGAGACGCTGTTGCGGCTGTTCGCCGTGGGCCGGGAGAACAGTGGGGCCACCGTGATGTTCCATTCCGCGGTGTCCGCCAAGCAGGGCCTGATCCCGAGCGAGGAGAAGGCCCTCGACCTCCTGGAGCGGCACGGCCCGCTCACCGCGAAGGACCTCGCCGAGCACACCGGCCTGGCCCCCGCATCCGTCACCGGCCTGGTCGACCGCCTCGAAGCCAAGGACTTCGTACGCCGGGTCAAGCATCCGACGGACAAGCGGCGGGTGCTCGTCGAGCTGAACCGGGAGAAAGTCGCCCATCTCTTCGCGTTCTTCGAGGAATGGGCGCGCGATATCGCCGCGGCCTGCGAGGAGTTCAGCACGGACGAGCTGGACACCGTGATCCGCTTCCTCCAGGTGATGACGCAGGAGCAGCGCAGGGCCGCCGCCCGTCTCAGCGACTGAGCGCGCTCAGGCCCCGTACACCGCGCCCGGCTGCGCCGCCTCCGCCAGCAGCTTGAGTGCCGCCTCGCCCGCCTCGCCGGGACTCCAGCGGGCACCCTTGTCGGCGCTCGGGCCCGGCCGCCAGCCCTCCATGACCGTGATCCGGCCGCCCTCCGCCTCGAACACGCGCCCGCTCACACCGGCGCTCATGGCTGAGCCGAGCCAGACGACGAGCGGGGAGACGTTCTCGGGGGCCATCGCGTCGAAGCCGGCCGCCGGCGCCGTCATGGTGTCGGCGAAGGTGCGTTCCGTCATCCGGGTTCGGGCAGCGGGCGCCACGGCGTTGACCTGGACGCCGTACCGGCGCAGTTCGGCCGCGGCGACCAGCGTCAGGCCGACGATGCCGGCCTTCGCGGCGCTGTAGTTGCCCTGCCCGACCGACCCCAGCAGCCCGGCCCCGCTGCTGGTGTTGACGATCCGGGCCACCGGCATACGGCCCGCCTTGGCCTCGGCCCGCCAGTGCGCGGCCGCGTGCTTCAGCGGCAGGAAGTGGCCCTTGAGGTGGACGCGCAGGACGGCGTCCCAGTCGTCCTCGTCGAGGTTGACGAGCATCCGGTCGCGCAGGAACCCCGCGTTGTTGACGAGGGTGTCGAGCCTGCCGTACGCCTCCAGGGCCGCCTCGATCAGGGAGGACGCCCCCTCGGTGGTGGCGATGTCGCCGCCGTGCGCGATCGCCTCGCCGCCCGCCGCACGGATCTCGTCCACCACCCGCCCGGCCGGGCTGTCGGGGCCCGGCGCCCCGTCCAGGCCCACCCCCAGGTCGTTGACGACCAGCCGGGCGCCCTCCGCCGCGTACGCGCGCGCGTGCGCTCGCCCGAGGCCGCGGCCCGCGCCGGTGACGACCACGACCCGCCCGTCGCAGATTCCGCTCATCTCACGTCTCCTTGTTGGCAGTTGCCGCATCCAGGAACGCAGGCCGCTCCCCTCCCCCGTGCACCAGCAGGCTCGCCCCGCTGATGTAGGCGGCCGCGTCGGAGGCCAGGAACACGGCGGCCGCACCCACGTCGGCGGGCGTGGCCAGGCGGCCGAGCGGCACCGTGCGGGAGACCGCCTCGACGCCGTCCTCGCCGCCGTAGTGGAGGTGGGCCAGCTCGGTGCGGACCATGCCGACGACCAGGGTGTTGACGCGCACCTCGGGCGCCCACTCCACGGCCATCGAGCGGGCCAGGCTATCCAGGCCCGCCTTGGCCGCTCCGTAGGCAGCCGAACCGGGCGAGGGACGGCTGCCGCTGACGCTGCCGATCATCACGACGGCGCCCTGTACCCGTCTGAGCTGTTCGTACGCGGCGAGGGAGGCCGTCAGCGGTGCGACGAGGTTCAGCTCCACCACACGCGCGTGCCGCTCGGCTTCCGCGTCGGCCAGCAGCCGGTAGGGCCCGCCGCCCGCGTTGTTGACCAGGACGTCGAGCCGGCAGAGGTCGGCGAAGAACGAACGTACGGCGGGCGGATCGCGCAGGTCGAGGGGCACGAACTCGACGCCGTCGACCGGGACTTCGGGCGGTCGGCGCGCACAGGCGACGACCTCGGCACCGGCCTCGGCGAAGGCCTGCGCGATCCCGGCCCCGACGCCTCGGGTGCCACCGGTGACGACGACGGTCCTGCCGCTCAGCTGCGGCCGGCGCAACTTATCCACAGGCCTCCCGCTCCGATCCGAGGGCTGCTAGCTTCGAAGCCTCGCACCTAACAAATGTTTGGTGGAATGGCGTTGGTTGGAAAGGTAGCTGATGCGCCCATGGGTGTCTCCACCTCGTCTCCGGAAAAGGGGATTTCCGTCTCGTCCCCTCAGGAGGGGATCTCGCTCGTCACGGTCGACTTCCCGCCGGTGAACGCGCTGCCGGTGGACGGCTGGTTCGCGCTGGCCGACGCGGTGCGCGCGGCCGGCCGCGACCCGCAGGTGCGGTGCGTGGTGCTGGCGGCGGGCGGGCGGGGGTTCAACGCGGGCGTGGACATCAAGGAGATACAGGCGCAGGGGCCGAGCGCGCTGGTCGGCGCCAACCGCGGCTGCTTCGAGGCGTTCGCCGCGGTGTACGAGTGCGCGGTGCCCGTGGTGGCGGCGGTGCAGGGCTTCTGCCTGGGCGGCGGGATCGGGCTGGTGGGGAACGCGGACATGATCGTGGCGAGCGAGGACGCCACCTTCGGGCTGCCGGAGCTGGACCGGGGCGCCCTGGGCGCGGCCACGCACCTGTCCCGGCTGGTCCCGCAGCACCTGATGCGCGCGCTGTACTACACCTCCCGCACCGCGACCGCCGCCGAGTTGCAGGCACACGGCTCGGTGTGGCGAGTGGTGCCACGGCACGAACTGCAGGCCGCGGCCCTTGAGTTGGCGCGCGAGATAGCCGCCAAGGACGGTGAGCTGCTGCGTCTGGCCAAGGCCGCCATCAACGGCATCGACCCGGTCGACGTGCGCCGCAGCTACCGCTTCGAGCAGGGCTTCACCTACGAGGCGAACGCGGTCGGGGTGGGCGACCGGGTGCGTGACACCTTCGGCAAGGAGAAGGACGAGAGGGATGAGAGGGAGGGTGCACAGGCGTGAGTGACAAGACGATGACCGCCGAGCAGGTCGTCTCCCGTCTGCAGAGCGGCATGACCCTCGGCATCGGCGGCTGGGGTTCACGACGCAAACCCATGGCCCTGGTCAGGGCACTGCTGCGGTCCGGTATCGACAACCTGACCGTCATCTCGTACGGCGGCCCGGACGTCGGCATGCTCGCGGCCGCCGGACGGATCCGGAAACTGGTGGCGCCCTTCGTCACCCTGGACTCCATCCCCCTCGAACCGCACTACCGCGCGGCCCGCGAGGGCGGTGCCTTCGAGCTGATGGAGATCGACGAGGCGATGTTCATGTGGGGGTTGCACGCGGCGGCGAACCGGCTGCCGTTCCTGCCGGTGCGCGCCGGGATCGGCTCGGACGTGATGCGGGTCAACCCCGGGCTGCGGACGGTGACTTCGCCCTACGACGACGGGGAGATGTTCGTGGCGATGCCCGCCCTGCGGATGGATGCGGCCCTGGTGCACGTGGGCCGCGCCGACCGGCTGGGCAACGGGCAGTATCTGGGCCCGGACCCGTACTTCGACGACCTGTTCTGCGGGGCGGCGGACGCGGCGTACATGTCGTGCGAACGGATCGTCGACACGGCCGAGTTGACGAAGGAGGCCGCACTGCAGACCTTGCTGATCAAGCGGCACACGGTGGCGGGCGTCGTCGAGGCGCCGAACGGGGCGCACTTCACCTCCTGCGCGCCGGACTACGCGCGGGACGAGGCCTTCCAGAAGATGTACGCGTCCACGCCGTGGCCGGACTTCGCCGCACGGTTCCTGGCCGGGGACGAGCAGGCGTATCAGTCGGCGGTCGGGGAGGAGTCATGACGGACGTCACCCGCGCCGAGTACTGCGTGATCGCCTGCGCCGAGGCCTGGCGGGGCAACGGTGAGGTGCTCGCCAGCCCCATGGGGCTGATCCCGTCCATCGGCGCCCGTCTCGCCCGGCTCACCTTCTCCCCGGATCTGCTGCTGACCGACGGCGAGGCGATACTCGTCCGCCCGGACGGGACCCCGGAGGGCTGGCTGCCGTACCGGCAGCACCTTGCCCTGGTCTCCAGTGGCCGCCGGCACGTGATGATGGGCGCGAGCCAGATCGACCGGTTCGGCAACCAGAACATCTCGTGCATCGGCGACTGGGAACGGCCGATACGGCAGCTGCTCGGGGTGCGGGGCGCACCGGTCAACACCCTGAACAACCCGACGAGTTACTGGGTACCGAGGCATTCGCGGCGCGTGTTCGTCGAGAAGGTCGACATGGTCTGCGGTGTCGGATACGACCGGGCGGCCGGTGCGCGCTACCACCGCATCCCGTATGTCGTCTCCGATCTGGGCGTCTTCGACTTCGCCACCCCCGACCACTCGATGCGGCTCGCTTCAGTGCACCCGGGTGTCACGGTGGAGCAGGTCAGGGAGGCGACGGGCTTCGATCTGGCCGTCGCGGACGAGGTGCCGCCGACGCGTGAGCCGACCGCCGAGGAGCTGCGGCTGATCCGCGAGGTGATCGACCCGGCCGGCAGCCGTGCCAGGGAGGTCCGTGAGTGATGGAGACGGCCCTCACCCGACTGGTCGGGGTCCGGCATCCGATCGTGCAGACGGGCATGGGGTGGGTGGCGGGCCCGCGTCTGGTCTCCGCTTCGGCGAACGCGGGCGCGCTGGGCATCCTGGCCTCCGCGACCATGACGGCCGACCGGCTGCGCGAGGCGATACGGGAGGTCAAGTCCCGCACCCAGGAGCCCTTCGGGGTCAATCTGCGGGCCGACGCCTCGGATGCCGGCGACCGGGTGCGGATCCTGATCGAGGAGGGCGTGCGGGTCGCCTCCTTCGCCCTCGCGCCCTCCGCCGAGCTGATCGCGGAGCTGAAGGAGGCGGGCGTGGTCGTCATCCCCTCCATAGGGGCCCGCCGGCACGCCGAGAAGGTAGCGGCCTGGGGCGCGGACGCGGTGATCGTGCAGGGCGGCGAGGGTGGTGGGCACACCGGCGAGGTCGCCACGACGGTACTGCTGCCGCAGGTGGTGGACGCGGTGCGGATACCGGTGGTGGCGGCGGGCGGCTTCTTCGACGGGCGGGGGCTGGTCGCGGCGCTGGCGTACGGGGCGGCAGGGATCGCGATGGGCACGCGATTCCTGCTGACCTCGGACTCGACGGTGCCGGACGCGGTGAAGGCGCGGTATCTGGCGGCGACCGTGCGGGACGTCACCGTGACCAGGGCGGTGGACGGTCTGCCGCACCGGATGCTGCGCACGGACCTGGTGGACTCCCTGGAGAACTCCGGCCGCGCGAAGGCCCTCTTCCATGCGGTCCGCCGGGCGGCAGGCTTCCGGAAGCTGTCCGGGCTGACCTGGCGGCAGATGGTGCGCGACGGGCTCGCCATGAAGCACGGCAAGGACCTCACCTGGAGTCAGGTCCTGCTCGCCGCGAACACGCCCATGCTGCTCAGGTCTGCCATGGTGGACGGCCGTACGGACCTCGGGGTGATGGCGTCGGGGCAGGTCGCCGGGGTGATCGGGGATCTGCCGTCGTGTGCGGAGCTGGTGGCCGGCGTCATTGACCAAGCAGCGGAAATCATCGGCAAGTTGACGTCCGGCGATGCTTGACCGCTCGCCGGCCCGTCACGGCCTCTTGATGATCGTCACGTTGGCTCACCGCCCTCGCCCACCGGCGCACCCTCGAACGGCCCCCTCACACCGCCCGCCCCCGGGCCCACACGCTTCGCGCCCCCGCGCCGCCCCTCCGCCCAAGTGGCTCGCTGAGCACTCGCCGCCCGCCTCACAGCCTCTCAATGATCGTCACGTTGGCCTGGCCGCCGCCCTCGCACATCGTCTGGAGGCCGAAACGGCCGCTGGTGCGTTCCAGTTCGTGCAGGAGGGTCGTCATGAGCTTGACGCCCGTCGCGCCCAGGGGATGGCCGAGGGCGATCGCGCCGCCGTTGGCGTTGACCTTGTCCGGGTCGGCGCCGGTCTCCTTCAGCCAGGCCAGGACGACCGGCGCGAAGGCCTCGTTGATCTCGACGAGGTCGATGTCGTCGATCGACAGACCGGTCTTCTTCAGGGCGTGGGCGGTGGCCGGTATCGGGGCGGAGAGCATGCGGATCGGGTCCTCGCCGCGCACGGAGAGGTGGTGCACGCGTGCGCGTGGCGTCAGTCCGTGCTCGCGCACCGCCCGCTCCGAGGCCAGCAGCATCGCCGCCGCTCCGTCGGAGACCTGCGAGGAGCAGGCGGCGGTGATGGTGCCGCCGACGAGGACGGGCCCCAGCCCGGCCATCTTCTCCAGGGAGGTGTCCCGGCGCGGGCCCTCGTCGACGGCGACCGGGCCGAGGGCGACGGTCTCGCGGTCGAAGCGGCCCTCGTCGATGGCCCGCAGCGCCCGCTGGTGGGACCTGAGCGCGAACTCCTCCTGGTCCTGGCGGCTGATTCCCCACTTCGCGGCGATCATCTCGGCTCCGACGAACTGGTTCACCGGCTGGTCCCCGTACCGGGCGCGCCAGCCCTCGCTGCCCGCGAAGGGCCCCTCGGTGAACCCCAGGGGCTCGGCGGCCTGGCGGGTCGCGAAGGCGATGGGGATCTGCGACATGTTCTGCACGCCGCCCGCGACCACCAGGTCCTGCGTGCCCGACAGCACGGCCTGCGCCGCGAAGTGCACGGCCTGCTGCGAGGACCCGCACTGCCGGTCGACCGTCACGCCCGGCACCTCCTCGGGCAGCCCCGCCGCCAGCCAGCAGGTCCGCGCGATGTCCCCGGCCTGCGGCCCCACCGCGTCCAGACAGCCGAACACGACGTCCTCGACAGCGGCCGGGTCCACGCCCGAGCGGGCCATCAGCTCCTTCAGCACATGTGCACCGAGGTCGGCAGGATGGACGCCGCTCAGTCCGCCCCCACGCCGCCCGACGGGCGTACGGACCGCTTCGACGATATAGGCCTCGGCCATGGCAACTCCCCAGCCTTCCCCATGAGTTACGTGCGTACGGCGATCCCGTCCAGCACCATCGACAGGTACTGCCGGGCGATCTCCTCCGGGCTGTGCTGCCCGCCGGGCCGGTACCAGGACGCGGCCACCCACACGGTGTCGCGCACGAACCGGTAGGTGAGCCGGACGTCCAGGTCGGCCCGGAAGACCTGGGCGGCGACCCCGCGCTCCAGCGTGGCCAGCCACGCCTTCTCGAACTTGCGCTGCGACTCGGCGAGGAACGCGAACCGCTCCTGCGCCAGCAGCTGCTTGCTCTCCTTCTGGTAGATCGCGACGGCGGCGCGGTGCCGGTCGATCTCCCTGAACGACTCCGTGACCAGGGCCTCCAGGGTCTCCCGCGGCCCCAGCTCGGCGTCCAGGACGGAGTCGTAGCCGCCCCAGAGCTCGTCGAGGAAGGTGCGCAGGATCTCCTCCAGCATCGATTCCTTGGAGTCGAAGTGGTAGTAGAGGCTGCCCGCGAGCATGCCCGCGTGGTCCGCGATCTTGCGTACGGTGGTGGCGTTGTAGCCCTGCTCGGCGAAGACCTCCGCGGCGGTGTCGAGGAGTTCACGGCGCCGCGCGGGTGCGGCGGTCACCTGGGGCTTCTTCTTGGTCGGCACAGGTCCATTGTCGTCCGCTCCGGTCCTCAGGCGTGCTGGCTGCTGACGGAGACGACTTCTCCGGTCATGTACGAGGAGTAGCCGGACGCCAGGAACACGATCACGTTGGCCACTTCCCAGGGCTGTGCATACCGCCCGAAGGCCTCGCGTGCGGTCAGTTCCTCCAGCAGTTCCGGCGTCGTCACCTTCACCAGATGCGGGTGCATGGCGAGGCTCGGCGAGACCGCGTTGACCCGCACCCCGTACTCGGCGGCCTCGATCGCCGCACACCGGGTCAGCGCCATCACGCCCGCCTTCGCCGCGGCGTAGTGGGCCTGGCCGGCCTGGGCGCGCCAGCCGACCACGGAGGCGTTGTTGACGATCACGCCGCCCCGCCCGTCCGCCCGCATCAGCCGCAACGCCGACCGTGTGCACCGGAACGTGCCGTTCAACGTCACGTCGAGGACGCGGGCCCACTGCTCGTCGCTCATGTCGACGAGGTCCGAAGTGCCGCCCAGACCGGCGTTGTTGACCACGACGTCCAGCCGCCCGTGCTCCCGCACGGCGGCCTCGAACAGCGCCTGCACCTGGCCCTCGTCGGTGACGTCGCAGGGCAGGGCGGCGACCGATGCGGCCCCGAACTCGCCGGCGAGCTCGGCCTCGTACTCCTTGAGGCGCCGCACATGCGCGTCGCCGATCAGCACGCGTGCGCCCTCCTCCAGGAAGCGCCGCGCGGTCGCGCCGCCGATGCCCGCTCCGGCCGCCGCGGTGATGACGGCGGTGCGTCCCTTCAGCAGCCCGTGCCCCGGCTCGTACACGGGACTCTCGACGACTGTCATAGCCCCACGCTAACCTACCAAACACTTGTTAGGGAAGGATGGCAGCCGATGGATCTCGCCTTCACGCAGGAAGAGGAGGCCTTTCGCACCGAGGCCCGGGCGTGGCTCGCGGACCGGGTGCCGCGCGCTCCCCTGCCGTCCCTGGAGACCGCGGAGGGCTTCGCGGCCCACCGGTCCTGGGAGGCCGAACTGGCCGCGGACCACTGGTCGGTCGTCAACTGGCCGACGGCGTACGGCGGAAGGGACTCCGGCCTGATCCGATGGCTGATCTTCGAGGAGGAGTACTGGGCGGCGGGGGCCCCGGCCCGGGTCGGTCAGAACGGGATCAGTCTGCTCGCACCGACCCTGTTCGAACACGGCACCGAGGAGCAGAGAGCACGCGTGCTGCCGCCCATGGCCACGGGCGAGGTGGTGTGGGCGCAGGCCTGGTCGGAGCCGGAGGCGGGCTCGGACCTGGCCTCCCTGCGGTCGAAGGCGGTGCGCACGGACGGCGGCTGGCTGCTGAGCGGGCACAAGACATGGTCGTCGCGGGCCGCCTTCGCGGACCGTGCCTTCGGCCTGTTCCGCAGCGACCCGGGCACGCCGAAGCCCCACCAGGGGCTGACCTATCTGATGTTCGACCTGCGCGCACCCGGCGTCACCGTCCGCCCGGTCGGCCGCCTCGACGGGAAACCGGCGTTCGCCGAGCTGTTCCTTGACGAGGTGTTCGTACCGGACGAGGACGTGATCGGCGCACCCGGCGAGGGCTGGCGGATCGCGATGTCGACGGCGGGCAACGAGCGGGGGCTGATGCTCCGCTCCCCCGGCCGCTTCCTGGCTGCGGCGGAACGGCTGCGCCACCTCTGGCAGCAACAGGGGTGCCCGCCCTCCGCCCAGGCCCAGGTGGCGGACGCCCTGATCGGCGCGCGGGCCTACCAACTGTTCACCTTCGCCGCCGCCTCCCGCTTCCTGGAGGGCGGCTCCATCGGCCCGGAGTCCAGTCTGAACAAGGTCTTCTGGTCCGAGTACGACATCGCGCTGCACGAGACGGCCCTCGATCTGCTCGGCGAACAGGCCGAGACGGCGGACTCGGAGTGGGCCGAGGGCTATGTCTTCTCCCTGGCCGGCCCGATCTACGCGGGCACGAACGAGATCCAGCGCGACATCATCGCCGAGCGCCTGCTCGGCCTGCCGAAGGGGCGCCGCTGATGACTCCGCCGGGTGCGCCGCGACGGGTCGTGTGTCGCCCGCGGGGCGATGGTGGCTGGTCGCGCCCACGCGGCGGTAGCCGCATGTTCAGCACAGTCCCGCGCCCCTTTGGGGCGCTTCCGAACCGCAGCGCCCTGAAGGGACGGCACTGATGCATTTCCTCCTCGACGCCGATCAGCGGGCCTTCGCCGCCTCCCTCAAAGCGATGCTGACGGCCGCAAAAACGCCTTCGGCGGTACGGGACTGGAGCCGAGGCAAGCACACCAGCGGCCGCGCACTGTGGTCCCGTCTCGCGGACGCGGGCGTCTTCGCCCTCGCGGTCCCCGAGGAGTACGGCGGCCTGGGGCCGCGTCCGGTCGAACTCGCCGTCGCGTTCGTCGAGTTGGGGCGGCATGCGGTGGCGGGCCCACTGGTGGAGACGGTCGCGGCGGCCGCCCTGCTCGCCGCACTGGACGACGCGGGCCCGGCCAAACGCCTGCTGCCCGCGCTGGCCTCGGGCGAGTCGGCGGCGACGCTCGCGACGGGGCCGTATGCGCTGGACGCGGACATGGCGGACGTACGGCTGACCGTGGCGCCAGGAAGCACCGAGCTGCGCCTCGCTCCCCCGCCCGGCCGCCCGCACCCCTCCCTCGACCCCGCCCGCCGCCTCTTCGCGCCGGCCCCCGGCGGGGAACTGCTCGCCACGGGTCCGCAGGTCTCCGAAGCCGTCGCCCACGGCCTGACCTGGGGTCGTCTCGCCACCGCCGCCCAGTGCCTCGGCATCGGACTGGCCCTCCTGGACAGAACCGTCGCCTACGTCGGGCAGCGCACCCAGTTCGGTGTCCCCATAGGCTCCTTCCAGGCCGTCAAGCATCAACTGGCCGACGCGAAGATCGCGTTGGAGTTCGCCCGCCCCCTCCTGTTCTCTGCCGCGCTCACCATGACCCCTGCCGACGTGGCCGCCGCCAAGGTCACGGCATCCGAGGCGGCGTACGCCACCGCCCGTACGGCGCTGCAGCTGCACGGCGCGATCGGCTACACCGCGGAGTACGACCTGTCCCTGTGGCTGACCAAGGCCCGCGCCCTGCGCACCGCGTGGGGCGGGCCCGAGGAGTGCCGGGCCCTGGTCCTCAGTGGTGGTGATCGCCGCTGGTGAGTTCCCGGTACTCCTCCACCGTCGGCTTCGGGATGTGCGACTCCGAGCCGAACATCAGCCGGGCCAGCCGGGCGCGCACCCGCTGCCGCGGCTTGACCGGCCGCCGTACGCCGTTCGCGTCGACGAGCGGGCCGATCTCGTAGGGCGGGTTCTGCTCGTGCTGGGTGAGGGTGAACAGCTGGGCCTGCGCGAGGGGCTCGTGGACCTCGACGAACTCGCCGTGCGGGAGCCGTTTGATGGTGCCGCTCTCCCTGCCGTGCAGCACCTTGTCCCGGTCCCGGCGTTGCAGGCCCATGCAGACCCGTTTGGTGACGAGGAACGTGACGACCGGCGCCACGAAGAACGAGACCCGCACGAACCAGGTGATGGAGTTGATGGACAGATGCAGATGCGTGGCCACGATGTCGTTGCCGCCGCCGATCAGCAGGACGACGTACAGGGCCAGCCAGGCCGCGCCCAGTCCGGTGCGGACGGGCATGTTGCGCGGCCGGTCCAGGATGTGGTGCTCGCGTTTGTCGCCGGTGATCCATGCCTCGAGGAAGGGATAAAGGCCGAGGGCGAGCAGGAGCAGCGGGAAGAGCGAGAAGGGGATGAAGACGCCGAGCTCCAGGGTGTGGCCCCAGAAGTTGAGCTCCCATCCCGGCATCACCCGGATCAGGCCCTCGGAGAAGCCGAGATACCAGTCGGGCTGGGCGCCCGTGGTCACCAGGTCAGGACGGTAGGGGCCGAAGGCCCACACAGGGTTGATGCTGGCGATGCCGCCCATGAGCGCCAGCACGCCGAAGACCAGGAAGAAGAAACCGCCCGCCTTCGCCATGTAGACCGGCAGGAAGGGCATGCCGACCACGGTCTTCTGGTCCCGTCCGGGCCCCGGGTACTGGGTGTGCTTGTGGTAGAAGACCAGGATCAGATGGGCGACGACCAGGCCCAGCATGATCCCCGGCAGCAGCAGGACATGGACGGGGAAGAGCCGCGAGATGATGTCGTGCCCCGGGAACTCCCCGCCGAACAGGAACATCGACAGATACGTCCCGACGATCGGGACGGAGAGGATCGCGCCGTCGGCGAAGCGGATGCCGGTGCCGGACAGCAGGTCGTCGGGGAGCGAGTAGCCGGTCAGGCCGGTGATGATGCCGAGGAACAGCAGGGTCCAGCCGAACAGCCAGTTGAGCTCGCGCGGCTTGCGGAACGCGCCGGTGAAGAACACCCGCATCATGTGTACGAGCATGCCGGTGACGAAGACCAGCGCCGCCCAGTGGTGGATCTGCCGGATCAACAGCCCGCCGCGAACGTCGAAGCTGATGTCGAGCGTGGACTCGTAGGCCCGGGTCATCGGGACGCCGTTGAGCGGGACGTACGAGCCGTGGTAGATCACCTCGACGCCGCTCGGTTCGAAGAACAGGGTGAGATAGATACCGGTGAGGATCAGGATGAGAAAGCTGTAGAGGCAGATCTCCCCCAGCATGAAGGACCAGTGGTCCGGGAAGACCTTGCGCATGTTGGCCTTGGCCAGCCCGTACAGGCCCAGCCGTCCGTCGGCCCAGTCCGCCAGCTTCTCACCCGTGCGCGCCGGCTCCCTGCGCGTGGAGCCGGCCGCCTCGTTCCCCGATCGTGCGCCGTCCATATGTTCGTCGCCTCCCCGTCGGATCATCCTCAGGGTGGCACGGCGTCCCGGGTAAGCCAACGGTGACAGCAGCCGTACGAGTGACTCGCGTCCTCGCGGGCTCTCAGGCGGGACGCACGATCCCCTGGGCCCGCGCGGCGGCCAGCCACATGGGGAACTCGCCGACAAGCCGGTCGTACAGCTCGGCGTCGGTCACCCGCCCCGGATCGGATCCGGCGTGGAAGAACCCGGCGTTGTCGACGACCCGCTTGTGCGGCACCGCCAGCTCGTCGAGCTTGCGCAGGAAGTCGAACTGCTTGCTGCCCGGGTCCCCGAAGCCCACGAACTGCCAGAACAGCGGCAGCCGGGCCGCCTTGCACAGATAGCGCTCCGCGGCGAGCTTGTTGATCGGGCCGCCGTCGGTCTGGAAGACGACCAGGGCGGGGGCGGTCGAACCGCTGTCGAGGTAGTGGTCGATGACCGCGTCCATCGCCAGGTGGTAGCTGGTCTTGCCCATGTGCCCGAGCCCGGCCACGATCTTCTCGATCCGGCCCTCGTGACCGGCGAGCGCGATGTCCGTCTCGGCGTCGACGTCCGTCGAGAAGAAGACCACCGGTACGCGCCCGTCGTCGTCGAGATGCGCGGACAGCCCCAGCACCCGGTCGGCGAGGGCCTGCACACTGCCGTCCTTGTAGTACGGCTTCATCGACCCGGAGTAGTCGACTACGAGGTACACCGCCGCCCGCAGCCCGTCCAGCCCGTGCTTCTGGAGTGACACCCCGGCGCTCTTGTACAGGCTGACCAGCGCGGGCGCGGTCTCCTCGACCTTGCGGAGACTGATCGCGGCCATGCTCCCCCCTTCGTTCGTGCCGAGGTTACGTCACGCCCACCCCACCCCTCTCACCACCCACAGCCGTTCGCTATTTTGTTCGCCGCCGTCCCCACCGGCTCGCCGCCCGTCCCACCCCCCTCCGAGGAGCCGGCTGTGGAATCCGAGTCCACCGTCACCACCTGCTACCGCCATCCCAAGGTGGAGTCCCTCGTCCGCTGCACCCGCTGCGACCGGTACATCTGCCCGGACTGCATGCGGGAGGCGGCCGTCGGCCACCAGTGCGTGGAGTGCGTGAGGGAGGGCGCGCGGTCGGTACGTCAGGCGCGCACGGCGTTCGGCGGCCGGATCACCTCGGCGCCGGTCGTGACGTACGTCCTGATCGGGCTCAATGTGCTCGCGTATCTGGGCGAGTTGGTGCGGTCGTCGGTCGTGGACCGGTTCGAGATGCTGGGCCGCGGGCTGGTGGGACCGGACGGCGGCCACTACATGTGGGTGGCCAACCACCCCTCGGACTACCACGCCGAAGGGGTCGTCGCCGGTGAGTGGTACCGCCTGCTGACCGGCGCGTTCCTTCATCTGCCGGTCACCGGGGGCACGTTCGGGATCCTGCACATCGTGATGAACATGGTGTCGCTGTGGAACATCGGCCGGGTGGTGGAGTCGCAGTTGGGCCGTATCCGCTACATCACGCTCTACCTGCTGTCCGCGCTCGGCGGCTCGGCCCTCGTGCTGCTGATCGCGCCCGACACCCCCACCCTCGGCGCCTCCGGCGCGATCTTCGGGCTCGGGGCGGCGTACTACGTGATGGCCCGCCGTCTCGGCGCCGACATGAGCCAGGTCAACCGTTTCATGGCGGGCCTGCTGCTGTGGCTGCTGATCTCCGCGGGCCTCACCTCCTGGCAGGGCCACCTCGGCGGCCTGCTGGCCGGCGGCGTGGTGACACTGGCGTACGCGTACGCGCCGCGTGACGGCCGCCGCAACCTCGTCCAGGCGGGTGCCTGCTTCGCCCTGCTGGCGCTCCTTGTGATCCTGACGGTCGCGAAGGTCACTGAACTGGCGGTCTGACCTGGAATCACCCGGAATCACCCGGCCGTACCCTTTCGCTATGAAACGTGCCGGGTTCCTCCTGTTCGCGGCCCTACCCGCGGTCGTCACGGGCGTGGTCTATGTCCTCTCGCCCGCCGAATCCTCCGGCGGGAGCGGGAGCAGGACCCCGACCAGCGCCGCGCAGAAGGCCCGCCAGATCGCCAAGAGCCGGGCCGAGCACGAGAGCGCGGAGGACGAGGAGGTGATCGCCGACCTGCCGGCCGGCCTCGCCGCCCCCGCCAAGAAGGAGCTGGCCCAGGAGCTCGTGGCCAGCGCCGAGAACTCGACGCTGGACTGGCACAGTGCCTACGGCTACATCGAGGACATCGACGACGGCCAGGGCTACACCGCCGGCATCGTCGGCTTCTGCACGGGTACCCACGACCTGCTCGCGCTCGTCGAGCGCTACACCGAGGACCATCCCGACAACGGCCTCGCCGAATACCTGCCCGCCCTGCGCGAGGTCGACGGTACGGACTCCCACGAGGGCCTGGACCCGGGCTTCACCGCCGCCTGGAAGGCCGAGGCGGAGCTGCCCGCGTTCCGGAAGGCCCAGGACGAGGAGCGCGACCGCGTCTACTTCGACCCGGCCGTCCGCCTCGCCAAGCTGGACGGGCTCGGCACACTCGGCCAGTTCGTCTACTACGACGCCATGGTCCAGCACGGCCCCGGCACCGGCCCGAACAGCTTCTACGGCCTGCGCGAACAGGCGATGGGCGAGGCGGACCTCCCCTCACAGGGCGGCTCCGAGAAGGACTACCTGGACGTCTTCCTCGACATCCGCGTCGAGGCCATGCAAACCGCGCGTCCGGACATCGACACCAGCCGCGTCGACACGGCCCAGCGGCAGTTCCTGTACGCCGGGAACCTGGCCCTTACGACGCCGCTGACGTGGAAGGTGTACGGGGAGACGTACAAGGTGCCGTAGCCCACCCCGCCCGGCGGCCGACCGCAGACGTGCGACGGCGCCTGCCATCGTCCGGTCGGGGACAGGGCAAGCGCCGTTGCGGTGTTCCGTACGCCTTTGTACGGGACGTATATGAGGGACCGTCAGGCCATCAGGGCCCGGTCCGTCGGGCGGATCGGGGCCGGCAGGTCGCTGGCGCCCGTCAGGAAGCGGTCGGTGCCGCGGGCGGCCGAGCGGCCCTCCGCGATCGCCCACACGATGAGGGACTGGCCGCGGCCCGCGTCACCGGCGACGAACACGCCGGGGACGTTGGTCTGGAAGTCGGCGTCGCGGGCGATGTTGCCGCGCTCGTCGAGCTCCAGGCCGAACTGCTCGACCAGACCGTTCTCCCGGTCGGTGCCCGTGAAGCCCATCGCCAGGGTGACCAGCTGGGCGGGGATCTTGCGCTCCGTGCCCGGCTTCGGGGTCAGCTTGCCGTCGATGAACTCGACCTCGGTCAGGTGCAGCCACTGGACGTTGCCGTCCTCGTCGCCCTCGAAGTGGGTGGTGGAGACGGAGTAGACCCGCTCACCGCCCTCCTCGTGCGCGGAGGTGACCTTGTAGAGCATCGGGAAGGTCGGCCACGGCTGGGAGACCGGGTTCCGCTCGTCGCCCGGGCGGGGCATGATCTCCAGCTGGGTGACGGAGGCCGCGCCCTGGCGGTGGGCGGTGCCCACGCAGTCCGCGCCGGTGTCGCCGCCGCCGATGACCACGACGTGCTTGCCCTCGGCCGAGATCGGGGAGGTGACGTAGTCGCCCTCCTGGACCTTGTTCGACAGGGGCAGGTACTCCATCGCCTGGTAGATGCCCTTGAGCTCGCGGCCGGGCACCGGGAGGTCACGGGCGGTCGTCGCACCGGCGGCGATGACGACCGCGTCGTACCGCTTCTTCAGGTCGGTCGCCTTGAGGTCGCGGCCGATCTCGATCCCGGTACGGAAGCGGGTGCCCTCCGCGCGCATCTGCTCGATACGGCGGTTGATGTGCCGCTTCTCCATCTTGAACTCGGGGATGCCGTACCGGAGAAGGCCTCCGATGCGGTCCGCGCGCTCGTAGACGGCGACGGTGTGACCGGCCCGGGTCAGCTGCTGGGCGGCGGCCAGGCCCGCGGGGCCCGAGCCGATGACCGCGACCGTCTTGCCCGAGAGGCGCTCGGGGATCTGCGGGGCGACATCCCCGGTCTCCCACGCCTTGTCGATGATCGAGACCTCGACGTTCTTGATGGTCACCGGCGGCTGGTTGATGCCCAGCACACACGCCGACTCGCACGGAGCGGGGCACAGCCGGCCCGTGAACTCCGGGAAGTTGTTCGTCGCGTGCAGACGCTCCGACGCGGCCGACCAGTCCTCGCGGTAGGCGTAGTCGTTCCACTCGGGGATGAGGTTGCCCAGCGGACAGCCGTTGTGGCAGAAGGGGATGCCGCAGTCCATGCACCGGCTGGCCTGCTTGCTGATGATCGGCAGCAGGGAACCGGGGACGTAGACCTCGTTCCAGTCCTTCAGACGCTCCTCGACCGGGCGGGACTTGGCGACCTCACGGCCGTGGTTCAGGAAGCCCTTCGGGTCAGCCATTGATCGCCGCCTCCATCATCTTCTCGGTGATCTCGGACTCGGAGAGTCCCGCCTGCTCGGCGGCGTCCTTGGCGGCGAGCACTGCCTTGTACGTGCTGGGGATGATCTTGCTGAAGCGCTCGACCGCGGTGTCCCACTCGGCCAGGAGCTTCTCGGCGACCGTGGAGCCGGTCTCCTCCTGGTGGCGGCGCACCACGTCGTGCAGCCACTGCTTGTCGGTCTCGTCCAGAGCCTCGACGGCGTTGACGTTGCCGACGTTGACGTTGTCGACGTTCAGGTCGACGACGTACGCGATGCCGCCCGACATACCGGCCGCGAAGTTGCGGCCCGTCTCGCCGAGGACCACCGCGCGACCGCCGGTCATGTACTCGCAGCCGTGGTCGCCCACGCCCTCGGAGACGACCGTCGCGCCGGAGTTGCGGACACAGAACCGCTCGCCGGTACGACCGCGCAGGAACAGCTCGCCGCCGGTCGCGCCGTAGGCGATGGTGTTGCCCGCGATCGTCGAGTACTCGGCGAGGTGGTCGGCGCCCCGGTCCGGGCGGACGATCACACGGCCGCCGGAGAGGCCCTTGCCGACGTAGTCGTTGGCGTCGCCCTCCAGGCGCAGCGTGACACCGCGCGGCAGGAAGGCGCCGAAGGACTGGCCCGCGGAGCCGGTGAAGGTGATGTCGATGGTGTCGTCGGGCAGGCCCGCGCCACCGAACTTCTTCGTCACCTCGTGGCCGAGCATCGTGCCGACCGTGCGGTTGATGTTGCGGATGCTCACCTGCGCACGCACCGGCTGGGCGTCGGTGGCGGAGTCCGCGGCCAGGGCGTCGGCGGCGAGCTTGATCAGCTCGTTGTCGAGCGCCTTCTCCAGGCCGTGGTCCTGGGCGATGACCTGGTGGCGCACCGCGCCTTCGGGCAGCGAGGGCACGTGGAACAGCGGCTCCAGGTTCAGGCCCTGTGCCTTCCAGTGGTCGACGGCACGCGTGACGTCGAGCGCCTCGGCGTGGCCGACGGCCTCCTCGATGGAGCGGAAGCCCAGCTCGGCGAGGATCTCGCGGACCTCTTCGGCGATGTACTGGAAGAAGTTGACGACGTACTCGGCCTTGCCGGAGAACCGGTCCCTGAGGGTCGGGTTCTGGGTGGCGATGCCGACCGGGCAGGTGTCCAGGTGGCAGACGCGCATCATGACGCAGCCGGAGACGACGAGCGGCGCGGTCGCGAAACCGAACTCCTCGGCGCCGAGCAGCGCGGCGATGACGACGTCACGGCCGGTCTTCAGCTGACCGTCGGTCTGGACGACGATGCGGTCGCGCAGGCCGTTGAGCAGCAGGGTCTGCTGGGTCTCGGCGAGACCCAGCTCCCAGGGACCGCCCGCGTGCTTCAGGGAGGTCAGCGGGGAGGCACCCGTACCACCGTCGTGACCCGAGATCAGCACCACGTCGGCGTGCGCCTTGGAGACACCCGCGGCGACCGTACCGACGCCGACCTCCGAGACCAGCTTCACGTGAATCCGCGCCTGCGGGTTCGCGTTCTTCAGGTCGTGGATCAGCTGGGCCAGGTCCTCGATGGAGTAGATGTCGTGGTGCGGCGGCGGGGAGATCAGACCGACACCCGGGGTCGAGTGACGGGTCTTGGCGACCCACGGGTACACCTTGTGGCCGGGCAGCTGGCCGCCCTCGCCGGGCTTGGCGCCCTGGGCCATCTTGATCTGGATGTCGTCGGCGTTGACCAGGTACTCGGAGGTCACACCGAAGCGGCCGGAGGCCACCTGCTTGATGGCGCTGCGCCGGGCCGGGTCGTAGAGACGGTCCGGGTCCTCGCCGCCCTCACCGGTGTTGGACTTGCCGCCCAGCTGGTTCATGGCGATGGCGAGCGTCTCGTGCGCCTCGCGCGAGATGGAGCCGTACGACATGGCGCCGGTGGAGAAGCGCTTGACGATCTCGGAGACCGGCTCGACCTCGTCGATGGAGATCGAGGGGCGGTCCGACTTGAAGCCGAACAGACCGCGGAGCGTCATCAGGCGCTCGGACTGCTCGTTGACGCGCTCGGTGTACTTCTTGAAGACGTCGTAGCGGCCGGTGCGGGTGGAGTGCTGGAGGCGGAAGACCGTCTCCGGGTCGAACAGGTGCGGCTCACCCTCGCGGCGCCACTGGTACTCGCCCCCTATGTCGAGAGCGCGGTGGGCCGGCGCGATGCCGGAGGCCGGGTACGCCTTCGCGTGGCGGGCGGCGACCTCCTTGGCGATGACGTCGATGCCGACGCCGCCGATCTTGGTGGCCGTGCCGTTGAAGTACTTCTCGACGAAGGCCTCGTCGAGACCGACGGCCTCGAAGACCTGGGCGCCGCGGTAGGAGGCGACGGTCGAGATGCCCATCTTGGACATGACCTTCAGAACGCCCTTGCCGAGGGCGTAGATCAGGTTGCGGATGGCCTGCTCGGGCTCTATGTCCGAGAGGAAGGTACCCGCGCGGACCAGGTCCTCGACGGACTCCATCGCCAGGTACGGGTTGACGGCCGCGGCACCGAAGCCGATGAGCAGGGCGACGTGGTGGACCTCGCGGACGTCGCCGGCCTCGACCAGCAGGCCCACGTGGGTGCGCTGCTTGGTGCGGATGAGGTGGTGGTGGACGGCCGCGGTGAGCAGCAGCGACGGGATCGGCGCGTGCTCGGCGTCCGAGTGGCGGTCCGACAGCACGATCAGCCGGGCGCCGTTCTCGATGGCGGCGTCGGCCTCGGCGCAGATCTCGTCGATGCGCGCGGCGAGGGCGTCACCGCCGCCGGAGACCCGGTACAGGCCGGACAGCGTCGCGGCCTTGAAGCCGGGCATGTCGCCGTCGGCGTTGATGTGGATGAGCTTGGCCAGCTCGTCGTTGTCGATGACCGGGAAGGGCAGGGTGACCGAGCGGCACGAAGCGGCCGTCGGCTCCAGCAGGTTGCTCCCCGGGCCGAGGGACGAGCGCAGCGAGGTGACGAGCTCCTCGCGGATCGCGTCCAGCGGCGGGTTGGTGACCTGCGCGAACAGCTGCGTGAAGTAGTCGAAGAGCAGCCGTGGGCGGCTGGACAGCGCGGCGATCGGCGAGTCCGTACCCATCGAACCGATCGGCTCGGCACCGGCCTTGGCCATCGGCGCGAGGATGACGCGCAGCTCCTCCTCGGTGTAACCGAAGGTCTGCTGGCGGCGGGTGACCGAGGCGTGGGTGTGGACGATGTGCTCGCGCTCGGGCAGGTCGCCCAGCTCGATCTCACCGGCCTCGATCCACTCGGCGTACGGCTGCTCGGCGGCGAGGGTCGCCTTGATCTCGTCGTCCTCGATGATGCGGTGCTCGACCGTGTCGACGAGGAACATCTTGCCGGGCTGCAGCCGGCCCTTGCGGACGACCTTGGCGGGGTCGATGTCGAGGACGCCGACCTCGGAGCCGAGGACGACCAGGCCGTCGTCGGTGACCCAGTAGCGGCCGGGGCGAAGGCCGTTGCGGTCGAGGACCGCGCCGACCTGCTTGCCGTCGGTGAAGGTGACGCAGGCCGGGCCGTCCCAGGGCTCCATCATCGTGGAGTGGAAGTTGTAGAAGGCGCGGCGGGCCGGGTCCATGGAGTCGTGGTTCTCCCACGCCTCCGGGATCATCATCAGCACGGAGTGCGGCAGCGAACGCCCGCCCAGATGCAGGAGTTCGAGCACCTCGTCGAAGGACGCGGAGTCGGAGGCGTCGGGCGTGCAGATCGGGAAGACCCGCTCCAGACCCTTGTCGCCGAAGAGGTCGGAGACCAGCTGCGACTCGCGGGCGACCATCCAGTTGCGGTTGCCCTTGACGGTGTTGATCTCACCGTTGTGCGCGACGAAGCGGTACGGGTGCGCGAGCGGCCACGACGGGAAGGTGTTCGTGGAGAAGCGCGAGTGGACCAGCGCGATGGCCGACGCGAAGCGGCGGTCGGAGAGGTCCGGGAAGAAGGGCTCCAGCTGGCCGGTGGTCAGCATGCCCTTGTAGACGATCGTGCGAGCGGAGAGCGACGGGAAGTAGACACCCACCTCACGCTCGGCGCGCTTGCGCAGCACGAAGGCCTTGCGGTCGAGGGCGATACCCGTAGCAGGCACAGCGGCGTTGTCGGTGACGAAGATCTGCCGGAAGGCGGGCATCGTCGAACGGGCGGTGGCGCCGAGCAGCTCGGGAGCGACCGGAACCTCGCGCCAGCCGAGGACGGTGAGGCCCTCGTCGGCCGCGATCGTCTCGATCTGCGAGACGGTCTCGGCCGTGCCGTCCTCCGGGAGGAAGGCGATACCGACGGCGTAGGCACCGGCCTCGGGCAGCTCGAATCCGGCCACCTCGCGGAAGAAGGTGTCGGGAACCTGGGAGAGGATGCCGGCGCCGTCACCCGAGTCGGGCTCCGAGCCGGTGGCGCCGCGGTGCTCAAGGTTGCGCAGCACCGTCAGAGCCTGTTCGACCAGGGTGTGGGACGCCTCGCCGGTGAGGGTCGCCACGAAGCCGACGCCGCACGCGTCGCGTTCGTTGCGGGGGTCGTACATACCCTGCGCAGCAGGGCGAGCATCCATGAAGGACCAGTTCTGGCCATTCGCGGAGTGCTGGGACGGCTGGCGCGGCGTACGCATCGGCTCTCCCGTCGTCGTCTCAAGTGGCTGGGGGCGCCTCCCAGGCTCTTGAGGCTCTGGGGGCGCATATTGCCGAGGGACGACGTTGGCCCTCTGCGGCGTGCAAAATTTCGTGCAGGTTACATGATGGAGCGGTTCTCGGGAACCGGGATATTCCGTTCCAGCATGCGGACACCGCGCGGCTGCAGTGCGGGTACCGCGCCTGCGGTGGAAGCTATGGGGACCGAATGAGACAGATCGATGTCCATCGGCCCGAAAGACGGGGAGGGCTGCGTCGCCCTTCCCGCGGGTGCGCGGCAGGCCTCATTGCCCACAGCGCTTACGGCTCATGCCCGGTGGTTAAGCATTCGAAACCAGCGAGTAACGGCTACTTATGCGGCCCAACGCATAACTCGTAGCCGCCTTATCCTACGGCCGTTCCGAACGCGATGCCCAGGGCGTACGTCACACCGGCCGCCGCGGCGCCCAGCGCGAGCTGCCTGAACCCGCTGAACCACCAGGTGCGCGCCGTCACCTTGGCCACCACGGCACCGCAGGCGAACAGCCCGAAGAACGCGAGCAGCAGGGCCGGCCACAGCGCGGTCGCACCGAGCAGATACGGCAGTACGGGCAGCAGGGCGCCCAGCGCGAAGGAACCGAACGAGGACACGGCGGCGACGAGCGGCGAGGGCAGATCCCCGGGGTCGATGCCGAGCTCCTCACGGGCGTGTATCTCCAGGGCCTGCTCGGGGTCCTTCGACAGCTGCCGGGCCACTTCCCGGGCCAGCTCCGGCTCGACGCCCCGGGCCTCGTAGAGTGCCGCGAGCTCGGCCTCCTCGTCCGCCGGGTGCTTCCTCAGCTCGGCCCGCTCCACATCCAGCTCGGCCTCGACGAGCTCACGCTGCGAGGCGACGGAGGTGTACTCCCCGGCGGCCATGGAGAAGGCACCGGCGGCGAGACCGGCAAGCCCGGTCAGCACGATGGTCTGCTGACCCACGGCCCCGCCGGCGACGCCGGTCATCAGCGCGAGGTTGGAGACCAGTCCGTCCATCGCACCGAAAACCGCGGGCCGCAGCCAGCCGCCGTTCACATCCCGATGCGTGTGGTTGTCGCGGTGCGCCACGTGCAGCGCGGCCTCGGTCTCGATGATCGCCATTGCGGGAGTCCCCCAGGGAAGCTAAGCCAAAGCTAACTTTGGACAAGTTCTACTCTTCGACAACAGCAAACCTACGCCCCGAATTCCCCTCCCGCCAGCAAGGAAAGGCTCGGCTAACCTGCAGCTTTACCTCTCCGTGCTCACCCGTGCACACACCCGCACAGATGTCGACCGGGTGACATGGCTCGGTCGAAGGCTCAGGTCAACCGCCGACGGTGGGACACATGGGCAAAGGGTTCGCGCCCTGTGCGAGCCCCCTCCCCGGAGAGGCCGCGTATGGCATCGATCGCCTGCATTCCCTCGGTCCCGTCGCCCGGGAACGCCACCGACCTCCGCGAGCGGGCACGTGGCGCGCTGCTGGGCCTGGCCGTCGGCGACGCCCTCGGGGCCCCGGCGGAGAACCTGAAGCCGTCGGAGATCCGTGCCCGCTGGGGCCGCATCACGGGTTACGTGACGGACAAGCCGGCGGGCACGGACGACACCGAGTACGCGATCTTCTCCGGCCTGCTGCTGGCCCGGCACGGCTCGGCACTCAACCCCTCACACGTGGAGGCGGCCTGGCACGAGTGGATCGCGGACCGCGACGAAGGCCCCTTCCGGGGCGCGGGATTCAGCGAACGCGGCACCCTGGAGAACCTCCGCCGCGGCCTCGCCGCCCCCATCTCGGCCCAGCACCGCCATGCCTGGAGCGACGGCCTGGCCATGCGCGCGGCCCCCTTCGGCGTCTTCGCCGCGGGCCGCCCGGCCGAGGCGGCCCGGCTGGCGGCGATCGACGGTTCGGTGAGCCACGACGGCGAGGGCATCTACGGCGGCCAGGCGGTCGCGGCGGGCGTCGCCGCGGCGATGGCGGGCGCACCGACGATCGCCGTCGTGGCTTCCGCACTCGCCGTCGTCCCGGACGACTCCTGGACGGCCCGCTCGCTGCGCCGGGCCGTGGCGGTGGCCCATCGCGGCGAACGGGCGGTCCGCTCGGCGGTCGTCATCGGCGGCTACCCCTGGACCGACCTCGCACCGGAGGCGGTCGCCCTGGCCTTCGGCGCCTACGCGGCGGCGGACGGCGACTTCCGCGACGCGGTCCTCACGGCGGTCAACATGGGCCGGGACGCGGACACGACGGCAGCGGTGGCGGGCGCACTGGCCGGAGCGACCCAGGGAGTCTCGGCGATCCCACCGGCCTGGGCAGCGGCAATCGGCCCGGCACGGGGCAGCTGCCTGCCGGCCATGGCGGGCCACCACGTACTGGAGGTGGCGGACCTGCTGCTACAGGAACCCACACCGCGTGTCGTCGTGCGCGATCCCTTCCCCCGGCCGGACCCGACCGCCTCCACCCTGGGCGCGAACGACGAAACGGAACCGACCCGATGAGCCCGCCCACCCCCTGGGACGAGGGAACGGCGGAGCTGTGCGAACCCACGGCGGCCGACGCGGAAAGCCCCCTACAGGGGCCACCTGCCCTTGAGGAGGAAGCCCACACAGATCCCGCAAAGCGGGACGAACTCGCGACCACCGACGGCCAGAACCTCCCAGCGGGGTCACCCGCCCCCGACAACCAAACCCGCACGAACCCCACAACGCCCGACGAACCCACGGTCGCCGACGGCGAGAACCCCCCACAGGGGCTACCCGCACCCGACGACGAATGCCGCACGGGTGGTGCGGGTGGGAACGAATCCGCCGATGGCGAAGCCGAGGCGGCCGACCGCCGGCCCTCGCACGGCTCCGCCAAGGCTGCCGACCCCCGGCCCCGGCAGGGCCACGCCCAGGCCGCCGACCCCCGCCCCCCACACGCCCCCGCCGGGGCCGGAAGAACCGTGGGGCTGCTGCTCGGTCTCGCCGCGGGTGACGCCGCCGGCTGGCCCGCCGCCCGCCACCGAGCCGCCCGTATGCCCGAGTGGACACGCCGCCTCACCCGCGAACTCGACACCTTCGCCGAACAGAACGCCACCACCACCCTCCCCGTCCCCATCGCCCTGAACCAACCCCCCGAACCCCTCCGCCTCGGCCCCTCCGACGACGCCGAGTGGGCCGCCTTCGCCGCAGAGGCACTCCTGCGCGCCGGCGACGACACCGCCCTCGGCGACCTCAGCCGAGAACGCCGTACAAGAGCCGCCATCGACCTCACCTGGAACACCCTCGCCAGCGAGGTGGCCGCCGCAGCGGACCGCGCACCGGAGGTGGAGTCCGCCGTCCTCCCCCTCCGCGCCCGTATCTCCGTCCGCGCCGGCCTCGGCAACCTCGCCACCGGCCTGCGCCCGCCCGCCACCGGCCACGACAACCCCCACTACTTCGACGACGCGGCCTGCGTACGGGCCTGCGTACTCGCCGTGGCCCACCCCGGCGCCCCCCGACTCGCCGCCGACCTCGCCGAGTTCGACGCCCGCTACACCCAGGACGGCGACGGAGTGCACGGCGCCCGGGCGATGGCGGCGGCACTCGCACTGGCACTGTCCGGCGCGGACGTCGGGACCTGCGTACGTGCGGCCCTCACCGAACTCCCCGAGACCACGGAGATCGGCCGCAACGCCCGCCACGCTCTCAAGCTGGCCGCCGACGCGGAGACCGCCTTCACCCTGGTTCCCCTCCTGGAGCACCAGATCGTCGACCACGTCTACAGCTACGGCATCGCCGCAGCCGAAACAGTCCCGGTGGCCCTGGCCCTGAGCGCCGCGTCGAACGGCCGTATCGCCGAGGCGGTACCGGCCGCGGCCTGCCTCTCCCGAGTCGCCGACTCGGCACCCGCCCTCGCAGGCGCCCTCACCGGCGCGCTGGGCGGCGGCGCATCGATCCCCCCGTCCTGGCGCGAAGCCTGCCGCACCCTCTCCGGCTGCGCTCTCCCCCGCCTCACCGGCACCGACCTGGTGGAACTCGCCGAACTCCTGGAAGCCACACAACCGGCCCCACCAGGAGGATGATTCGGGCCATGAGGACCAAAAACCCCAAAACCAGCCTCGAGGACCGGATCACCGGGGCCCTCGTGGGCGCGGCGGTGGGCGACGCCCTCGGCGGCCCCGTCGAGGGCTACTCCCCCGACCAGATCCTCGAACGCCACAGCGGCCGCGTCCACGGCATCGTCGGCCCCTGGAACGGCGAGGCCTGGCGCACGGCCCGCCCCCTCGCGCCGTACCACAAGGGCGACGGCCACGTCACCGACGACACCTTGATGACGCACGCCCTGATCCGGGTCTACGACCGGGTCCGCGACCACCTCGACGCGTACGCGATCGCGGACCACCTGGTCCCCGACCTGATGACGACCCCTCGCTGGATCCCGGAGCTGGAGCAGGAAGCCCTCCCCCTGCACCGCATCTTCCTCGCGGAGAAATGGCTGGTGGCCCGCCTGCACTACGGCCATGTCGACCCCCGCGAGGCCGGCATCGGCAACATCGTCAACTGCGGTGCGGCGATGTACATGGCCCCGGTGGGCCTGGTGAACGCGGCCAACCCCACGGCCGCCTACACCGAGGCGATCGACATCGCGGGCGCCCACCAGTCGTCGTACGGCCGAGAGGCGGCCGGCGTCTTCGCGGCGGCGGTGGCCGCGGCGGCCACCCCCGGGGCGACCCCGGACTCGATCGTCACCATGGCCCTCTCCGTCGCGAAGGACGGCACGCGGACGGCGATCGAGAAGGTCTGCGAAGCGGCGTCCCCCCACACGGACTTCGAATCGGCCCTGATCCCGCTACGGGAGGCAGTCGCTCCCTACGACACGGTGGGCCCGGACTACCGCACCCCCTCCCTCGGGGCCCGCCGCCCGTCCCGCCTCCATTCGATCGAGGAACTCCCCATCGCCCTGGGCATGTTGCTGGTGTCCCGCGGCGACTACCGCCACGCGGTCCTGGGCGCGGTCAACTACGGCCGCGACTGCGACTCGATCGCGACGATGACCGGCGCGCTCGCCGGGGCCCTGGGTTCCCCGGTCCCGGAGGACTGGTCGAAGCAGGTGGCGGAGGCAAGCCGCCTGGACCTGTGGGAACCGGCGACGACCCTCACCGCCGTGACCCGCGAGATCTTCGAACGAGACCTACACCGCCGCAGGACCCACGAGTCGGCGTTCAAGGACCTCGGAGGCCCAGGATGCTCCGACTGACCTGGGTCCAGCCGGAGGACCTGATCGGCCACGAACTACGCCAGGCGGCCCTGGACGGCCGAGAGCCGTCGGCAATCGCAGCGAGATGGCGCGCCGCAGGCGGCACTCAGGCTCCCCTGCGCGCAGGCGCGTCAGCCGACCCGGCCTCGCGCTATCTGCGGCTGCTGGCGAGGGACCTGCTGGACGAACTCGCGGAGCTGCCAGGCAGGTTGGCGGAGGAGGAACCAACCGATCTGGCACGGATCAAGGCTCTGTGCCCCGACTGGCCAGGCACCATGCCCCCACCCACCCTGCGAGCAGCCACCCCACCGAGCCTGCGGGCAGTCGTGCCGCTTGGGGCGGCTCCCGCCCCAAGGAGAGACGGCACCTTGCCGGCGCCAGTAAGCGACCCCACCCCCCACAGCACCCTCACCCAGGCCCGCCTGGAAGCCGCCTGGCTAGGCAGAGCCGCCGGCTGCCTCCTCGGAAAACCCGTAGAAAAACTCCCCCTCGAAGCCATCCGCGCGCTGGCCCGATCCACCGGCAACTGGCCCCTGAACACGTACTTCACAGCCCGCGGCGTCCCCGAAGAACTCCTCTCGGCACACCCCTGGAACCGCCGCTCGGCAACCACCTCCCTCGCCGAGAACATCGACGGCATGCCCGAGGACGACGACCTCAACTACCCCCTCCTCAACCTCCTCCTGCTGCAGCGCCACGGCAAACACTTCACCCCCACCGACGTAGCCGAGCTCTGGCTCTCCGAACTCCCCGCCGGCCGCACCTTCACCGCCGAACGCATCGCCTACCGCAACCTCCTCCTCGGCCTGGAGCCGCCCCAGACGGCCCGCCACCGCAACCCGTTCCGCGAATGGATCGGCGCCCTCATCCGAGCCGACGTCCACGGCTGGACCAACCCCGGCAACCCGGCCGCCGCAGCGGAACAGGCCCACCGCGACGCCACCCTCACCCACACCGCCAACGGCGTCTACGCGGCGATGTTCACGGCGGCCACCATCGCGCAGGCGGCCACCGCCACCCACGACATCCACGCCTGCCTCCGCACCGGCCTCACGGTGGTCCCACCCCGCTCCCGCCTGGCCCGAGCCGTCCGCCACGCCATCCAACTCGCCGAAGAGCACCCCGACTTCGACACCGTCGTGGACGAGCTCCACGCCACCCACGCCGACACCCACCACTGGGTCCACGCCGTCCCCAACACGGCCCTGATCGCCGCCGCCCTCACCCACGCGAACGGCGACTTCACAGGCTCCATCTGCCGTGCCGTGTCGGGCGGTTGGGACACGGACTCCAACGGCGCCACGGCAGGCAGCATCGCCGCTCTCCTCACCGGCACCCCCCTCGCCCTCCCCGACCGCTGGACCACCCCCCTCAAGAACCGGCTGACCACCTCCATCGGCGGCTTCAACGGCATCGGCTTCGACGCCCTGGCTCACCTCACCCACCGGGAGGCATCCCGCCCATGACCCACATCGTCGTACTGGGCAGCACGAACATGGACCTCGTCACCTACGTCGAGAAGGCCCCGCAGCGCGGCGAGACCGTCACGGGACGGGAGTTCCGTACGATCCCCGGCGGCAAGGGCGCCAACCAGGCGATCGCCGCAGCCCGCGCGGGCGCCACCGTCTCGATGATCGGCGCGGTCGGGGACGACGCCTTCGGCACCCGCCTCCGCTCCGCCCTCGAAGACTCGGGCGTCGACACCGACCTCCTGCGTACCGTCGAAGGCCCCTCCGGTACCGCCCACATCGTCGTCGACGACAAGTGCGGCAACTCGATCGTCGTGATCCCCGGCGCCAACGGCACCGTCGACCACCTCGTCCCCGGCGACGACGCCCTCATCGCCTCCGCCGACGCCCTGCTCCTCCAACTGGACACCCCGGCCCCCGCCCAGCCGCTGCCGTCCGAACTCCTCGCCGCCACCGACCTGTTGGTCCCCAACGAGCACGAGGCGACCACCCTCACCGGCCGCACCGACCCGGCCACGGCCCTGCTCGACCAGGTACCGGAAGTGGTCGTCACCCTCGGCTCCACGGGCTGCCTGTACGCGGCCCGCGGCGCCGATCCGCTCATCGTGCCGGCACCGCAGGTCACCGCCGTGGACTCGACGGGTGCGGGCGACACGTTCGTCGGCACCCTCGCCGTGGCCCTGACCGAGGGGCGGCCCATGCGGTCCGCGCCGGCATGGGCGGGAGCGGCCGCGGCGCTCTCCGTCCAGCGGCCCGGTGCATCGGCGTCGATGCCCTGCCGCCCGGAGATCGAAGCGCAGTTCGCGTCATGAACGAAGCCCCGCTCACCGGCCTGCGCGTCCTCGACCTCGCCACCCTCTTCGCCGGCCCGCTCGCCGCCACGATGCTCGGCGACTTCGGTGCGGAGGTCATCAAGGTCGAGCATCCGACGAAGCCCGACCCCTCCCGCGGCCACGGCCCGTCGAAGGACGGTGTCGGTCTGTGGTGGAAGATCCTCGGCCGCAACAAGCAGACCATCACCCTCGACCTCTCCAAGCCGGGCGGCCGCTCCACCCTCCTCCGTCTCGTCGCCACCGCCGACGTCGTCATCGAGAACTTCCGCCCCGGCACACTGGAGAAGTGGGACCTGGGCTGGGCGGAGCTGTCCGCCGCCAACCCCCGGCTGATCCTCACCAGGGTCACGGCCTTCGGCCAGTTCGGCCCCTATGCGCACCGCCCCGGCTTCGGCACCCTCGCCGAGGCCCTGACCGGTTTCGCCGCGATCACCGGCGAACCGGACGCGCCGCCGACGCTGCCGCCCTTCGGCCTCGCCGACTCCATCGCCGGTCTGGCCACCGCCTACGCCGTCATGACCGCACTGTCCGCGCGTGACCGCACCGGCGAGGGCCAGGTCGTCGACATGGCGATCATCGAGCCGATCCTGACCGTCCTCGGCCCCCAGCCGACCTGGTACGACCAACTGGGCTACGTGCAGAAGCGCACCGGCAACCGCTCCGCCAACAACGCGCCCCGCAACACATACCTCACCGCCGACGGCACCTGGGTCGCCGTCTCGACCTCCGCGCAGTCGGTCGCGGAACGCGTGATGTGCCTGGTGGGCCGCCCGGAGCTGATCGACGAGCCATGGTTCGCGACGGGCGCCGACCGCGCCCGGCACGCCGACGTCCTGGACGAGGCGGTCGGCGGCTGGATCGCGGAACGCACCCGCGACGAGGTCCTGGCGGCCTTCGAGAAGGCCGAGGCCGCGGTCGCGCCCATCCAGGACGTACGGGACGTGATGACCGACCCGCAGTACGCGGCCCTGGACACGATCACCACCCTCGACGACCCCGACCTGGGGCCCCTGCGCATGCAGAACGTCCTCTTCCGCCTCTCCGCCACCCCCGGCGCGATCCGCTGGCCGGGCCGCCCCCACGGCGCCGACACGGAGGCAGTACTGACCGACCTCGGCCTGACCCCAGCCGAGCTGACGGCCCTGCACAAGGAGGGCGCCACATGACCGCGCCCACACTCACCCCGCCCGACGCCCCCGGCAACCACCCACACACCCCCGACACCGAGCCGGCCCCGACCACCCTTGGCCCGCCCCCTGCCCAGCCGACAACCCTGCGCAAGGAGCGCACCCAATGACCGCGCCCCCGCTCACCTGGCTCTACGCCCCGGGCGACCGTCCGCACGTGGTCGCCAAGGCGCTGGCCGCCGGGGCCGACGTCGTCGTCATCGATCTGGAGGACGCGGTCGCCCCGGACCGGAAGGAGTACGCCCGGGCGGCCACCGCCGAACTCCTCTCCGCCCCGCAGCCGGTGCCGGTCCACGTCCGCGTGAACGCTCTGGACGGTCCGCTGGCACCCCGGGACCTGGACGCGGTGGCCGGCCGGCCCGGCCTCTCGGGCCTGCGGCTCCCGAAGGTCACCTGTCCCGAACAGATCATCCGCACCGCGGAACGCTCCATGGCCGCCGCCGACGACAAGCCCGCTCTGTACGCCCTCCTGGAATCCGCCCTGGCCGTCGAGCACGCCCACGCCATCGCCTCCGCCCACCCCGCCCTGCGGGGCATCGCCCTCGGAGAAGCGGATCTACGGGCCGACCTGGGAGTACGCGAGGACGCGGGCCTGGACTGGTGTCGTTCCCGGATCGTCGTCGCCGCCCGGGCGGCGGGCCTGCCCCCGTCGCCGCAGTCGGTCCACCCGGACATCCGCGACCTGGAGGGACTGGCGGCCTCCTGCGCCCACGGCCGCACCCTCGGCTTCCTGGGCCGCGCGGCCATCCACCCCCGCCAACTCCCCATCATCGAACGGGCCTACCTCCCCACGGAGCAGGAGGTCGAGGAGGCCGAGACGATCGTCAAGGCGGCGACGGCGCAGCAGGGCGCCCAGGCCCTGCCGGACGGAAGGTTCATCGACGCGGCGGTGGTGGCGGCAGCCCACCGCACGCTGTCACTCGCCCGCCGGAACTGAGGACGGGGGCGCCCCGACCTCACGGCCCGGGCGCCCCCGTCGACGTACGACTGAACAGTCAGCTCTTCTTGGCCGACTCCGCGCTGTCCTTCGCGCTGCTGTCCTCCGCCTTGTCCTCGGCGCCCGCAGTGTCCTCGGGTTCTTCGGGTTCCGTTGCGGAGCCCTCCGCCTCCGGCTTCGCCGCCGAGGGGTCCGCCTCGTCCTTGTCGAGGGACACGGCAGCCTCACCGTCGGCCTCGGCTGCTTCCTCGGCAGCACCCGGCTCGACCACTTCTTCCCTGCCAGGCCGCTTCTTCGCCGACACCACGATGTACGTCACCGCGAGCAGGAACACGATTCCCGCGGTCCAGTCGTTCAGCCGCAGGCCCAGGATGTGGTGGGCGTCGTCGACGCGCATGTACTCGATCCACGCCCGGCCCACGCAGTACGCGGCGACATACAGCGCGAACGCCCGCCCGTGTCCCAGCGTGAAGCGCCGGTCGGCCCAGATGACCAGCAGCGCGACGCCGATGCACCACAGGGACTCGTAGAGGAACGTCGGGTGGTAGTACCCGGGCACACGGCCGTCCGCCGAGGACGTGATGTGCAGCGCCCAGGGAAGGTGGGTCTCCTTGCCGTACAGCTCCTGGTTGAACCAGTTGCCCCAGCGGCCGATGGCCTGGGCGAAGGCGATACCGGGGGCGATGGCATCGGCGTAGGCGGGCAGCGGGATGCCCCGGCGCCGACAGCCGATCCACGCGCCGACCGCACCGAGCGCGATCGCGCCCCAGATGCCGAGGCCGCCCTCCCACACCTTGAAGGCGTCCACCCAGTCACGGCCCTTGCTGAAGTACAGCTCGTAGTCCGTGATCACGTGGTAGAGGCGACCGCCGACCAGGCCGAAGGGCACCGCCCAGACAGCGATGTCGGCCACCGTGCCGACCCGCCCGCCGCGGGCGATCCAGCGCCTGTTGCCGAGCCAGACCGCGACGAAGACGCCGATGATGATGCAGAACGCGTAGCCGCGCAGCGGGACGGGGCCGAGGTGGTAGACCCCGTGCGGCGGGCTGGGAATGTAGGCAAGTTCCATGGCAAGGTCGACGCTACCGTGCCGCGCCGGGCCGACGGCAGGCAGCCCGGCTACGGGTCCATAACGGGCGGGCGTGAAACTCTTACCCCTTGTTCGCCGCCAGCACCATCTGCTTCAGCTTCGCGGGGGTGAGCGTCTGGTCCTGGTAGATGTTCTTGCCGTCGAGCAGCACGGTCGGGGTCCCGCTGAAACGGCCGGCCTTGAAGGCGGCGTTCGACTTGTCGACCCAGCTGTCGTGCTTGCCGTCATTGACGCACTTGCGGAAGACCGCCGTGTCCAGGCCGTCCACCTTGCGCGCCAGGTCGATCAGCTTGGCGTTGTTCGCGAAGGTGTCGACGGTCTCCTTGGGCTGGTTCTCGTAGAGCACGTCGTGGTAGTCGCGGAACTTTCCGGCGTTCTGTGCGCAGGCGGCGGCGTTGCCCGCGCGCAGCGAGCCGGTGCCGCCGAGGTTGCCGTCGATGAGCCGGACCAGGTGGTACTCGATTCTGAGCTTGCCGGAGTCGGTCAGCTCATGGAGCGTCGGGCGGTACACCGTCTCGAAGGCCTGGCAGGCCGGGCAGCGGAAGTCCTCCCAGATCGTGAGCGTCGGCTTGGCGCTCTCCTTGCCCACGGCGATCGCGAGGCTGTCCTTGCCCTGCGCCCCGGAAGGCGCCACGACCGGGCCCGAGCTCTTGTCCTTGTCCTTGCCCGCGTTGGCGGCGACCACCCCGATCACCGCCGCGAGGCCGAGGACGCAGACGACGCTCGCGCCCACGATCAGCGTCCGCCGTCGCTTCTCCGCGGACTTCTGCTTCTCACGCTCGACCGCCAGCCGCTCCCGGGCGGTGCGCTTTCCGTCACGGTTCTTCTCGCTCACACCCCCAGAACGAAGCCGGGGAGGCGCAATGCGCCTCCCCGGTCCCAGATCCACTCGTTCGGAGGACCCGCGTGAAACAAGCGGACCCACATGAGATGAACTGCCTGGTTACGCCTGTCCGCGCACGCCCTTGGCGAGCTCACCGGCGAGTGCGCGGACGGCCTCGACGCCGGCCGCGTCGTCCGGCGCGTCCAGCATGCGCTTGACGAAGGCCGAGCCGACGATCACGCCGTCGGCGAAGCCGGCCACCTCGGCGGCCTGCTCCGTGTTGGAGACCCCGAGCCCGACGCAGACGGGCAGGTCGGAGCCGGTGGCACGGGTGCGCTCGACCAGGTCCTGGGCCTGCGCGCCCACCGACTCGCGGGTGCCCGTGACACCCATCAGCGAGGCCGCGTACACAAAGCCGCTGCCCGCCGCGGTGATCTGCGCGAGCCGCGCGTCCTTGCTGCTGGGCGCGACCACGAAGACCGTGGCGAGCCCGTGCTTCTCGGCGTGCTCCCTCCACAGGGCCGACTCCTGCACCGGCAGGTCGGGCAGGATGCAGCCCGCGCCACCGGCCTCGGCGAGCTCGGCGGTGAAGCGCTCGACGCCGTAGCGGTCGATCGGGTTCCAGTACGTCATCACGAGCACCGGCTTCCCGGTGGCCGTGTGCGCCTCGCGGACCGTGCGCATGACGTCGGCGATCTTGACTCCGCCACGCAGGGCGATGTCGTCCGCGGTCTGGATGACGGGGCCGTCGAGGACCGGGTCGCTGTGCGGCAGGCCCACCTCGACGACGTCCGCACCGCCGTCGAAGACGGCCTTGATCGCCTCGATGCCGCCGTCCACGGTCGGGAACCCGGCGGGGAGGTAGGCGATGAGGGCGGCGCGCCCTTCCGCCTTCGCGGCGGCGAGGGTGTCGGACAGCAGCTGAATGTTCCCGCTCACTTGGCGTCCCCCTCGATCTCGGCTGTGTCGGCCGCGTTGGCGGCGACCTCGGCGTCGGTGTCGTACAGGCCGAAGTAGCGGGCGGCCGTGTCCATGTCCTTGTCGCCGCGGCCGGACAGGTTGACGACGATCAGGCCGTCCTTGCCCAGCTCCTTGCCGACCTCCAGGGCGCCGGCCAGCGCGTGCGCGCTCTCGATCGCCGGGATGATCCCCTCGGTGCGCGAGAGCAGGCGCAGGGCCTGCATCGCCGCGTCGTCGGTGACCGCGCGGTACTCACCGCGGCCGCTGTCCTTGAGGTAGGAGTGCTCGGGGCCGATGCCCGGGTAGTCCAGACCGGCCGAGATCGAGTACGGCTCGGTGATCTGGCCCTCCTCGTCCTGCAGCACGTAGGAGCGGGAGCCGTGCAGGATGCCGGGCTCGCCCGCGGTCAGCGTGGCCGCGTGCTCGCCGGTCTCCACGCCGTGGCCCGCGGGCTCGCAGCCGATGAGGCGGACGCCCGCGTCCGGGATGAAGGCGTGGAAGAGGCCGATGGCGTTGGAGCCGCCGCCGACGCAGGCGATGGCCGCGTCGGGCAGACGTCCGGCCTGCTCCAGCAGCTGGCGGCGGGCCTCGACGCCGATCACTCGGTGGAAGTCGCGGACCATGGCCGGGAAGGGGTGCGGGCCGGCGACCGTACCGAACAGGTAGTGGGTGTGGTCGACATTGGCGACCCAGTCGCGGAAGGCCTCGTTGATGGCGTCCTTGAGCGTACGGCTGCCGGACTTCACCGCGACGACCTCGGCACCGAGCATGCGCATCCGGGCCACGTTCAGGGCCTGGCGCTTGGTGTCGATCTCGCCCATGTAGATCGTGCACTCGAGGCCGAACAGCGCGCAGGCCGTCGCCGTGGCGACGCCGTGCTGGCCGGCGCCGGTCTCGGCGATGACACGGGTCTTGCCCATGCGCTTGGTGAGCAGGGCCTGGCCGAGGACGTTGTTGATCTTGTGGGAGCCGGTGTGGTTGAGGTCCTCGCGCTTGAGGAACACCCGAGCGCCGCCGGCGTGTTCGGCGAAGCGGGGGACTTCGGTGAGCGCCGAGGGGCGGCCCGTGTAGTGAATGAGCAGATCGTCGAGTTCGCGGGCGAACTCGGGGTCGTGCTTGGCCTTGTCGTACTCGACGGCCACCTCGTCCACGGCGGCGACGAGGGCCTCCGGGATGAACTTGCCGCCGAACGCCCCGAAGTAGCCTTCGGGGCTGGGGATTTGACCCTCCGGGTCGGGGATGAAGAAGTCGCTGGGCATGCGGAAACCTCACGGTGAGTGTGTTTGAGCAGAGCACTAATCGCCGTGGGGGCGGGGGTTGTTCGACGGCTGACGGCCGTCTGTGGCTTGTCGCGCCCACGCGGCGGAGCCGCATATTGGGCACAGTCCCGCGCCCCTATAGGGCGCGCTGCCATCGACGGCCGTTTACCTGCCCGGGTTCGTCTCCGATGACGTATCGCACCCTACGACCGTGCACACGCCGTGCCGGGGCGCGGCAACCACGAGGGCGGCAGCCGCGCGCGAGGCGGGCGTACCTGTCCGTGGTGGTCGTCGTCAGCGTCATCGGGGCAAGCCTATCGAAAGATCAGCTGCGGCCGTGCCGCAGCGCGGGGTGCTCACCCGCCGCCACCAGGTCGGAGACCGCCGACTTCGGGTCCTTCCCCGTCACCAGGGACTCACCGACCAGGACGGCGTCGGCGCCTGCGTTGGCGTAGGCGATGAGGTCGTGGGGGCCGCGGACGCCGGACTCGGCGATCTTGACGATGCTGCCGGGGATCTCCGGCGCGACGCGCTCGAAGGTGCCGCGGTCGACTTCGAGGGTCTTGAGGTTGCGCGCGTTGACGCCGATGACCTTGGCGCCCGCGTCGACGGCGCGCTCGACCTCGTCCTCGTCATGCACCTCGACGATGGGCGTGAGGCCGATGGAGACCGCGCGCTCGATCAGCGACTCCAGGGCCGGCTGGTCGAGGGCCGCGACGATCAGCAGCGCCAGGTCGGCGCCGTACGCGCGGGCCTCCCACAGCTGGTACGAGGTGACGATGAAGTCCTTGCGCAGGACCGGGATGTCCACGCGGGCGCGGACCGCCTCCAGGTCGGCCAGCGAGCCGCCGAAGCGGCGCTGCTCGGTCAGGACGGAGATGACGGCGGCGCCGCCCGCCTCGTAGTCCGCGGCGAGGCCGGCCGGGTCGGCGATCGCGGCCAGGGCGCCCTTGGAGGGGCTGGAGCGCTTGACCTCGCAGATGACCTTCACGCCGTCGCCGCGCAGTGCGGCCAGGCCGTCCTTGGCGGCGGGAGCCTTCGCTGCGCGCTCCTTGAGCTCGTCGAGGCTGACGCGCGCCTGCCGCTCCGCGAGGTCGGCACGGACTCCGTCGATGATCTCGTCGAGCACACTCACGCGAGCGGCCCCCTTCCAGACGGTTGACTGTTCAAGCTGTCGACCAAGCTGACCCGAGGGAAATACAGATGGTCACTGCGATGGTATCCGCAGGGAGGGGTAGGCCTCACATCCGGTTGACGCCGGTCCCAGTACCTGGACATTCGCCATTTGATCAAGGATGTAGCCAGCCACCGAACGGCAGGTTCCGGACAACCGTGAAGACCAGCGACAACGTCCCCAGCACCCACAGCTGCCGGCTCCCGAGCTCGATGCGCACCGGTCGTCCGCGCACCACGCGCACCACCCATACGGTCCACAGCACGGCGAAGCCCAGATAGCCCACGACAGCGAGGGCGTTGGCCTGGAGCGCCGCGAGCAAGTCCCCGTGGATGAAGGAGTGGGCGCTGCGCAGGCCGCCGCAGCCGGGGCAGTAGAGGCCGGTGAGCCGGTAGAGGGGGCAGACGGGGTAGTGGCCGGGCTGGTACGGGTCGACCGTTCCCACGTACGCGAAGGCACCGGCGACGGCGGCCAGCACCCCGGCGGGGACGGCGAGCCGCGCCGGCACCGTGGCTGCGGCGTCGGACGGTGTCGCGGGCCGGCTCTCTGTGTTCACGTCTCGCATTGTCCCCCCGGGCGGTCGCCACGCACGCGTGAGGGGCGATCCGGCATCGGATCGCCCCTCAGCAACGGTCGTATGTGTGTCAGCTCTTCGCGCTCACGGCCGCCTGGCTCTGCTCGAGCGCGTCCTGGAAGGTCTGGTGCGCGTCCTTGGGCTGGCCCATGCCCATCGCGCTCATGATCCAGCCGACGATGCCGCCGATGACCACGATCGCCATGCCGGCCCAGAAGCCCACGGGCTGGGCCATCACCATGAAGGCACCCGAGACGCAGAAACCGATGAAGGCGATCGTGACACCGGTCCAGGCGGCCGGGGTGTGACCGTGGCTGCTGCCCGCCATGACTTGCTCCTCGCTGATGTTTACGTGTCTGAGCCGGACGCTCGGACGACATTCTCCCGCACGCGCCCGCGTGCGGGACTCGGGGGTGGCTCCTTGCGCGTGGCGGCCCGGGAAGGGCGGGTCAGGCCCCGGTGGGGTCCTCGCCCCGGTCGAGTGCCTTCCAGATGTCCTCGGGGCGGTCCGGGTCGACGGGGGCGGCCCTGCGGCGGGGCTTGGGGGCGCCGTCGCGTTCGTAGCGGCCGGACATCGCCGGCCAGTTCCGGCCGTAGCGCAGCGCGAGCAGGCCCGCGACGAGGAGCAGGGCGCCGCCCACGGCCGCCACGTACGGCCAGGCGGTGTGGGAGAGGCCGGCCACGGTGGCCGAGGTGTCGCCGGCGGCCTGCGCGGCCTTCTCGTCGAGCGCGGAGCTGTCGGAGGCGCCCAGCAGGGCCGCGGCGACGGTGCCGGCGCCGGACAGCGCGAGCAGCGCCGCGACCAGCAGACGGCCCGCCTTGCGGACGGCGAAGACGGCGACGAGCGCGGCGAGGCCCACTATGGCGAGCGCCGCGGGTACGCCCGTGACGTCGCTGCCCTTGGCGGTCAGGGGGAAGGCGCCGCCGGCCACCGTCGCGGTCCCCTCCGACCAGCGCTGACGGGTGGCCAGCAGCGCCACGGCCGCGCCCAGCGCGCCGCACAGCAGGGCAAGGGCGAGACTCCGGCGACCGGACCGCGCGGGTCCGTCGGCTTCGGAACGGGGGTGAGGAGCAGCAGTCACGTACTCCACTATCGCCCGAACCCCGGGCGAACCGTCACCCGGGGTTCACGTGAGAAGCGCCCCACTTGTCGCCGGAAGGGTCCTATCGGCCCAGCCGGTTGGCCGTGTGGACCGCTCGGAGCACGGCGGCGGCCTTGTTGCGGCACTCCTGGTCCTCGGCGACCGGGTCGGAGTCGGCGACGATGCCGGCGCCCGCCTGGACGTACGCCGTGCCGCCCCGCAGCAGGGCCGTGCGGATGGCGATGGCGGTGTCGGAGTCGCCCGCGAAGTCGAGGTAGCCGACGCAGCCGCCGTACAACCCGCGCCGGGACGGCTCGAGTTCGTCGATGATCTGCATCGCCCGGGGCTTGGGGGCGCCGGAGAGGGTGCCGGCCGGGAAGCAGGCGGTCAGCACGTCGAAGGCGGTGCGGCCCTCGGCGACCTTGCCGGTGACGGTGGAGACGATGTGCATCACGTGCGAGTACCGCTCGACGGACATGAAGTCGACGACCTCGACCGAGCCCGGCTCGCAGACCCGTCCGAGGTCGTTGCGTCCCAGGTCGACGAGCATGAGGTGCTCCGCGCGCTCCTTCGGGTCGGCGAGCAGTTCGTCGGCGAGGGCCTGGTCCTCCTGCGGGGTGGCACCGCGGTGCCGCGTCCCGGCGATGGGATGGACCATCGCATGTCCGTCCTCGACCTTGACCAGGGCCTCGGGGGACGAGCCCACGACATCGAAGCCGTCGAAGCGGAAGAGGTACATGTACGGCGAGGGGTTGGTCGCCCGCAGCACGCGGTAGACGTCCAACGCGCTTGCCGTGCACGGCGTTTCGAAGCGCTGCGAGGGGACGACCTGGAAGGCCTCCCCGGCCCGGATTCGCTCCTTGATGTCCTCGACGGCCTCCTGGAAGTCGGGGCCGCCCCACAGGGCCGTGTACTCGGGGAGCTCGGAGGGCGGGAGCACGGCGGGCGGCTGGGCGACCGCGCGCGAGAGGTCCGCCTCCATGGCGTCGAGGCGGGCGACCGCGTCCGCGTGGGCCTCGTCGACGCCCGTGTCGAGGTCGTTGTGGTTGATCGCGTTGGCGATCAGCAGGACCGAGCCCTCCCAGTGATCCATGACGGCGAGGTCGCTGGTGAGGAGCATGGTCAGCTCGGGCAGCTTGAGGTCGTCCCGCTCCCCCGGGCCGATCTTCTCCAGGCGGCGCACGATGTCGTAGCCGAGATAGCCGACCATGCCGCCGGTGAAGGGCGGCAGCCCCTCCTGGTGCGGGGTGTGCAGGGCCTCGATGGTGGCGCGCAGGGCGGCCAGCGGGTCGCCGTCGACGGGGACGCCGACGGGCGGGGCCCCGACCCAGTGGGCCTCACCGTCGCGCGCGGTGAGGGTGGCGGCCGAGCGGACGCCGACGAAGGAGTAACGGGACCAGGAGCGGCCGTTCTCCGCGGACTCCAGCAGGAAGGTGCCGGGGCGCTCGGCGGCGAGCTTGCGGTAGAGCGCGACCGGGGTGTCGCCGTCGGCGAGGAGCTTGCGCGTGACCGGGATGACGCGCCGGTCGGTGGCGAGCTTGCGGAAGGTCTCGAGGTCCATGGCGGCAGACCTTACTGATCCGAGGCGACGGCACCGGAATCGGCACCGTCCTTGAGGAGCACGTCGGCGTCGAAGCAGGTGCGCGCGCCGGTGTGGCAGGCGGCGCCGACCTGGTCGACCTTGACCAGCACGGTGTCCGCGTCGCAGTCGAGCGCGACCGACTTGACCCACTGGAAGTGGCCGGAGGTGTCGCCCTTCACCCAGTACTCCTGACGGCTGCGCGACCAGTACGTGCAGCGGCCGGTGGTGAGGGTGCGGTGCAGCGCCTCGTCGTCCATCCAGCCGAGCATGAGCACCTCTCCGGTGTCGTACTGCTGGGCGATGGCGGGGACGAGCCCGTCGGCGCTGCGCTTGAGGCGCGCGGCGATGTCGGGGTCGAGGCTGCTGGGGGACGGCGTGCTGGTCATGGGTGCCATTGTGCCTTCCGCCACTGACAGTGACGGGACGGTGTCCACTGTGCGGACCCGAAGGGTGGTCGTAGGCTGACTGCATGTCGACTTTCGCCAAGCGTGAACGACTTCTCCTGGCCGACCTGTTGGAGGCGGAGGGCCCGGACGCCCCGACCCTCTGCGAGGGCTGGCGGACCCGTGACCTCGCCGCGCACGTGGTGGTGCGCGAGCGCCGCCCCGACGCCGCAGGCGGCATGCTGATCAAGCAGCTCGCGCCACGCCTGGAGCGGGTGATGGCGGAGTTCACCGCCAAGCCGTACGAGGAGCTGATCCAGCTCATCCGCACCGGCCCACCTCGCTTCTCACCGTTCCAGCTCAAGCAGGTCGACGAGTTGTCGAACACCGTCGAGTTCTACGTCCACACGGAGGACGTGCGCCGTGCGCAGCCGGACTGGACGCCGCGCGAGCTGGACCACGTCTTCCAGGACACCCTCTGGTCCCGCCTGGAGCGCTCGGCCCGTCTGATGGGCCGCAGCGCCCCCACGGGCCTGGTGCTGCGCCGCCCGGACGGCCAGACGGCGGTCGCCCACCGCGGCACCCCCGTGGTGACGGTGACCGGGGAACCGTCGGAGCTGCTCCTGTTCTCCTACGGTCGGCAGAGCGCCGCCGAGGTCGAGCTGGACGGCGACAAGGACGCCGTCGCGAAGCTGCACGAGGCGAAGCAGCTGGGGATCTGAGGCAGCCGGGTCTCTCAGGGCCGAGGTCAGCGGGGCAGCTCGGCGCGGCGCAGGGCGGGGACGCTCAGGGCGACGACCCCGCCGAGCCCGGACACGGCCGCGCTGACCGCGAAGACCGGGGCGACGCCCCAGGCGCCGGTCACCGCGGCGAACAGCGGCATGGTCAGCGGGACGATGCCGAGGCTGACCAGGCCGGTGACCGCGGTGACCCGGCCGAGGTAGGCCGGGTCGGCCTGGGTCTGCAACAGGGCATTGCACAGGGACCCGCTGAGGCCGGCGAGCAGGCCGATGAGGAGGGCCACCCCGGCGGCCTCGACAATGTTCGGGACATACGCCAGGGCACCGATGGCGACGCTTCCCGCGAAGGCCGTGTACGCGACGACATGCCCGGCGTACGGCAGGCGCCCCCGCACCGTCAGCAGCAGCGAGGCGGCCCCGGCGCCGATGCCGAACCCGGCGACCACCCAGCCCAGGCCGGCGGCGCCCCACCCGCGGTCGTCGGCCAGCAGGGTCACGCCGACGTTGAGCGGACCGACGAAGCCGAGGTCACCGAGGGCGATGGCCAGTGTCAGCGGGGCGAGGACACGGTGGCGGCGGATGTGGCCCAGCCCGTCGCGCAGGTCCCGCCAGGCGGTGCGCCGTGCACCGACCCGGTCGTCCGGAGGCAGCTCCCGTATGCGCACGGAGATCAGGAGCGGTATCGACACCGCGATCAGCAGCCCGGCCAGCCCGAACGCGGCGGCCGCACCTCCCATCGCCGCCCCCAGGCCGCCGAGCGGCGCGCCGACGACGTAACCGAAGCGGATCGCGAGACCACGCATGCCCTGGACGCGGGTCAGCTGGCCCCGGCTGGTGATGCGCGCCGGCAGGGCGCCCGCGGCGGGCATGAACACGGCGTCGACGATGCCGAAGACCACGGCGAGCACGGCGAGCGGCCACAGACCGGGGCTGGTGACGAACAGCAGGGCAGCCACGGCCAGCACGGCCGCGCAGCGCACCGCGTCGCTGCCGATGACGACCTTCCGCGGCCCTAACCGGTCGGCGATCACTCCCCCACCCAGCATCAGCAGCGCCCGGGGTACGGCGCTCGCCGCCATGACCATGCCTGCTTGCGAGGGCGATCCCGTCTGTACGGCGGCCCAGGACAGGGCCACGTAGTAGACGGTGTCGCCGACCATCGACGAGGTGTAGGCGGCAAGCCAGCGCAGCACATTGGGGTCGCGGTGCGCGGGCGGCTGGGCAGTGACCGGGGCCGTGGCCGTGCCGTCGAGAGCGGTGGTCATGCGGGAGGTCCTCTCAGAGACGGAATCAGAGACGGAAGGGGAAGCCGTACGTGTGCACCGCGACGTTCTCGCGGCCTTCGGTGTCGCCTGCGGCGTCGGCCGCGCGGCCGTGCTCCTCGTAGCGGCGGACCAGGGCGCTCATCTCCTTGGCCAGCTCGGCCAGTTCGTCCGAGGTGAGCCGCAGCAGCCACTCGGAGTCGTCGGACGCCGTCGTCCACGCGTCGCTCCAGTGGGCCCGTGCGTCGAGGTAGCGGCGGTACATGTCGGCGCGCTGCTCGAAGAAGAGCCTGCTGGCCGCGGTGTGGGCGGCGGCCTTCTCGGGGGCGTCCCGGAAGTCCTCGTCGTGAATGCTCAGTCCGTCGGAGGCGGGCTGCCACCATCGCTCGCGCCCGTCCCCGCTCCGCGGCTCGGCCTCCTCGATCAGCCCGTGGTCGGCGAGTTTTCTCAGGTGATAGCTGACCAGCGCGACGGCCTCGTCGACCTGTTCGGCAAGCTGGGACGCGGTCGCCGCCCGCACAACGATCAGCAGTCGGTACAACTGCGCCCGCAACGGATGCGCGAGGGCCTTGAGTGTGCCCACGTCCGTGATGCGGCGGTCCTTCTTCCTGTCTGCCATGCCCCCACGCTAGATACAAAAGAAAAGTTGCACAACTAATTTTGCGCAACTTCTCTTTTCCATCTGCAGACGGAAAAGCCCCGGCCGCCATCAGGCAACCGGGGCTCGGACCGCTAACGGACGGGGTGCCCCGCCTCCCGCAGCGCCTGCTTCACCTCGCCGATCCGCAGATCCCCGAAGTGGAAGACCGACGCCGCCAGCACCGCATCCGCGCCCGCGCCGATGGCCGGCGGGAAGTCGGCCAGCTTGCCCGCGCCTCCCGAGGCGATCACCGGAACCGTCACGTGCTTGCGAACCGCGGTGATCATCTCCAGGTCGTAGCCGTCCTTCGTGCCGTCCGCGTCCATGGAGTTCAGCAGGATCTCGCCCGCACCCAGCTCGGCGGCCCGGTGCGCCCACTCGACGGCGTCGATGCCGGTGCCGCGACGACCGCCGTGGGTGGTCACCTCGAAGGTGCCTTCACGAGTGCGGCGGGCGTCCACGGACAGGACCAGAACCTGCCGACCGAACCGCTCGGCGATCTCACGGATGAGCTCGGGACGGGCGATCGCGGCGGTGTTCACACCGACCTTGTCCGCACCGGCCCGCAGCAGCTTGTCCACGTCCTCGGCCGTGCGCACACCGCCGCCGACCGTGAGCGGGATGAACACCTGCTCGGCGGTGCGGCGCACCACGTCGTACGTCGTCTCACGGTTGCCCGACGACGCGGTGATGTCCAGGAACGTCAGCTCGTCGGCGCCCTCGGCGTCGTACACCTTGGCCATCTCGACCGGGTCGCCCGCGTCGCGCAGGTTCTGGAAGTTGACGCCCTTGACGACCCGGCCGTTGTCCACGTCCAGGCAGGGGATGACTCGGACCGCCAGGGTCATGAATCCACGGCTCCTCTGTATGCCTTTAGCCTCGGAAGGCTTCCAGTTCCACTTCGACCAGGATGCGCGGGTCGACGAAGCCCTCCACCACGAGAAGGGTCGAGACCGGGCGCACCGTGTCGAACAGTTCCTTGTGGGCCCGGCCCACCGCGTCCACATCCCGCGCATGGGTCAGGTACATGCGCGTACGGATCACGGACTCGACGCCGAGCCCGAGCTCACCGATCGCCTCGATCGCGCTGGTGAAGGACACCTTGGCCTGCTCGTACGGGTCGCCCTCCCCGTACAGCACGCTGCCCTTGAAGGACGTCGTGCCTGCCACCAGCACGCGGTCGCCCGCCGCGACGGCGCGTGCAAAACCGAAGGACTCTTCCCAGGGACTTCCGCTCTGCACACGCCGTACGGCTTCGGACATCATCGCGACACAGCCTCCAAGGCCTCTTCCAGGGTGAACGCCTTCGCGTACAGGGCCTTCCCGACGATGGAGCCCTCGACACCGAGGGGTACCAGCTCGGCGATGGCGCGCAGGTCGTCCAGGGACGACACGCCGCCGGAAGCCACGACCGGGCGGTCGGTGGCCGCGCAGACGTTCTTCAGCAGCTCCAGGTTGGGGCCCTGGAGCGTGCCGTCCTTGGCGATGTCCGTCACCACATACCGCGCGCAGCCCTCCTTGTTGAGGCGCTCCAGCGTCTCGTAGAGGTCGCCGCCGTCGCGCGTCCAGCCGCGGCCGCGCAGGGTCGTGCCGCGTACGTCCAGGCCCACCGCGATCTTGTCGCCGTGCTCGGCGATGACCTTGGCGACCCACTCCGGGGTCTCCAGGGCGGCCGTTCCGAGGTTCACCCGGGTGCACCCGGTGGCCAGGGCGGCGGCCAGCGAGGCGTCGTCGCGGATGCCGCCGGACAGCTCCACCTTGATGTCCATCGCCTTCGCGACCTCGGCGATCAGCTCACGGTTGTCGCCGGTGCCGAACGCGGCGTCCAGGTCGACCAGGTGCAGCCACTCGGCGCCCGACCGCTGCCAGGCGAGGGCGGCCTCCAGGGGAGAGCCGTACGAGGTCTCCGTGCCGGACTCGCCGTGCACGAGGCGGACGGCCTGGCCGTCGCGGACGTCGACGGCGGGGAGGAGTTCGAGCTTGGCCATGGTCTACAGGGTTCCGATCCAGTTGGTGAGCAGCTGCGCTCCGGCGTCGCCGGACTTCTCGGGGTGGAACTGGGTGGCCCACAGGGCGCCGTTCTCGACGGCCGCCACGAAGGGCTTGCCGTGCGTCGACCAGGTCACCTTGGGGGCGAGCATCGTCGGGTTGTGCGTCTCCAGCGCCCAGTCGTGGACGGCGTAGGAGTGCACGAAGTAGAAGCGCGCGTCGGCGTCCAGGCCGGCGAACAGCTCGGAGTCTTCGGGCGCATCGACGGTGTTCCAGCCCATGTGCGGCACGATCTCGGCCTGCAGCGGCTCGACGGAGCCGGGCCACTCGTCGAGACCCTCGGTCTCCACGCCGTGCTCGATGCCCCGTGCGAACAGGATCTGCATGCCGACGCAGATGCCCATGACCGGACGCCCGCCGGACAGCCGCCGGTCGACGATCCAGTCGCCGCGCGCCTCCTTCAGGCCCTGCATACAGGCGGCGAAGGCGCCGACGCCCGGCACCAGCAGGCCGTCCGCGTTCATGGCCCGGTCGAAGTCACGCGTGATCTCGACGTCCGCTCCCGTGCGCGCCAGGGCACGCTCGGCGGAACGGACGTTCCCGAAGCCGTAGTCGAACACCACGACCTTCTTGGAGTTGCTCAATTCCACACCTCCAGCCTCAGGACACCCGCGACCAGACACATCGCGGCGCTGACGGAGAGCAGCACGATCAGGCTCTTCGGCATCTGCTGCTTGACGAAGGAGATGATGCCGCCGACCAGGAAGAGGCCGACGACGATCAGGACGGTCGACAGTCCGTTCATGGCTTTACAGCGCGCCCTTCGTGGACGGAAGGATGCCGGCCGCGCGCGGGTCGCGCTCGCTCGCGTACCTGAGCGCCCGCGCGAGCGCCTTGAACTGGCACTCCACGATGTGGTGCGCGTTGCGCCCGTACGGCACGTGCACGTGCAGGGCGATCTGGGCCTGGGCGACGAAGGACTCCAGGATGTGCCGGGTCATCGTGGTGTCGTACTCGCCGATCATCGGCGCCATGTTCTCGGGCTCGGTGTGCACGAGGTACGGGCGGCCGCTCAGGTCCACCGTCACCTGGGCGAGCGACTCGTCCAGGGGCACCGTGCAGTTGCCGAACCGGTAGATCCCCACCTTGTCGCCGAGCGCCTGCTTGAAGGCCGCGCCGAGCGCGAGGGCGGTGTCCTCGATGGTGTGGTGGGAGTCGATGTGCAGGTCGCCCTCGGTCTTCACGGTCAGGTCGAACAGACCGTGCCGGCCGAGCTGGTCGAGCATGTGGTCGTAGAAGCCGACACCTGTCGACACATCGACCTTGCCGCTGCCGTCGAGGTCTATCTCGACGAGCACCGACGTCTCCTTGGTGACCCGCTCCACGCGTCCTACGCGGCTCATGCGCTGTGCTCCTTCTTGAGTTCACGTACCGCGTCCAGGAACGCGTCGTTCTCCTGCGGGGTTCCGGCGGACACCCGCAGCCACCCCGGGATGCCGTTGTCCCGTACCAGCACACCCCGGTCCAGGATCTTCTGCCAGACGGTGTGGGAGTCCTCGAACCGCCCGAACTGCACGAAGTTCGCGTCGGACTCGACGACGTCGTAGCCGAGCGCCCGCAGCTCGCTCACCAGCCGGTCCCGCTCCGACTTCAGCTGCTCGACGTACTTCAGCAGCGTGTCGGTGTGTTCCAGGGCGGCCAGCGCGGTCGCCTGGGTGATCGCCGAGAGGTGGTACGGCAGCCGTACCAGCTGGACGGCGTCGACGACGGCCGGGTGCGCGGCGAGATAGCCGAGGCGCAGACCGGCCGCACCGAAGGCCTTCGACATCGTCCGCGAGACGACGAGATTCGGCCGACCTTCGATCAGCGGCAGCAGCGAGTCGCCGTGGCTGAACTCGATGTACGCCTCGTCGACCACGACCATCGACGGCTTCGCCGCCTGCGCGGCCTCGTACAGCGCGAGGACCGTCTCACGCGGAACCGCGTTGCCCGTGGGATTGTTGGGGGTGGTGATGAAGACGACGTCCGGCCGGTTCTCGGCGATGGCCTGCACGGCCGCCTCGACGTCGATCGTGAAGTCCGCGTTGCGGGGACCCGAGATCCAGCCCGTGCCCGTGCCGCGCGAGATGAGCGCGTGCATCGAGTACGACGGCTCGAAGCCGATCGCGGTACGGCCGGGTCCGCCGAAGGTCTGCAGCAGCTGCTGGATGACCTCGTTGGAGCCGTTGGCGGCCCAGACGTTGGCCAGGCCGACCTCGTGGCCGGAGGTGTCCGTCAGGTACTTGGCGAGCTGGGTGCGCAGCTCGACGGCGTCGCGGTCCGGGTAGCGGTTGAGGTCACGGGCGGCCTCGCGGACGCGCTCCGCGATGCGTTCGACCAGCGGCTCGGGCAGCGGGTAGGGGTTCTCGTTGGTGTTCAGCCGTACGGGGACGTCCAACTGGGGCGCACCATAAGGGGACTTTCCGCGCAGCTCGTCCCGTACGGGGAGATCGTCGATCCTCACGTCGTTCACTTGCTCTCGGGCACCTTCCAACCGAACCTCGCCTTGATCGCCGCGCCGTGCGCCGGCAGGTCCTCCGCCTCCGCCAGCGTGACCACGTGGTGCGCGACCTCGGCCAGCGCGTCCTTCGTGTAGTCGACGATGTGGATGCCGCGCAGGAAGGACTGGACGGACAGGCCGGAGGAGTGGCAGGCGCAACCGCCGGTGGGCAGGACGTGGTTGGACCCGGCCGCGTAGTCGCCGAGCGACACCGGCGCCCAGGGGCCGATGAAGATCGCGCCGGCGTTCTTCACCCGGTCGGCCACGGCGGCGGCGTCCGCCGTCTGGATCTCCAGGTGCTCGGCGCCGTACGCGTCGACCACCCGCAGACCCTCGTCGATGCCGTCGACGAGGACGATCGCGGACTGGCGGCCCGCGAGCGCCGGGCGGATCCGGTCCTCGATGTGCTTGGTGGCCGCGACCTGCGGCTCCAGCTCCTTCTCGACCGCGTCCGCGAGCGCCACGGAGTCGGTGACCAGGACGGCGGCGGCCAGCGGGTCGTGCTCGGCCTGGCTGATCAGGTCGGAGGCGACGTGCACCGGGTCGGCCGTGTCGTCGGCGAGCACCGCGATCTCGGTCGGGCCCGCCTCGGCGTCGATGCCGATCTTGCCGGTGAAGTAGCGCTTGGCGGCGGCGACCCAGATGTTGCCGGGGCCGGTGACCATGTTGGCCGGGGCGCAGGACTCGGTGCCGTGCGCGAACATCGCGACGGCGGTGGCGCCACCGGCGGCGTACACCTCGTCGACGCCGAGGAGGGCGCAGGCGGCGAGGATCGTCGGGTGCGGCAGCCCGCCGAATTCGGCCTGCGCGGGCGAGGCGAGGGCGATGGACTCGACGCCTGCCTCCTGCGCCGGCACGACGTTCATGATCACGGACGACGGGTACACGGACCGGCCGCCGGGCGCGTACAGCCCGACGCGCTCCACCGGCACCCACTTCTCGGTGACCGAACCGCCCGGCACGACCTGGGTCGTGTGCGTCGTACGGCGCTGCTCGCGGTGGACGAGACGGGCGCGGCGGATGGACTCCTCCAGGGCCGCACGCACGGCCGGGTCGAGCTCTTCCAGGGCTTTTTCGAGCGCCGCGACGGGCACCCGCACCTGCTCCAGCCTGACCCCGTCGAACTTCTCGGCGAAGTCGATCAGCGCCGCGTCGCCCCGATGATGCACGGCTTCGCAGATCGGACGCACCTTCTCCAGGGCGGCCTGAACGTCGAAGTCGGCTCGGGGCAGCAGGTCGCGCAGGGCGGGGCCCTCGGGGAGGGCGTCGCCGCGCAGATCGATTCGGGCCAGGAAGGAATATGGCAGCACGGGCTCAATTCTCTCAGACCGAGGTCGGGCGCCGTTCGCGCGTTCCAATGGCTGATACAGAACCCCGGCTGGAACCCGGAAGATCACCTTCACGTCTGGCGTTCGGGACGTCACACAGCGGGCATGAACGGTTGTGCGACCGCGACGAGGGCCAGGAGGATGAAAGCGCAGTGACCGAGGGGGCCGGCTTCCGCGCCGGAGACCTGCCGGACGATCTGACCGCCGCCGAGGCCGGCATGTGGCAGGCCTTCCGCAACGGCAGTGTGTACGACCTGAGCAGCGGGGACAGCGTCGTCGACGATCCGCACGGCGGGCACCCGTGGGGGCCCGAGCGGACCGTGCGGGCGCGCATCGTGTGCTGGCTGCTGCTCGACGGCCCGCCCGCGCTCGCGGGCCGGGTCTCCTCGCTGAAGCTGCGCGGGGTGCAGATCAGCGGTTCCCTGGACCTGGCGGGCGGCGTGGTGGTGCCGTACGTCGAGATGCGCGGCTGCCGCTTCGAGCGGGACGTGCTGCTGCCGGAGGCCCACTTCACGACCATGCGGATGGTGGACTGCTCGGTGCCCCGTCTGGAGGCCGCCCGTGTGCACACGGAGGGCGATCTGCACCTCCCGCGCTGCCGCTTCCTCAACGGCATCCGGCTGACCGACGCGCACATCGGCACCGACCTGCTGCTCAACCAGGCGATCGTCCACCGCGACCGCAGCGGCCGTTCGATCGCCGGCGACGGCATGATGGTGGGCCAGGACCTGCAGGCCGAGCTGCTGGAGTCGCACGGCGAGCTGAGCCTGCGCAGTGCGAAGATCGGCGTGTCGCTGAGCCTGCGCGGCGCCCGGCTGGCCAACCCGTACGGCCGGCTCGCCTTGAACGCGCCCCAGCTGAGCGTCGGACGCACGCTGTACCTGACGCCCGCGGGCGTCGGCGCCTCCATGATGAGCGGTGCGACGCCCGCGCGCGGGACGCGGATCCAGCGGTTCGAGTGCCAGGGCGGGATGCGCCTGGACGACGGGCGCTTCGAGGACGCGGTCGACCTGGAGCGGGCCCGGTTCACCTTCACCGACGACCAGGAGCTGTCGCTGCGCCGGGTGCAGACGCCAGAGCTGCGCTTCCTCGGGGAGCGGCCGCAGCGCGGCAAGGTCGTCCTGTCGGGCGCGCGGGTCGTCAACCTGGTCGACCGGTCGACCGCCTGGCCCGGGCCGGGCAACCTGCACATGGGCGGCTTCCAGTACGAGAACCTCGTACCGCAGGGCCCCTTCCCGCTGACCGAGCGGCTGGACTGGGTGACCGCCGCGACCGCCGAGTACAACCCGGAGCCGTACGAGCGACTCGCCTCCGTGCTGCGGTCCGGTGGCGAGGACGAGGACGCGCGCGAGGTGCTCCTCGCCAAGCAGCGGCGACGCCGCGAGAGCCTGCCGATCGCCGCCAAGCTGTGGGGGTACGCGCAGGACTGGACGGTGGCCTACGGATACCGGCCGGGCCGGGCCGCCGTCTGGATGGCGGTGCTGTGGGCGGCGGGCTCGCTTGCCTTCGCGCATGCGAGCCATCCGCCGCTGCAGCCCGGGGCCCACCCGCCGTGGAACCCGGCCCTGTTCGCGCTGGACCTGCTGCTCCCGGTCATCGACCTGGGCCAGGTCGGCGTCTGGCAGCTGAGCGGCGGCTGGCAGTGGCTGGCGGCGGCGATGATCCTGCTGGGCTGGATCCTGGCGACGACGGTGGCGGCGGGGGCGACGCGGCTGCTGAGACGGAACTGAAGTCCTGGGAACAACAGGGTTTCGCACACAACAATCCAACAGTTGTCGAACAGTCACCCTTTACCTGCACTTGACTGATCCGCGTACAACTTTCCACGACTTGTCCGTGGGCCCTGGCGCAGGGTTGACCTGCCGCCTTTCAATGGTCGACACCATGGCTCTGCTGCATCCGTTCAGCCGCGCGGCCCGGACCTCCCAGGCCGCTGCGCGCCCCACCGCCGGTCTCCCCGCCGCCGGACTCCCCGCCGACGACGAGGTGCTGCTCGACGCGCCCGACGACCGCCTCGGCTCCGCGCTGGTCGCGGCTGCGGGCGGCGAGCACGGCCCCGTCTCCGCGCTGCTCGCCGACACGCGCACACACAGCGACTGGGAGAACCGCGACCGGTACGCGAGACGCCTCGCGGCCTTCGCGCACGCCCGCCCGGAATGGCTGGGGGCGTGGTCCGCCGCCACCCCGCACGACCCGGACGCGCTGCTGATCAAGGCCCAGCTCGCGGTGGACGACGCCTGGCGCTCCCCGGCACGCGCGGAGCTGCTGCGCGAGGTGAGCCCGCTGATCACGGCTGCCGCGCGCGGCGAGGACCGTGACCCGGTGCCCTGGCGGCTCGCGCTGGACCATGCGCGCGGCACCGGCGCGGGCCCCAAGTACTTCGGCGAGCTGTGGGAGGCGGCACTGCGCCGCGCTCCGCACCACTACGGCTGCCATGTGGCGGCCCTGCGCTATCTGGCCGCGTCGTGGCAGGGCTCCCACCGTGAGTGCTTCGACTTCGCCGACCTGGCGGCGCAGGACGCCCCGCCCGGCTCCCTCATCCAGGCGCTGCCGTCGCGGGCGGCCTACGCCTGTCTGACGGACGGCGTCGGCGCCGAGGTGCCGCGCGCGCGGCTGGACGCGGCGGCCGACCGGGCGATCGCGTTCTCCGCCCGCTTCCCGGCGGCCGACCCGTGGCCGGCCGAGATCCGCAACAAGCTGATGTACGTCCTCGTACGGCTGGACCGCTGGCAGGAGGCCCTCACCGAGCTGCACCGGATCGGCCCGTACGCCACGTCCTTCCCGTGGGGCCGGTTGTCGGACGACCCGCTGGCGCTCTTCCTCAAGATGCGTGGCGAGATCCTCGCCCGTTCGACAGGCCTCATGCCCTCGCCCCGGCATCCACGGAGTGGGCGCGCCGGACGCGCACGCTCCGGCGACCACTAGGCTCTTGCGTCGTGACCACCGTCCGCCTCCCGCTCTTTCCTCTGAACTCGGTGCTGTTCCCGGGGCTGGTACTGCCCCTGAACGTCTTCGAGGAGCGCTATCGCGCCATGATGCGCGATCTGCTCAAGACACCCGAGGACGAACCGCGCCGGTTCGCCGTCGTGGCGATCCGCGACGGCCTCGAGGTGGCGCCGAGCGCGCCCGGCATGCCGGATCCCACGGCCCTGCCCGAACTCGGGCCCGCGGCGGGCTTCGGCCCCGACCCGGCGAAGTCGTTCCACTCGACGGGCTGCGTCGCGGACGCGGCGACGATCCGGGAACACGCGGACGGCACCTTCGAGGTTCTGGCGACGGGCACGACCCGAGCCCGCCTGGTGTCCGTGGACGCGTCGGGCCCCTTCCTGACGGCGGACCTGGAAGAGCTCCCGGAGGATCCGGGCGACGAGGCGGGCGCACTGGCCGAAGGCGTGCTGCGAGCATTCCGCCAGTACCAGAAACGCCTGGCGGGCGCGCGCGAGCGGTCCCTCTCGACCGGCGCCGATCTCCCGGACGAACCGTCCGTGGTCTCCTACCTGGTGGCGGCGGCGATGATGCTGGACACTCCCACCAAGCAGCGCCTGCTCCAGGCCCCGGACACCGCGTCCCGGCTGCGCGACGAGCTGAAACTCCTTCGCTCCGAGACCGCGATCATCCGTAGTCTGCCGTCACTGCCCGCGTCGGAGCTGACGCGCGGCCGCACAAGCCTCAACTGACGTCACCGATTCAGTCACTGCTTCAGTCACTGCGAAGGCCGGAATGGCAAAGAAGCCGAAGAAGAACCAGCAGCAGGGCGGCACCCCCGCAACGGTCGCCCTGACGTCCGCCGGGGTGCCGTACACGATCCACGCCTACGACCACGACCCGTCCCACCCCTCCTACGGCGAGGAGGCGGCGGAGGCGATGGGAGTGTCACCGGACCGCGTCTTCAAGACCCTGGTCGCGGACGTGGACGGCGCCCTGACGGTGGCCGTGGTCCCCGTGGCGGGCCAGCTGGACCTCAAGGCCCTGGCCTCGGCGGTCGGCGGCAAACGAGCCGCCATGGCCGACCCCGCCCTCGCCGAACGCACCACGGGCTACGTCCGCGGCGGCATCTCCCCCCTGGGCCAGCGCAAGAAACTCCCCACGGTCCTGGACGCCTCGGCCTCCGCCCACCCCACGATCTGCGTCTCGGCGGGCCGCCGCGGCCTGGAGGTGGAACTCACCCCCGAGGACCTGACCAAGCTGACCGAGGCGGTAGTGGCCCCCATCGGCCGCGCATGACCCCTCGACGACTGTCCCGCCTTCGATTAGGTAGAAGGGACATGTCGAAGAAAACACGCAAACGCAAGTGGCGCCTGAAGAAAGGCCGCTCCAACCACGGCCACCGCCCCGCGTAAGACACCCGTAGGTCTTCAAGCGCCCGTCAGGCAGGTTAAGCCCGTCCGGCGTTTGAGGACGAGGCCGTTCAGGCCGATCGGGGGTCCAGGGGGCAGAGCCCCCTGGCGGGGCCGCAGGGGCGGAGCCCCTGGGACGGGACGGGTAGGGGCGGCGGGGGCGAAAAAGTCTCCGCACCCCCAACGGCGCCGCACCTACCCCAACGGCGCCCCATAAGGATCCTTGGGAACAGCCCCCGGCTCCAGATACGGCGGCTCCGGATCCCGAGGCCCGAACAACGCCGTCAACCCAAGATGCACCACCAGCGCAGCCAACGACCACGCCAACAACGCCCCCTTCGCCCCAAGCTTCAGCGGCGCAGAGAACACAACCCCCTTGCCCACTTCCTTCGCATGGGCGATCACATCCTGCGACGGCCCCAGCCACACCCCGAGCCTCCAGGCCAGCAACGACGCCAGCAGCCCCCCGACCCCCAGCGCCACAGCCAACGGCACACCCCCACGCCGCCGCCAGAAAAAGACCCCGAGCGCGCTCACCGCACCAAAGGCCACCGCAAGCAGCGTGAACGTCCCGTCCACCCCGATCGCCTGCTCCCCCTCACTGTCGGAGAGATAGACGACCCAGCTCTTGTCGACCACGTCACCGACGAGCGGCACATGCGGCGCCAGCCACCACCACAGCACCCCGAGCAGCGCACCCGCGACCGCAACCGCCACCGTGACCACGGCGGCCTCTCGCACTTCGGTCTTCATCCCGGGCCCGTCCTGTCCGTACGTGCCGTCCCACGCGGCGTCATGCGCCACAGGGGCCACGTACCCGGCAGCCGGGGGCTGCCACGCATTCTGCGAGGACTGTTCATGCGGCGGCGGAGGCGGAGTCAACGGTGCGGTCACCCTGCCATCGTGCCAGGCCCGTCTGTGCGGCGCGTCACCGGACGGCCGCCCGACGGTATGCCCAGGTGGCCACGGCCAGCGAGACCACGCCCACCCCGGCGCACACGGCGAGATCCCCGGCCACGAAGGCCCAGTCGGGATGCGCCCCGAAGGTCCGCGCGAAGGCCTCGACGCCGTACGTCGACGGCAGCAGATCCCGCGCGAACCGCACGACCTCGGGCATCCGGTCGGCCGGCAGCACCCCGAGCAGCAGCGCCGCGGACATGCCCAACTGACCGAGCAGAGTGGCCAGTTCCGGCCGCGGCGCGAGCAGCCCCAGCGCCGCGCCCAGCCCGGCCAGCGCCGCCCCCGCCAGTGGAATCACCGCGACGAGCACCCACAGATGCGCCAGCGGCAGCCCGAACAGCACGCACCCGAACACCGCCGTGACCACGGTCCCCGGCACGGTGAAGGACGCATACGCCCCGGCCGCCCCCAGCACCACGGACGCCGGCGGCACCGGCAGCGTCGCGTAATGGTCGAGTCCGCCGCTCGCCCGCAGCTGCCCGAAGTACTGCGCGAGCAGATTCAGCGCGACGAACGCCACCACGAGCACCGAGGCCCCGGCCACCACGGACTCGGCCTCGCCGCCACCGTCCACGACCCCCCGCATCAGGATCATGATCCCGATCGACTGGAAGGTCGCCACGAACAGCAGCGGAATCCGGGCCACCCGCGCGCGCGAGAGCTGCGCCCGGTACACGGCGACGAGGGCCGGCCACATCCGCGCCCGCGGCCCGAGCTCGGCCGCACCGCGGCCGGCCTCCTCCACGGCCAGGGCACCGCCCGGCAGGACATCGGCGGGTACGACACTCACGACGCGCTGCTCCCCTTCTCACTCGGGCCCACGGGTCTCGAACCCACTGAGACCATCGCCCTCTCCCACAGGGACCATACGGCCGCGGCGGTCCGCGCACTCACCCCGACGACAACGCTCACGCCTTCACCAGCCCCTGCTGCGCGGCGCCCCCCAGCGCCAGATACACATCCTCCAGGCTGGGCGTGGCCAGGGTGAAGTCGTCGAGCGCGGCGAAGGCGCTGCCGCCGGTGACGGTGGCGACGATCGCGCGGGCCTCCTCGGGGGCGAGCCTGAGCGTCCAGCGGCGCCCTGCCTCGACGGCCCGCTCACGCAGCGCGGCGACCTCGGGCACGTGCAGCGGCGCGTTCTCGCGCCACACCAGCTCGACCCGGACCTCCCCCGCGACCTGCTCCTTGAGCCCGGCGGGGGTGTCGCAGGCGATCACCCGTCCCTGGTCGAGGACGGCGACCCGGTCGAGGACGGTCTCGGCCTCGATGACGTTGTGGGTGACCAGCAGAACCGTCGTCCCGCGCTCGGCCCGCCGCCGGTCCACGGCCGCCCACACGGCCCGCCGGGCCACCGGATCCATCCCGGTGGTGGGCTCGTCGAGCACCAGCAGCTGCCGCTCCCCGACCAGCGCGGCGGCAAGGCACGCCAGCCGCCGCTGCCCGCCGGACAGTTTCTTCAGCGGCCGCCCGGCGAGGGGCGTGAGCCCCAGCTCCTCCAGTACGGCGTCCCGCTCGGCCCGCGCTGCACGGGCCTGAAGCCCACGCAGCCGCCCGGTCGTCTCGGCGGCGAGGGACACGGTCAGTTCGTCGAGGGCGCTGGACTCCTGCCCCAGGTAGGCGAGGATCCGCGCGGCCCGCTCGGGGTGGCGCACGATGTCGTGCCCGAGGATCTCGACCCGCCCGGAGTCGGGCCGCATCAGCCCGGTCAGCTGCCGTACGAGGGTGGACTTGCCCGCACCGTTCGGCCCGAGGAGTCCGAAGATCTCACCGCGCCGGATGTCGAGGTGCACATCGTCGGTGGCCCGCACCGACGGCGTCCCCGGCGCACCCCGCCGCCCCCGTACCGCCGGATAGGTCTTGGTCAGTCCGCGCACCGCGCACACGACATCCCCACCGTGCCGAAGTGCCTGTGCCGCGCGCGTACTCACAAAGGACGAGGGTACGGGGTCCGTGGGCCCCGCCCGCTCTCGGGTTGGTCCATAACGGCACATCCCCCGGTAAAGAGCGCCGTCAGAACCCCGGTGAGGAACTACTCACCCGCAGGCGCGTGCTCCGCCGCCGTCCGCACGTCGATCTCCCGCCAGAACCCGGCCCGGATCGCATAGCGGTCGTGCTCGTCGATCTGGTCGTCCTTGTGGGCGAGCAGCCCGAAACGGGCGGCGTAGCGCAGCAGCTCGCCGTCGATGCGGTGCGGGACGCGCGGGTACATCCCGGAGAGCTTCTGCAGATGGCTCTGGTCGCCCAGGCGCTCCATCCACCGCCGTGCGAACACCTGCCCGACCTCGTAGGGATCGCCACCGACCGTGGTGATGTCCTCCTCACGGTCGGCCCACCGCTGCTCGGCGGTGGTCAGCTGGGCCAGCGTCGGCATCGAGGCGGCCTCGGGGGCCTCCGCGGGGGGCCGGTCGACCCAGCCCTTGTCGGAGGACCAGCGCAGGGTCGCGTTGGCGGGATTCTGGGCGGGCTGCACCCCGGGGGCGCGCAGCGCGGCCAGGTCCTTCGGGGTCGGTACGCCCTTGGGTGCGGGCACCCGCTCCTGCGTGCCGTTCTCGGAGCGGGCCGCGGCGGGTGCGTGCTCGCGGTCCTCGGCGCTCCGCTCGGCCGCCGCGGCGAGCGCGGACTCCGGCAGCGGCGCGGAGAGGATCGCGGCGATCTCGGGCCGCGGCACGGGCGGCGGCGCACAGATCCCGCCGAGCTCCTTGGCCCGTACGGCCTTGGTGATCCACGTACGGTCCAGGACGCGCCGCTCGTCGGCCTCGGCGACCAGGTCCTCGGACTGGTTGTAGTCCCCGTCGGCGGCCTGCACGGCCCACAGGTGTACGGCGACGCCGTGCTCCTTGGCGGCCATCATGCCCGGCAGCAGATCGCCGTCGCCGGTGACGAGGACGATGTCGGAGCAGGCGCGGTTGCGGGCCAGCTCGGTGAGCTCGGCGTGCATGGCGGCGTCGACGCCCTTCTGGGCCCAGCGTCCGTCGCTGCGGGTCAGGGCGCCGAGCCGGACGGTGACCCGGGGCATCACGCGCAGCCTGCGGTGCTCGGGCTGCGGGACGCGGTCGGGGGCGCCGTCGAACCAGTAGATGCGCAGCAGCGGCCGTTCCGTGTCGGACTCGGCGCGTTCTCGCAGGGCCTGGATGAGGGCGGCGTGATCGACGGTGATGCGGGAGCGTGAGGGCTCCCCGGCGAGGAGACTGGCGGCGGCCCCCAGCAGATACCCGGCGTCCACCAGGACGATGCAGCGGTCCACGCGATCCACCCTCTTTCCGGGAGGTTTGCTTCGGGCTTCCTTCGAGTCTGCCCGACTGCGCGGGGGTTAACGGCCCGAACTCGATCTTCGGCGTGGCGTTTCAGGTCCTCGCGCTCCGACAAGCCCTGTCACAGACGGTAATTATCCGAAATGCGCTCCTTGTCAGCCTATGTGAATCTGGTCGCGGCCCTGGCCCCTAGATCCCCCACAGGAGGCAGATCACCATGGCCAAGAACAAGAAGCAGAACCGCAAACAGCCGCAGTCCGAGCGGAGTCCGCAGCAGAGCCGGCAGTCCTCGATGGAGGCGCAGGCCGAGCAGCACGCCCCGCACCTCACACCGGGCGACATGCCCCGCAAGGGCCGGCAGAAGAGCTTCGGTCACAACTGACATTTGCATAACGGGTTGTTGAAACCCAGGCACAGCCGAGGGGCGCACCCCGTTCAGGGTGCGCCCCTCGCGCTCGTTCATCTGCTCAGCCGGCCAGGCAGGACGGTCCGAGCAGCACCTTGAGGTCTCCGAAGAGCGCCGGGTCGGGCTTCACCCGGTGCCGGTCGAGGCGCAGCACCGTGGTCTTCGTCGGGCCCTGGAGCTTGATCCGCACCTCGCTGTCGCCCTTGTGGTGGCTGAGGATCTCGCCGAGGCGGCTGACCATCGGCGGGGTGACCCTCGTTGCCGGGATGGTGAGGATCACGGGCGCGTTGGTGCCCGCGTTGGACAGGTCCGGCACCTGGAGTTCCATCGCCACCAACCGCGGCACGTCCTCGCGCTTGTCGAGGCGGCCCTTGACGAACACGACGGCGTCCTCGACGAGTTGGGTCGACACCAACTGGTACGTAGCCGGGAAGAACATGCACTCGATGGAGCCCGCGAGGTCCTCGACGGTGGCGATCGCCCAGGCGTTGCCCTGCTTGGTCATCTTGCGCTGCAGGCCCGAGATGATGCCACCGATGGTGACGACCGCGCCGTCCGCGTGCTCACCGCCGGTGAGCTGGGAGATGCCCGCGTCGGCCTTGTCGGACAGCACGTGCTCCAGGCCGAAGAGCGGGTGGTCGGAGACATACAGACCGAGCATCTCCCGCTCCTGGGCGAGCAGATAGGTCTTGTCCCACTCCTCGGTGGTGAACTCCACGTCGAGTCCGAAGCCGGGCTCGTTGCTCTCCTCCTCGCCCATGCCGCCAAAGAGGTCGAACTGGCCCTCGGCCTCCTTGCGCTTGACCGCGACCACGTTGTCGATCATCGGCTCGAAGTGCGCGGTGAGGCCCTTGCGGGTGTGCCCGAGGGTGTCGAACGCGCCCGCCTTGATCAGCGACTCCGTGGTGCGCTTGTTGCAGGCGACCGCCTCGACCTTGTCGAGGTAGTCGGGGAAGGAGGCGTACTTGCCCTTGGCGTTGCGGCTCTTGATGATCGACTCGACCACGTTGGTGCCGACGTTGCGGACGGCTTCGAGGCCGAAGAGGATCACGTCGTCGCCCTGGGCGGCGAAGTTGTGCACCGACTCGTTGACGTTCGGCGGGAGCACCTTGATGCCCATGCGGCGGCACTCGTTGAGGTAGACCGCGGACTTGTCCTTGTCGTCCTTGACGGAGGTCAGGAGCGCGGCCATGTACTCGGCTGGATAGTTCGCCTTCAGGTAGGCGGTCCAGTACGAGACCAGGCCGTACGCGGCCGAGTGCGCCTTGTTGAAGGCGTAGCCGGCGAAGGGGACCAGCACGTCCCACAGGGCCTGGATGGCCTCGTCGCTGTAGCCGTTCTTCTGGGCGCCGGCCTGGAAGATGGTGAAGTTCTTCGCCAGTTCGTCGGGCTTCTTCTTGCCCATCACGCGGCGCAGGATGTCGGCCTCGCCGAGCGAGTAGCCGGCGATGATCTGGGCGGCCTTCTGCACCTGCTCCTGGTAGACGATCAGGCCGTAGGTGACGTCCAGGACCTCCTTGAGCGGCTCCTCCAGCTCGGGGTGGATCGGGGTGATCTCCTGGAGCTTGTTCTTGCGCAGCGCGTAGTTGGTGTGCGAGTCCATGCCCATCGGGCCGGGACGGTAGAGCGCGGAGACAGCGGAGATGTCTTCGAAGTTGTCGGGCTTCATCAGACGCAGCAGCGAGCGCATGGGCCCGCCGTCGAACTGGAAGACGCCGAGGGTCTCGCCGCGCTGGAGCAGTTCGAAGGTCTTGGGGTCGTCCAGCGGGAGGCTCAGCAGCTCCAGATCGACGCCCTTGTTGGACTTCACCATCTTGACGGCGTCGTCCATGATCGTCAGGTTGCGCAGGCCGAGGAAGTCCATCTTCAGCAGGCCGAGCGACTCGCAGCTCGGGTAGTCCCACTGTGTGATGGTCACGCCGTCGGTGTGCCGCACCCACACGGGCACGTGCTCGGTGATGGTCTCGCTGGACATGATCACGCCGGCGGCGTGCACACCCATCTGCCGGACCAGGCCCTCGACGCCCTTGGCGGTGTCGATGACCTTCTTGACGTCCGGTTCGTTCTCGTACATCCCGCGGACCTCGCCCGCCTCCGAGTAGCGGGGGTGCGAGGGATCGGTGATGCCGTTGAGGTCGATGCCCTTGCCGAGGACGTCGGCGGGCATGGCCTTGGTGATGCGGTCGCCCATCGCGTACGGGTAGCCCAGCACGCGCGCGGAGTCCTTGATCGCGTTCTTGGCCTTGATCTTGCCGTAGGTGCCGATCATGGCAACCTTGTCGGCGCCGTACTTCTCGGTCACGTACCTGATCACCTCGACGCGCCGACGCTCGTCGAAGTCGATGTCGACATCGGGCATCGAGACGCGCTCGGGGTTGAGGAACCGCTCGAAGATCAGACCGTGCGGGATCGGGTCGAGGTCGGTGATGCCCATGGCGTAGGCGACGATCGAACCGGCCGCGGAGCCTCGGCCGGGGCCGACGGCGATGCCGTTGTTCTTGGCCCACATGATGAAGTCGGCGACGACGAGGAAGTAGCCCGGGAACCCCATCTGGATGATGACGTCCATCTCGTACTCGACCTGCTTCTGGCGGTCCTCGGGGATGCCGTCGGGGAAGCGGCGCTCCATGCCGCGGCGGACCTCCTCCTTGAACCAGGTGACCTCGGTGTAGCCCTCGGGGATGTCGAACTTCGGCATGAGGTTCTTGGCCTCGAACATGCCGGCGGTGTCGATCTGTTCGGCCACCAGGAGGGTGTTGCGGCAGCCCTCCTGCCAGGCGTCCGAGGAGTCGATGGCGTACATCTCGTCCGTGGACTTCAGGTAATAGCCGGTGCCGTCGAACTTGAAGCGGTCCGGGTCGGAGAGGTTCTTGCCGGTCTGGATGCACAGCAGGGCGTCGTGGGCGGTCGCCTCGTGCGCGTACGTGTAGTGCGAGTCGTTGGTGACCAGCGGCGGGATGCCGAGCTTCTTGCCGATGTCCAGGAGGCCGTCGCGGACCCGGCGCTCGATCTCGATGCCGTGGTCCATCAGCTCCAGGAAGTAGCGGTCCTTGCCGAAGATGTCCTGGTACTCGGCGGCCGACTTCAGGGCCTCGTCGTACTGGCCGAGCCGCAGCCGGGTCTGGAGCTCGCCGGAGGGGCAGCCGGTGGAGGCGATCAGGCCCTCGGACCACTGGGAGATGGTCTCCTTGTCCATCCGGGGCCACTTCTGCAGCCAGCCCTCGGCGTACGCGTCCGAGGAGAGGCGGAAGAGGTTGTGCAGACCGGTCGCGTTCGCCGCCCAGATCGTCTTGTGGGTGTAACCACCGGAACCGGAGACGTCGTCGCGCTTCTGGTGCGGCTGGCCCCACTGGATCTTGCGCTTGTTGCGCCGCGACTCCGGGGCGACATATGCCTCGATACCGATGATCGGGGTGACCCCGGCCTTCTTCGCGGAATGGAAGAAGTCGTACGCCCCGTGGAGGTTGCCGTGGTCGGACATGGCGATATGGGTCATGCCCATCTCGTTGCACGCGTTGAACATGTCCTTCAGCCGCGCGGCACCGTCCAGCAGTGAGTACTGGGTGTGGACGTGCAGGTGCGTGAACGGCGGCTTTGACACGGTTCGGCCTCCAAAGGAAACGCGCGGCGACGGGCTGGCGGACAGTCCTGGGGTCAGCGTCGAAGTCTATGCCTCGGGACTGACAATCCGAGGGCTCCCCCGCGTACCTTCACTGCGAGGATCGCGGGCACTTCCGCGCACCCTCACCCGTTGGAAAAACAGAAACGCCGTCGTACACATCCAGGCACCAGGAGGCACCCCGCGATGTCGGTTCCCCAGCTCAACGACGAGCAGCGCGGCGAGGAGATCCTCGCCGTCTTCGACACCGCCTTCGGCCGGCTCCTGGCCGCCGACCCGGCAGCGTTCCGCGTGAAGTTCCGCAAGATGGCTGCCTCGGCCTTCGCGTTCTACCGGGGTACCGCGTGCCTCTTCTACCACGACCTGGACGCGGAAAAGCGGGGCGGCCCGTACCTCGACGAGCGCACCTCGCGCGTGTGGATCCACGGCGACCTGCACGCGGAGAACTTCGGCACCTACATGGACGCGAACGGCCGCCTGATCTTCAACGTCAACGACTTCGACGAGGCGTACGTCGGCCCCTTCACCTGGGACCTGAAGCGCTTCTCCGCCTCCATCGCCCTCATCGGGTACGCGAAGGCGCTCGCCGACGACCAGATCACCGAGCTGGTCGAGGTGTACGCGGGCGCGTACCGCGAGCGCATCCACGCCCTGGCGACCGGCGCGAAGAGCGACGAGGTGCCTCCGTTCACGCTCGACACCGCCCAGGGGCCGCTCCTGGACGCCCTGCGTGACGCGCGCTCCCTCACCCGATTCGGGCTGCTGGACTCGATGACGGAGATCCGTGACTTCGAGCGCCGCTTCGCGCCCGGCGGCGGCTCCATCGAGCTGGACGCGGCGACCCGCTACAAGGTCCTCGCCGCCTTCGACGGCTATCTGGAGACGCTGCCGGACGCCTCCCTGGCCCGCCCGGACTCGTACCGGGTCAAGGACGTGGTGGGGCGCCGCGGCATCGGCATCGGGTCGGCCGGTCTGCCGTCGTACAACATCCTTCTGGAGGGCCACAGCGACGCCCTGGAGAACGATGTGGTGATCTACATCAAGCAGGCCCAGACCCCCGCCGTCTCCCGGCACATCACCGACCCGGCGATCCGCGACTACTTCCAGCACGAGGGCCACCGCACGGTGATCTCCCAGCGCGCGCTGCAGGCGCACGCCGACCCGTGGCTGGGCTGGACCGAGCTGGACGGCGCGGGCCAACTGGTCGCCGAGGTGTCGCCGTACGCCGTCGATCTCGACTGGGGCGACATCGACGACCCGGAGGAGATCGCCGCCGTCGTCGCCGACCTGGGCCGGGCCACGGCGACCATGCACGCGGCGGCGGACGACCAGTCCGGCGAGTCCCTGGTCCCGTTCTCCACCGAGCGCGCCATCGACGCGGCGATCGCCGCCGACGAGGACGGCTTCGCGGGCCTGCTGACCGACTTCGCGCACAGCTACGGCGCACGCGCGCGTGCCGACCACCAGATCTTCGTGGACCTGTTCCGCAACGGCCGGATCCCGGGTCTGTGACAGTCCGTAATCTCACAGGGAGCTTTTAGGGGTCCCTTACAGGACCACATGACAGACTCTCCACGCTATGGACATATCCGGGACCCGCATCAGAGCGCTGCGCGCGGCGCTGTTCACGGCCTTGGTCGTGACGCTCAGCACCGCGTCGCACGTGCTGCTGTCGCGGGTCCCGCTGCCGTTGAACACGGTGGCCGCGGTTGCCGCCGCCGTGTTCACGGTCGCCTACGCCCTGGCCGGCCGCGAGCGCGGTTTCGCGCGGATCGCCGCCCTGCTGGTCCCGCTGGAGCTGGCCGCCGACACGGTCTTCACCACCGGGCAGCAGGTCTGCTACGGCCGCGCGGGCGGACCCGTCGCCGGCCCGCTGCGCTCGGTCGGCTTCGACGTGCTGTGCGGCAACGGCACCGGCATCGGCTCCGGGGCCACCGCCCCGCTGGCCCGGGTGACCGGCACCGGCACCGACCGGCTCGCCGCCCTGCTGGCGCACGCCGACCCGGCCACGGCCTGGCTGCTGCTGGCGGCTCACGTCGGCGTCGGCCTGCTGGCCGCCGCCTGGCTGCGCCGCGGCGAGCGGGCGCTGGCCCAGCTGGTCCGCGCGGTGAGCGCGACCACCTTCCGTCCGCTGCTGCTGGCGGTCGCCGCGGTGACCGTCCGGCCGGCCGCTCCGGTGCGGCGCGTACGGCACACCGGCCGCCCCGTGGCCGGCGCCCGCGAGCGGATCCTCGTGCACTCCCTGGGACGGCGTGGACCGCCGTGCTCGGTCGCTTTCGCCTGAACAGCACACGTTGCTCCGAAGAGCACTGAGCACGACCAGTCCCCCACACGTATCCCGCGTACGACGTATGCGCGTCCCACATGGAGAACACCCACATGAGCAAGCGGAACAGCCAGGCCTCGAAGACGGCGGCCCGAGAGCGGCTGCGGCAGGAGCGCGAGCGCCAGGCCAAGAGGGCCAAGGCCAAGCGGCAGGCCATTGTGGCCGGTTCGGTCGTGGCCGTGCTGGCGGCGGCCGGCGGCATAGGTTACGCCGTCGTCCAGGCCAACAAGCCCAGCTACTGGACGGGCCTGAAGGACGCCAAGGTGGTGGCGCCGGCCAACACGACGGGCCCGGACGGCACGACCGTCGTTATCGGCAAGGCGAGCGCCAAGAAGACCCTCAAGATCTACGAGGACGCGCGCTGCCCGATCTGCGCCGACTTCGAGCAGGTCGTCGGTGCCACCGTGAAGCAGGACATCGATGGCGGCAAGTACAAGATCCAGTACATCGGTGGCACGTTCATCGACGGTGACGCGCTGGGCAAAGGCAAGATCGGCTCCAACGGTGAAGGCTCCAAGAACGCGCTGAGCGCCCTGGGTGCCGCACTGAACATCAGCCCGGAGGCCTTCCTCGACTACAAGACCGCGCTGTACTCGAAGAAGTGGCACCCGGACGAGAGGGACGACCAGTTCAAGAGCGACGCCTACCTGATCAAGGTCGCCGACACCGTTCCCGCCCTGAAGAACAACACCAAGTTCCAGAGCGCGGTGAAGAAGGGCACCTACGACGCCTGGGCGCTGGCGATGTCCAAGACCTGGGACACCAACAAGGACGGCGTACGCGGCACGCCCAGCTTCGTCATGGACGGCAAGATACTGACACTCAACGGTCGGCCCGACGGCAACCCGCCATTGACGGTTGCCCAGTTCAACTCGCTGGTCGGAGCGGCTCTCAAGGCGTAGACCCCGGACTGCGCGGCGCCAACAACTCCTGTGCTCAAAAGGGCCTTTCGATCGGCGAGGGCATCACGGTGACCGTACAGATCTGCGTCAAGGACGGCGCCGATGGCCACCCGAAGTACTGCGCGACCAAGAACGGGAAGGCCTGATCCCGGACATCGCGGCCGACCGGGGTGTGAAGCCCCGGACGTCTCGCGGCTGAAGAGCGGGCGAACTTTTTCGGTTCGCCCGCTCTTCGCACGTACTGGTCAGTAATCTGTGCGCCCGTGACCAGTCGATACAGATCATCCGAGGCATCCCAGGCCCTCAACTCGCTCTCTCCGCGCCGCCGCACGGTCGTCAAGGCCGCGGCGGCGACCGCTGTCCTGGCCGGGCCGCTCGCCGCCGCGCTCCCGGCCCGCGCGGCCGCGGACGCTCCCACCTTCCTGCACGGTGTCGCCTCCGGTGACCCGCTGCCCGACGGCGTCCTGCTGTGGACCCGGGTGACGCCCACCCCCGAGGCCATACCCGGCTCCGGGCTCGGCCCGGACACCGAGGTCAGCTGGGTCGTCGCCAGGGACAAGGCACTGACGAACATCGTCGCCAAGGGCTCGACCACCGCGAGTGCCGCCTCCGACCACACCGTCAAGGCGGACATCCGGGGCCTGGAGCCGGCCACCGACTACTGGTTCCGTTTCTCCGCCGGCCCCACCGACTCCCCGGTCGCCCGCACCCGTACGGCGCCCGCCGCCGACGCCGCCGTGCCGGGCCTGCGCTTCGGCGTGGTCTCCTGCGCCAACTGGGAGGGCGGCTACTTCGCCTCGTACCGCCATCTCGCGGCACGGGGCGACCTGGACGCCTGGCTGCATCTCGGCGACTACATCTACGAGTACAAGTCCGGCGAGTACGCGGCTCGCGGCAAGGTGGTCCGCCCGCACGCGCCGACGAACGAGATCCTCACGCTCGCCGACTACCGCACCCGGCACGGCAAGTACAAGACCGACCCGGATCTGCAGGCCCTGCACCACAAGGCGCCGGTCGTGGCGATCTGGGACGACCACGAGTTCGCCGACAACGCGTGGTCCGGCGGTGCGGTCAACCACACCGAGGGCGCCGAGGGCACCTGGACCGACCGCAAGGCGGCCGCCAAGCAGGCCTACTTCGAGTGGATGCCGGTCCGCCCGGCGATCGCGGGCACCACCTACCGACGGCTGCGCTTCGGCAAGCTCGCCGACCTCTCCCTCCTCGACCTGCGTTCCTTCCGCTCCCAGCAGGCGTCCACGGCCAGCGGATCGGTCGACGACCCGGACCGTACGATCACCGGGCGAGCCCAACTCGACTGGCTGAAGGCCGGGTTGAAGGCCTCCGACACCACCTGGCGGCTGGTCGGCAATTCGGTGATGATCTCGCCGTTCTCCTTCGGCTCGCTCTCCGCCGACCTCCTCAAGCCGCTCGCCAAGCTGCTCGGACTGCCGCAGGAGGGGATCGCCGCCAACACCGACCAGTGGGACGGCTACACGGACGACCGCCGCGAACTGCTGGCCCATCTGCGCTCGAACGCGATCGGCAACACCGTCTTCCTGACCGGCGACATCCACATGGCGTGGGCCAACGACGTGCCGGTGGACGCCGGTACGTACCCGCTGTCGGCCTCGGCCGCCACGGAGTTCGTCGTCACGTCGGTGACCTCCGACAACCTCGACGACATCGTGAAGGTCCCCGAGGGCACGGTCTCCGCGATCGCCTCGCCGATCATCCGCGCCGCCAACCGGCACGTCCACTGGGTCGACACCGACCGCCACGGCTACGGCGTCCTGGACATCACCGCCGACCGCGCGCAGATGGACTACTACGTCCTGTCCGACCGCACGGACAAGAACGCGACCTCGTCCTGGGAGCGTTCGTACCGCACGCGCACCGGCACGCAGAAGGTCGAGCGGACCTACGACCCCGTATAGCCCCCGGCTACAGGCTGTCGAGGAAGCCGAGCGCCACCCGCCAGGTGGCCTCGGCGGCCTCCTCGTCGTAGTCCGGCAGTCCGGGGTCGGTGTAGAGGTGGCCCGCACCCGCGTATCTGTAGACCTCGACGTCCGCGCCCGCTCTGCCCATCTGCAGATACCAGGCGCTCAGCCAGTCGTCCGTCTCGAACGGGTCCGGCTCGGCGACATGCAGCTGGACCGGCAGGTCGTCCACGGCGGCGTTCGGCGCGATGTCCGACGTGCCGTGCAGGAGCAGCAGCCCGCGGGCCTTCTCGTCGCCGAGCGCGAGGGTCTGCGCGATGGAGGCGCCGAGCGAGAACCCTGCGTACACAAGGCCGCGCTCCGAGTAGGGGGCGGCGGCCAGGACGGCTCTCTTGAGCAGCTCGTCCTTGCCGATCTCGTCGTTGAAGGCCATGCCCTCCTCGACCGTCTCGAACGTACGCCCGTCGAAGAGGTCCGGGGTCCACACCTCGTTCCCGGCGCCGCGCAGCCGGTCCGCGGCCTGGTGCACCGCGGGCCGCAGACCGTAGGTCGAGTGAAAGAGCATGATGTTCATGAGGCCATCGTGCCAGCCGGGACTGACAGCGCCGCCTCGCGGCCGTACCCCCTACGAGCCCGAACTCACATGTTCATGACCCCCCGGGTCCGGTTAGGTTCGCAGGCATGGAGAACGTACTGCGTCCGCTGATCGTGATCGGCGGCTCGGTCGTGCTCACGCTGCTCATCGGCTGGGCCACCGATCTGCTGCTGCGCAAGGCCGACGAACGGCACGGCGAGACCCCGCTGTGGGGGCTGTTGCGCCGCGGCCGCATTCCCTACCAGCTGGTGCTGTGCTCGGCCATGCTCAGAGGCTCCTACGACCAGGCGCAGCTGCTGCAGGCCCACGAGGTCGGCATCGGCCGGACGCTGACCCTGGTGCTGATCGGGTCGACGGCCTGGCTGGTGATCCGGATCGCGGCGGCCGTCGTGGAGACGTCCTACTCCCGCTATGCCCGCCTCCACCGCGATCCGGCCCGGGTGCGGCGCGTGCGCACCCAGGTGTCGCTGATCATGCGGGTGGTGGCGGCGATCGTCGGCGTGGTGGCCGCGGCCGCGATGCTGCTGACGTTCCCGGCGATGCGGGCCGCGGGCGCCTCGCTGCTGGCCTCGGCCGGCATCCTCGGCATCGTCGCCGGTGTCGCCGCCCAGTCGACGCTCAGCAACCTGTTCGCAGGGCTGCAGATCGCCTTCGGCGACATGGTGCGGCTCGGCGACACGGTCGTGGTGGACGGCGAGTGGGGCACGGTCGAGGAGATCACGCTGACCTTCCTGACCGTGCGGACCTGGGACGAGCGCCGGATCACCATGCCTGTGTCGTACTTCACCTCGAAGCCCTTCGAGAACTGGTCCCGGGGCGGCACCCAGATGACGGGCATCGTCTACTGGCACCTCGACCACTCGGCGCCGGTGGAACTGATGCGCGAGAAGCTCCGCGACATCCTGCGCGAGTGCCCGGCCTGGGACGGCCGCGACTACGGCATGGCCGTCACGGACACCACCCCGAACACCATGCAGGTGCGGGCCCTGGTGACGGCCAAGGACGCGGACGACATATGGACGGTACGGGTCACCGTCCGCGAGCACATGGTCCGCTGGCTGTGCGAGCAGCACCCGTACGCCCTGCCCCGCGTGAACACCTCGGACGCGGCCCTGCCGGCGAGCCGGCGCTCCCCCGACGGCTCCCCGGACGGCGCGGCACGCCGCATCCCCGAATCGCCGAGGACGGGCCGCGGCTGAACGGCCTCAGTGGCCGCGCTCCGCACCCCCGTTGACCTGGATCACCTGCGAGGTGACATGCCCGGCGCCCGGTGAGGCGAGCCAGTGCAAGGTCGCGGCCACGTCGCCGGGGGTGCCGGCGCGCTTGTCCAGGGTGTCGTCGACGAGCCGTGCACGCCGCGCGGGGTCGATCTGCGGGCCGAAGAACTCGGTGTCCTCGATGTACCCGGGCGCGACCACGTTGGCGGTGATCCCGCGCGGCCCCAGCTCCCGGGCGAGGTCATGGGCATACGGGTGCAAGGCGGCCTTGGCGCCCCCGTACGCCCCGCTGCCGGACCCCCGGTAGGCGGCGATGGAGCTGACGAACAGCACCCGTCCGCCAGGCGTGGCCAGCCGGTCCTTCAGGGCCTCCGTGAGCAGGGCCGCGGTGAGGGTGTTGATCCGGAAGTTGAGTGTCCAGTTGTGCGCGACCCGGTCGAGCGGGTCGTCGCTCTCGGCGGCGGGCTCCAGCTGCCCGGTGCCCCCGGCACTGTGGATCAGTACGTCCACGGTCCCGAACTCCCGCTCCACGAAGTCGGCGACCCCGCGCACAGCGGCCGGATCGCTCAGATCCGCCGCATAGGTCGAAGCCCCGGGCACCGCGGCCTTCTCCAGCACCTCCGCCCGCCGTCCGAGCAGCAGGACCCGGTCCCCGTCCGCCGCGAAGACCTGCGCCGCGGCAAGTCCAATCCCCGTACCGCCACCACTGATTACGACATTACGAGCCATGATTCGACCCTACGCACGGACCGTCGCCGAACGCGAACGACTTCCCTGAGGTCACCGCAGACTCCGCACATCAAGGTGACGCAGCACCCGGTCCACGATCTCCGGATCCGCCCCTGGCTCGCTCCGCGCCGCCAGCACCTCGTGCCGTGCCGCGCTGAGCATCTCGCCGTGGATCCGCCGCACCCGCTTCAGTCGGCGCATCCGGTGTTCATGCGCCTCCCGCCGCTCCTCGTCCGCCATGTCCGGGCTGATCCGCACCCCGATGTCGAAGGCCCGCCGCAGCATCTGCTCGGACAGCTCCTCCGGCACCTCCTCGACCTGCTCGATCTCCCTCAGCCGCCGCTTGGCCGCCTTGGCCGCCCGGACGGCGAGGGACTTCTCGAACTCCTTCTCCCGCTCCGTGTCGGCCTGCACCCCCAGCCGCTTCACCAGCCACGGCAGGGTCAGCCCCTGCAGCACCAGCGTCCCCATGATCACCCCGAAGGCGATGAACACGATCTCGTCCCGGTCGGGAAAGGCCGACCCGTCGTCGGTCTTCAGTGGGATCGCCAGCGCCAGAGCCACCGAGGCCACTCCCCGCATCCCCGACCACCACATGACGACGGTCTCCCGCACACTCATCGGGATGTCCTCGTCGTGGTCCCGTTTGGCGTGCAGCCGCTTGGTGAGCCAGGTCGCCGGCAGCAGGTACACCAGTCGTACGACGACCACGACGGCCACGATCACGCCCGCCCAGCCGAGCATCTCGCCCCACCGCCCGGACGCCGTCCGGATCGCGTTGTGCAGTTCGAGACCGATCAGCCCGAAGGCGACGCCCGTGACGAGCGTGTCGACGATGTCCCAGAACGCATGCCCGGTCAGCCGGGTCAGCACGTCGTCGGCGTCGGTGGCGTACTCCGCGAGGAACAGGGCGGTCGTGAGCACGGCGAGCACACCGGAGCCGTGCAGCTCCTCCGCGAGGACGTACGAGGCGTACGGCACCAGCAGCGTCATCCCGATCTGCAGGGTCGCGTCGCCCAGCAGATCCATCAGCCTGTTGGCGCCCCAGCCGAGCGCGAGCCCCACCGCCACGGCCACCACGGCGGAGAGCACCAGGTCGAGCGCGGCCCGCCCCGGTGTGAAGCTGCCGCTGACGGCGGCGGCGATCGCCACGTGGTACAGCACGATCGCCGTGACGTCGTTGAACAGTCCCTCGCCCTCCAGGATGGACACCAGCCGGCGCGGCAGCCCGAGCTGTCCGGCGACCGCCGTCGCGGCGACCGGGTCGGGCGGTGCGACGAGCGCGCCGAGCGCCACGGCGGCGGCGACGGGCAGCCCCGGCACGATCGTGTGCGCGACGGCGGCCACGCACACGGTGGTGACGAACACCAGCGCCACGGCCAGCAGGAAGATCGGCCGCCGGTTCGCCGCGAACTGCCGCCAGGACGTGCGCCGCGCCGCCGCGTACAGCAGCGGCGGGAGCAGCAGGGGCAGGATCAGATCCGGCGGGACGTCGACGTTCGGCACGAAGTCGGCCACGGCGAGCACGATCCCGAAGAGGGTCATCAGCACCGGCGCCGGCAGCCCGAACCGGTCCCCGACCGGGACGCTCACCAGGGCCCCGAGCAACAGCACGAACAGCAGGGCCAACTGATCCACGGTCAGCGCTCCGGGAAGGTCGACGTACGGGCAGCGGCTTTCCAGCCTGCCACGCCGCCGTCCCCACCGGCGTCTTCGGACTGTGCTACAGAGCGCGCCGCATCGCCCGGTGCGGGATGCCCGCCTCCGGATACTCCGGCCCGTAGGCCTCGTAGCCGAGCCGCTCGTAGAACCCCAGCGCATGCGTCTGCGCGTGCAGATCCACCGCCGCGAGCCCACGCGCGCGTGCCGCGTCCTCGATGGCCCGCACCAGCGCCACCCCGACGCCGAGCCCGCGGGCCTCCTTGGCGACGGCGAGCCGCCCGAGCGACCCCACGGTGAGGTCGCCGTCGACCTTGGTGGAGGCCGCCTCGCCGTACAGCAGCCGCCCCGTGCCGAGCGGCACCCCGTCGTCCCGTACGGCCAGCACATGCACCGCGACGGCGTCGTACTCGTCGTACTCCAGGTCCTCCGGCACACCCTGCTCGCCGACGAAGACCTCCTTGCGCACCCTGAAGCACATCTCCAGGTCGGCGGGGTCCTCGGCGACCCGTACGTCGTACGCGTGCGTGCGGATCATCCGTACGTCTCCTCGCGGACCTGGTCCAGTGCCTTCTGCAGGTCGGCCGGGTAGTCGCTCTCGAACTCCACCCACTGCCCGTCCCCGGGGTGCTCGAACCCGAGTCGCACGGCGTGCAGCCACTGGCGGGTCAGGTGCAGCCGCTTGGCGAGCGTCGGGTCGGCGCCGTACGTCAGGTCGCCGACGCACGGGTGGCGGTGGGCGGCCATGTGGACGCGGATCTGGTGGGTTCGCCCGGTCTCCAGCTTGACGTCGAGCAGCGAGGCCGCGCGGAAGGCCTCGATGAGGTCGTAGTGCGTGACCGAGGGCTTCCCGTCGGCCGTGACCGCCCACTTGTAGTCGTGGTTGGGGTGGCGGCCGATGGGTGCGTCGATGGTGCCGCTGGTCGGGTCCGGGTGGCCCTGGACGAGCGTGTGGTAGCGCTTGTCGACCGTGCGCTCCTTGAACTGGCGCTTGAGCGAGGTGTACGCGCGCTCCGACTTGGCGACCGCCATCAGGCCCGAGGTGCCGACGTCGAGGCGGTGCACGATGCCCTGGCGCTCGGCGGCGCCGGAGGTGGAGATGCGGTAGCCGGCCGCGGCGAGGCCGCCGATGACGGTCGGCCCGGTCCAGCCGGGGCTGGGGTGGGCGGCGACACCGACCGGCTTGACGATCACGACCACGTCATCGTCGTCGTACACGATCTCCATGCCCTCGACCGGCTCCGCGACGATCTGCACGGGCGCGGGCGCCTGTGGCATCTCGACCTCGAGCCAGGCGCCCCCGCTCACCCGCTCGGACTTGCCGACCACCGACCCGTCGACCGTGACCTTCCCCGCGGCGGCGAGCTCCGCCGCCTTGGTCCGGGAGAAGCCGAACATCCGGGAGATGGCGGCGTCGACGCGCTCGCCCTCCAGGCCGTCGGGCACGGGCAGGGTACGGATCTCGGGAATCGTGCTCACCCGTCGAGTATGCCGGACAGCACCGACAGCCCCGAACGAGCCTGTGGAAAGCCCGGGCTCAGTCCTTGTGGACGGTCCCGTCCGGGTCGAGCCCCTTGAACGACAGCAGCACGATCAGGATGCCGCCGCACACGATCGCCGAGTCCGCCAGGTTGAAGACGGCGAAGCCCTTGGGCGAGATGAAGTCGACGACGCGGCCCTCGAAGACGCCCGGCGAGCGGAAGATCCGGTCGGTGAGGTTGCCGAGCGCACCGCCGAGCAGCAGACCGAGCGCGACCGCCCAGGGCAGGCTGTAGAGCTTGCGGGCGAGCCGGGCGATCACCACGATCACGGCCGCGGCGATCACCGTGAAGATCACGGTGAAGGCCTCGCCGAAGCCGAAGGCCGCGCCCGCGTTGCGGATCGCCTCGAGCTGCAGCCAGTCCCCGATGATCCGGATCGGCGCGTGGTCCTCCAGCTTGGCGACCACGATCATCTTGCTGACCAGGTCGAGGGCGTACGCGAAGGCGGCGACCGCGAACAGCACGGCGACACGGCGCCTGCCCCTGGGGCGTGCGGTCTCGCCCTGCTCCGGCTCGGTCCCCGCCGCCTCCGGGGTGTCCGGCGTACCGATGATGCGCTCCGCCTCTGCCACGTGAGTCCTTCAACCTAGGTACCTGACTGAGGACGAGGGTACGACACGCGCGCGTACCCCCTCAGTACCGGCGTTCCTGCTTCTGCTTGCACTCCACGCACAGGGTGGCCCGCGGGAACGCCTGCATCCGGGCCTTGCCGATGGGGTTGCCGCAGTTCTCGCACAGGCCGTAGGTGCCGGCGTCCAGCCGTACCAGGGCACGCTCGGTCTGTGTGAGCATCTCGCGGGCGTTGGCCGCGAGGGCCAGCTCGTGCTCGCGCGTGATGTTCTTGGTACCGGTGTCCGCCTGGTCGTCGCCCGCGCCGTCCCCGGAGTCCCGCATCAGGCCGGCGACGGCGTTCTCGGACGAGCTGATCTCGTCACGCAGCCGCTCCATCTCGGACAGCAGCTCGGTTCGCGCCTCCTCGACCTCCTCCGGGGTCCAGGGGTCCTCACCGGGGCGCACCGCAAGCTCGCCCGGCTCCGCCGCGGCGAGCCGCGCCTTGGGTACGGCGGTCTTGGCCGCCGCGGCCGTGCCAGGAGTCTTCTTCGCAACCACCGTCGTGGCTCCCGTCTGCTCCGCGGCCTTGGCCGCGCCCGCCTTCTTGGCCGTGCTCTTCCTGCCCACACGCTTCGTGACAGCGGTCTCCTTACCCGCCCGCTGGGCGCCGTCACCCTTCATGGACGCGGTCTCCTCGACCGCGCTCCCACGTTTCGTGGCCGTGCTCCTCGCCGCCGCGCTCTTCTTCGCCGCGGCCTTCTTGCCGGCAGCTCTCCCGGCTGCGTCTCCTTTTCCTGCCGCTGTCTTCACAGCCGACTCCTTCGCCGCAGCCCCCGCCTTCTTCGCCGCCGACTGCCCAGTACCCCGTTCAGCACCTTCCCGAGCAGTACTTTCCTTCTGGGCTACGGCTTCGCCCCCGACCGCCTTCTCCGCGACCGCCGCCCCGGCCGCCGACTGCCGAACAGCGCCCTCCTCGGCAACACCCTTGGAAGCGGCCCTCTTGGATGCCCCCTTCTTCGCCGCGGCCTTCTTCGCCGCGGCCTTCTTCGCCGTGCCCTTTTCCCCCGTGCTCTTCTCCGGCGTGCTCTTCTCCGCGGCACGCCTCTCGGCAGCACCTTTTCCGGCCGCCGCGCCCTTACCGCCCGCCACCTTCCTCCCGGTGGCCGCAGTCGTGGTGGCCTCAGGTCTCTCGGTTGCTTCCTCCTCGGCCGTCTTCTTCGAGCGAGACGTTTCGGAGGCGGCGGCCGCCTTGGCGGCCTTCTTCCCAGCGGTCGGCTTCTTGCCGGCAGCCCGTGTCCCTCCCCCGGCCGCATCCCCCCGTACCGTCTTCACCGGCTTCGCGGCCTTCTCCACCGCGGCCGCCGCAGTCCCCGTAGCCGCCCCGGCCGTCTTCCCCGCACTCGCCGTGGACCGTCCCCGCGCGCTCTTCTTCCCGCTCACATCCTTGGCCGCACCGCCGGAGGCCTGGGTGGACCCGTCGGACGCCGACTGCTGTACGGCGGTCTTCTTCGCCACCATGGCCGCGGCCCCTTCACATATTGTGATCTTGCACGCGAATCGTGCTGGGACGATAAATCGACTTCAGTCCCGCGGCAACGGGGCACACCGCCCGATTCGCCCGGCCCACGCATGCCGCTCCGCAAGCCTGCATGCGTTGTGCCCAGCTCCCCGCGGGGTAATCCGCCGGGCCGCCCGTCCCAGAATCCGAACACGCGTGCCGCTCCATTCGGGTCATCTCCGTCCGTACGGCGCCCCCATCCCCCGGGGGCGGGAAAACCGGTCGGCCGCTGACCGCGCGGCGCCGTACACTGGGCGGAGCGAAAAGCATGGATGGGGACGAGTAGCGGCGTACGCAGCCCAGAGCGACCCGGGGACGGTGGAAGCCCGGGGGCGAGCGCGACGTGAAGATCACCCCGGAGCCGCCGGAAGAAAGCCGTAGCCAAAGGGCTGCGGCGAGTAGAACCGGCATCGCGACCCCAATGAGGGGGCTCGCAGGTGCGCAACCCGCACCGGTGAGCCAAGGAGGGTGGTACCGCGGGAGCGCGCCGAGGTCGGCGTGGACGGCAGACAGAAGGCCGTGACTCTCGTCCCTCCGGACGGAAGGCAGCAAGTCCGCCGGAGGAAGCTCGCTGATGACATCGCCGACGTACCGCCAGGTGCCCGCCCAGGTCGACCTGCCCGCGCTCGAGCACGCCGTGCTCGACTTCTGGCGCGAGCAGAAGATCTTCGCCAAGACCCTGGAGCAGTCCGAGGGCCGCCCCGAGTGGGTCTTCTACGAGGGCCCGCCCACCGCCAACGGCATGCCGGGCGCCCACCACATCGAGGCCCGCGTCTTCAAGGACGTCTTCCCCCGCTTCCGCACCATGCGCGGCTACCACGTGGCCCGCAAGGCCGGCTGGGACTGCCATGGCCTCCCGGTGGAGCTGACGGTCGAGAAGGAGCTCGGCTTCTCCGGCAAGAAGGACATCGAGGCGTACGGCATCGCCGAGTTCAACGCCAAGTGCCGCGAGTCCGTGACCCGCCACACCGACGCCTTCGAGGCGCTCACGACCCGCATGGCGTACTGGACCGACACCGACGACGCGTACCGCACGATGGACCCCGAGTACATCGAGTCGGTCTGGTGGTCGCTGAAGACGATCTTCAACAAGGGCCTGCTGGTCCAGGACCACCGCGTCGCACCCTGGTGCCCGCGCTGCGGCACCGGCCTCTCGGACCACGAGCTGGCGCAGGGCTACGAGACGGTCGTCGACCCGTCCGTCTACGTCCGTTTCCCCCTCACCTCCGGTCCGCTCGCCGGCGAAGCCGCGCTCCTGGTCTGGACGACGACCCCCTGGACGCTGGTCTCCAACACCGCGGTCGCCGCGCACCCCGAGGTCACCTACGTCGTCGCGACCAACGGCGACGAGAAGCTCGTCGTCGCCGAACCGCTCGTCGCCAAGGCACTCGGCGAGGGCTGGGAGACCACCGGCCAGTCCTTCACGGGCGCCGAAATGGAGCGCTGGACGTATCAACGACCGTTCGAACTCGTCGAGTTCCCGGCCCAGGCGCATTTTGTCGTCAACGCCGAGTACGTCACGACCGAGGACGGTACGGGCCTGGTCCACCAGTCCCCCGCCTTCGGCGAGGACGACCTCAAGGTCTGCCGCGCCTACGGCCTGCCCGTGGTCAACCCCGTCCGCCCCGACGGCACCTTCGAGGAGGACGTCCCCCTGGTCGGCGGCGTCTTCTTCAAGAAGGCGGACGAAAGGCTCACCGAGGACCTCCAGCAGCGCGGCCTCCTCTTCCGGCACATCCCGTACGAGCACAGCTACCCGCACTGCTGGCGCTGCCACACCGCGCTCCTCTACTACGCGCAGCCGTCCTGGTACATCCGCACCACGGCCGTCAAGGACCGCCTGCTGCAGGAGAACGAGAACACCAACTGGTTCCCCGACACGGTCAAGCACGGCCGGTACGGCGACTGGCTGAACAACAACATCGACTGGGCGCTGTCCCGCAACCGCTACTGGGGCACTCCGCTGCCCATCTGGCGCTGCGAGGACGACCACCTCACCGTCGTCGGGTCCCGCGCGGAGCTCACCGAGCTGACCGGCACCGACCAGTCCGAACTCGACCCGCACCGCCCGTACATCGACGACGTCACCTTCGCCTGCCCCAAGTGCGCCAAGACGGCCACGCGCGTGCCGGAGGTCATCGACGCCTGGTACGACTCGGGTTCGATGCCGTTCGCGCAGTGGGGATACCCGTACAAGAACAAGGAGTTGTTCGAGAGCCGCTACCCCGCGCAGTTCATCTCCGAGGCGATCGACCAGACCCGCGGCTGGTTCTACACGCTGATGGCGGTCGGCACCCTGGTCTTCGACAAGTCCTCGTACGAGAACGTGGTCTGCCTGGGCCACATCCTCGCCGAGGACGGCCGCAAGATGTCCAAGCACCTGGGCAACACCCTGGACCCGATCCCGCTGATGGACCGGCACGGCGCGGATGCGGTCCGCTGGTTCATGGCGGCCGGCGGCTCCCCGTGGGCGGCACGCCGCGTGGGTCACGGCACCATCCAGGAGGTCGTCCGCAAGACGCTCCTCACGTACTGGAACACGGTCGCCTTCCAGGCCCTGTACGCCCGCACCTCCAACTGGGCGCCCAGCGAGGCGGATCCGGCGCCGGCCGACCGCCCGGTCCTGGACCGCTGGCTGCTGTCCGAACTCCACGCGCTCACCGACCAGGTGACGCAGTCTCTGGAGGCGTACGACACCCAGCGCGCCGGCAAGCTCCTGTCGGCGTTCGTCGACGATCTGTCCAACTGGTACGTCCGCCGCTCGCGCCGCCGCTTCTGGCAGGGCGACAAGGCCGCGCTGCGCACCCTGCACGAGGTCGTCGAGACGGTCACCAAGCTGATGGCCCCGCTGACCCCGTTCATCACCGAGCGGGTCTGGCAGGACCTGATCGTGCCGGTCACTCCGGGCGCCCCGGAGTCGGTGCACCTGACCTCCTGGCCGGAGGCGGACCTGACGGCGATCGACCCCGAGCTGTCGAAGCAGATGGTCCTCGTCCGCCGGCTCGTGGAGCTGGGCCGGGCCACGCGCGCGGAGTCGGGCGTCAAGACCCGTCAGCCGCTGTCCCGTGCGCTGATCGCCGCGACCGGCTTCGACGCCCTCGACCGGGAGCTGCACACGCAGATCACGGAGGAGTTGAACGTCACATCCCTGGCGTCGCTCAGCGAGGTCGGCGGCAGCCTGGTCGACACGACCGCGAAGGCCAACTTCCGCGCCCTGGGCAAGCGCTTCGGCAAGCGCGTCCAGGAGGTGGCCAAGGCCGTCGCGAACGCGGACGCGGCCGCGCTGTCCCTGGCCCTGCGCGAGGGCACGGCGTCGGTCCAGGTCGACGGTGAGACGATCACCCTCGCCCCGGACGAGGTGATCATCACGGAGACCCCGCGCGAGGGCTGGTCGGTGGCCTCCGACTCGGGTGCCACGGTCGCCCTCGACCTGGAGATCACGGAGGAGCTGCGTCAGGCGGGCCTGGCCCGTGACGCGATCCGCCTGATCCAGGAGGCCCGCAAGAACAGCGGCCTCGACGTGGCCGACCGTATCGCCCTGCGCTGGACCTCCACGGACCCGGCGGTCATCGCGGCCCTCACCGAGCACGCGGCCCTGATCGCCGACGAGGTGCTGGCCACCGACTTCGGTCAGGGCGAGGCGGACGACACCTACGGCGCCCCGTTCACCGACGAGGGCCTGTCGCTGACCTTCCGCCTGCGCAAGGCGTAACGCGACGTACGAAGGCCCGGGTCCGCCAAAGATCTTGGCGGACCCGGGCCTTCGGCGTTGTGTGCGCACGTACGGCTGACGCACTGGGGTGGGCCGGATTCGAACCGGCGTCCTCCGATATGCCATAGCGGCGCGACAACCAACTGCGCTACACACCCCAGTGCGGCGAGAACGTACCCCATGCCAAAGGGCGGGGCCCCCGGATTTTCCGGGGGCCCCGCCCTGAACGCTGCCGACGCCTAAGACGTACTACTGGCCGTCAGTTGTCGTCCTCGTCGATCAGGAACCCGCGCATCGGCGAGGGAGCCTGCCCCATCGGCGACGGGCCCTGCGGCCGCACCGGTGCCATCGGCTGGGTCATCGCCGGGGACATCTGCTGCTGGCCGCCGTAGGACGGAGCAGCGGGAGCCGGGGCGCCACCCATGGTCGGGTTGCCGCCGTACGACGGGGCGCTCGCGCCGGCCGGGGCCATGGAGGGCGCCGGGGACGGCGGAAGCGACGCGGTCGCCGGGGTGCGCGGCGGAGCCAGCGAGTCGTCGGACTGGGTCTCCAGCTGACGCAGCTGGGACTCCAGGTACGACTTCAGGCGCGTACGGTACTCGCGCTCGAAGCCGCGCAGGTCCTCGACCTTGCGCTCCAGCGTGGCGCGGGCGGACTCCAGGGAGCCCATCGCGACGCGGTGCTTCTCCTGCGCGTCCCGCTCCAGGGCGTCGGCCTTGGCACGGGCGTCACGCTCGAGGCCCTCGGCGCGGCTGCGGGCCTCGCCGACGATCTTGTTGGCTTCGGAGCGGGCCTCGGCGATCGCCTGGTCGGCGGTCTGCTGGGCCAGCGAGAGGACACGGGCGGCGCTGTCGCCACCGGGGCCCTGACCGGGGCCGCCCATCGGACCGCCCATGGGGCCGCCCATCGGACCACCCATCTGCTGCTGCATGGGAGGCTGGCCGCCCATCGGACCCTGACCCATGGGGCCGGGACCCATCGGACCCTGGCCCATCGGACCGGGACCCTGGGGACCACCCTGACCACCGCCGGGACCGGCGGGCAGCTGCGGGGCACCGCTCGGCAGCTGGGGCGGACCACCCATGGGGCCACCCATCTGCTGCTGCGGCGGGCCCGATATGCCGGCGGGTACGGGAGCACCCGGACCGCGCATCCCCTGCGGAGGCATGCCCTGCTGCTGGTCCTGCGGACCGGGACCGCCGGGACCCTCCGGGGGCTTGCGCATGTTCTGCTGGTTCTGCGCAGCAGCGCGCGTGGCCGCGGCCAGTTTGGCCCGCAGGTCCTCGTTCTCGCGGAGCAGGCGGGTCAGTTCGGCTTCGACCTCATCGAGGAAGGCATCGACCTCGTCCTCGTCATAGCCTTCTCGGAGGCGGACGGTCGTGAACTGCTTGTTCCGCACGTCCTCGGGGGTCAACGGCATCTCTTCACCTCAACGTAGTCGTCGGCATTCGGCAAGACGGTAGGTCACATCGCTCATCACAGCCGGCTCACGATCGAGATCAGGATGTAGACGATGATCATCAGTACGAAGAAGGACAGGTCGAGCGCCACGCCCCCGAGGCGCAGCGGCGGGATGAACCGCCGCAGAAGCTTGAGCGGTGGGTCGGTGACAGTGTAGGTGGCCTCCAGAACGACCACCATCGCCTTGCCGGGTTGCCATGAGCGGGCGAACTGGAAGACGTAGTCCATGACCAACCGGAAGATGAGCACGATGAGGAAGCACATCAGCGCGATGTAGATGACATCCAGGACCACGCTCATTGCTGGTGCTTCCCTCTCCCCTGTTTCCGTGCTGCTGGGTACTACTTGTACTGCTGTTTCCGGTCTTGCGTCTCAGCTCTGGTTGAAGAACCCGCCCTCTGCGATACGGGCCTTGTCCTCCGCCGTGACATCGACGTTAGCAGGAGACAACAGGAACACCTTCTGGGTCACCCGCTCGATGCTGCCGTGAAGACCAAACACCAAACCGGCCGCAAAGTCGACAAGTCGCTTCGCATCTGTGTCATCCATCTCAGTCAGATTCATGATCACCGGGGTGCCCTCACGGAAGTGTTCCCCGATGGTACGGGCCTCGTTGTAGGTCCGCGGGTGAAGCGTGGTGATCCGGTAAGGCTCTCGTTCCGACACGACCTTGGGCATGATCACCGGTGCGTTCTTCTCCAGGTTTGCGCGTTCTTGTGTGATGGACGCCACGGGCGCGATACGCGCCGGACGGCCGGATTCCGCGGGGAGCGAAGCGGAACGTGCGACCGGCTCGCGCGCCGCGGGCGGTTGTACGATTCGCACCTCTTCATCCCTTTGGGACTGATGTGCTACGTGGGACTGGTGGGACGGCTCGTGCCTCCGGTGGTCCCGTTCGGGTTCGGGGTCCAGTTCGGGCTCGAAGTCGTCATCGGGGTCGAATCCCCGGCCGTCGTACCCATCGTCCTCCACGAGGCCGAGGTAGACCGCCATCTTGCGCATCGCGCCGGCCATGCTCTGAGTCCTCCGCTCTGTGGTGGATCGGCTGACGACTGCCAATGCCCGCGATCCACGAGGTCGTTGCGCCCGCCTTCGGTGGCACTGACCATATTTTCTGCTGTGGTCCGACTTCTTGGCGACGTTACCCGAGCCTGGGGCGGACTCCGAGTACCGCAGTGCCGACGCGTACATGTGTCGCTCCGGCGGCCACGGCCTGTTCGAGGTCCGCACTCATTCCTGCCGAGACCATGTTCGCAGCCGGATGGGCTCGGCGCAGGTCCGTCGACAAATCCATCAACCGCTCGAACGCCGCGAGTTCGCGCCCTGCGTAGGGGCCGGTGAGCGGCGCGACGGTCATCAGACCGTCCAGCCGCAGCCCCGGCGCCCCGGCGACCAGCTCGCCCAACTCTTCGATTCCGCCGGGCCCGACACCCCCGCGCTCCCCGCGCCCGCTCTCGTCCGCGTCAAGCGCGACCTGGACCAGACAACCGAGTTCACGCTCCTGCCGCACCGCCTCCTTCGAGAGCGCGGTGACGAGCCGGGCGCGGTCGACGGACTGCACCAATCCGGCATAACCGACCACGGACCGAACCTTGTTGGTCTGCAATTGACCCACAAAATGCCAAGTCAAGGGCAGATCCGAGCACGCCGCGGCCTTGGGTGCCGCATCCTGGTCGCGGTTCTCGGCGACGTGTCGCACACCGAGTTCCGACAGAATCCGCACATCGCTCGCCGGATACGTCTTGGTGACCACGATCAGGGTCACCTCCTCGCGCTTCCGCCCGGCGGCCGCACAGGCGGCGGCGATGCGACGCTCCACCTTCGCCAGGTTTTCGGCGAGTTCGTCCTTACGGTCCTTCATGTCCCTCAGTCCAGCCAGACATATCCCGCGAGTCGCCCCGTGGTTCGATCGCGGCGGTACGAGAAGTGGTCGCCCGACTCGATCGTGCACACCGGCGACTGCTCCCGGTCGTGCACCCCGAGCCGCTCGAGCTGCGCGTGCACTCCGGCGGTCACATCCACCGCCGGAGTGCCCCAACTCGTCTCGGAGTAAGCCGCCGGTTCGACGGCGGCCACCTCGGCGCGCATCGCGTCCGGCACCTCGTAGCAGCGGCCGCAGACTGCGGGTCCGGTGCGGGCGACGATCCGGCCCGGCTCGGCGCCGAGTTCCGTCATGGCCCGTACGGCGGCCGGGACGACCCCGGCAACCATCCCGGGCCGCCCCGCATGAGCCGCGGCGACGATACCGGCGACCGGGTCGGCGAGCAGAACGGGCGTGCAGTCGGCGGTGAGGACGGCGAGGGCGAGCCCCCGCTGCACCGTGACGACGGCATCGACCTCGGGCGCCGGACGATCACCCCACGGGCCGTCGACCACCGCCACCTCCGCCCCGTGCACCTGGTTCATCCAGACCACCCGGGCCGGTTCCAGTCCAAGGGACTTGGCCGCCAGTTCGCGGTTGGTCCGTACGGCACCGGGGTCGTCGCCGACGGCTCCGCCGAGGTTGAGCTCCTCGTACGGAACGGCGCTCACCCCGCCCCACCGGTCGGTGAAGGCGAAGTGCGCGCCGTTCACTGTGCTCGTTCCGGAGCGCTGTCCTATCACTTCAGGAAGTCCGGCACGTCCAGTTCCTCGGCCGCGCTGTCCGCGTAGGTCCGCGACGGCGGGACCGGCGGGGCGGCCGGGAGGTCGTTCGCCGGCTCCGGTGCGGGCTCCGGGTCCTCCTTCGGCGTGACGCTGCCGAGCGAGCCGAAGGACGGGCGGCTCTCGGGCTGCCGTACCGGAGTGGGCTCGTCGCGGCGGGCCGAGGACGAGGACGAGCCCATGACGGTCTCCCGGCGGGCGGGAGGCTGGCCCCCGTCGAAACCGGCCGCGATCACGGTGACCCGGACCTCGTCGCCGAGGGCGTCGTCGATGACCGCGCCGAAGATGATGTTGGCCTCGGGGTGGGCGGCCTCGCTGACCAGCTGGGCCGCCTCGTTGATCTCGAACAGGCCGAGGTCGGAGCCGCCGGAGATGGAGAGCAGGACCCCGCGGGCGCCGTCGATGGACGCCTCCAGCAGCGGGGAGGAGATCGCCATCTCGGCCGCGGCCACCGCGCGGTCGTCGCCGCGGGCCGAGCCGATGCCCATGAGGGCCGAACCGGCTTCGGACATCACGGACTTGACGTCGGCGAAGTCGAGGTTGATCAGACCCGGCGTGGTGATCAGGTCGGTGATGCCCTGCACACCGGAGAGCAGGACCTGGTCGGCCGACTTGAAGGCGTCGAGCACCGAGACCTGGCGGTCCGAGATGGACAGCAACCGGTCGTTCGGGATGACGATGAGGGTGTCGACCTCTTCGCGGAGTTCGGCGATGCCGTCCTCGGCCTGGTTGGCGCGGCGCCGTCCCTCGAAGGTGAACGGGCGCGTGACCACACCGATGGTGAGGGCGCCCAGGGAACGGGCGATGTTGGCCACGACGGGCGCGCCGCCGGTGCCGGTGCCGCCGCCTTCACCGGCCGTCACGAAGACCATGTCGGCCCCCTTGAGGACCTCCTCGATCTCCTCGCGGTGATCCTCGGCGGCCTTGCGGCCCACGGCCGGGTTGGCTCCGGCGCCGAGTCCGCGAGTGAGTTCGCGGCCGACGTCGAGCTTGACGTCGGCGTCGCTCATCAACAGCGCCTGCGCGTCGGTGTTGATGGCGATGAACTCGACGCCCTTGAGACCGACCTCGATCATCCGGTTGATGGCATTGACACCACCGCCGCCGACACCGATGACTTTGATGACTGCGAGGTAGTTCTGCGGTGCTGCCACGTCGAAGGCCTCTCGCCTCGAGTTACGTGTCGCCGCTTCGCAGAGGATGCGATCCGGCGACTGATGCCGAATGGGACGGTCCGTTACGCCGACCCGAACCCTAACGTTGAAGTTTAGGGTTACCAGTGTGACTGTTCGCTGGAGTCTTCCGAACAGGACACTAAGTCGACAAGTGGCGCACGTTCAACGAACACGCCGAACCTCCCGTTTTTCTTTTCACCCTATGTGATCAGCCATAGCGCTACCCAACCAGGGTGCTGGCCTGCGCGGATGTGCGTCAACTCCCCGATGACGCAGGGGCGGTGGGAACCGAGACGTCGAAGTGCCGCGCATCCGGCGCCGCTTTCATGAGTGCAGTGAGCGTACGGGCCTTCGCGGCACCCTTCTCGCTGCTCCCCCACAGGACGTTCCGGCCGTCGCCCAACACCAGCGAGATGTCGTCGTACGAACGGACCTTGACGGCCTCGGTCACGCGCGCGACGGCGGCCGGAACGGCGCGGGCGACGAGCGCCGCCTCCGCCACCAAGCGGTCCTCGCCGAAGCGCCGCAGGCTCGCGGCGGAGGACTCCGAGGAGGAGGTGCTCAATTCCAGTGCGGGAATGCCTTTCGGGGCTTCGGAAACCGTGGCGAAACGGACACCCTTGCGGTCCACTTCGACGAACTTTCCACCCTTTTGCACAATGAGAACCGGAGTGCGCTCGCTCACTTTCAGCCCGATTCCATGGGGCCAGGAACGGACCACGTCAACCGTGTCAATTCGGGGCAGTTTCCGGCGCAGTCGCGCCTCGATCGCATCGGTGTCGACGGAAATCATCGGCGCCCCGACCGGAACCTGGGCGGCCTCGCGCACCTGCGCGGGCGTCAACACCCGGGTTCCGGAGATCGATACGCGCTCCACCCGCACCCACTGCGAGCCGTACAACAGCCAGACCGTGCCTGCCCCGAGAAGGACGAGCGCCACGGCAAGGATGATGATCGTACGAAGGCGGCGCAGCCTCAACCTCCGCGCCGGAGGCGGGCCGGACGACTCCTGCTGGCGTTCACCGCGCTCGGCGGTCGTCGGTCCGGCCACGCTTCCTGCCTTTCGTCACACGTGCCTAGTGGTGTGCACGCTTGGCGGCGATCGCCTCGTACACCATGCCGACGAGCAGGTCGTCGGCGTCCCGGCGACCGAACTCGGCGGCGGCGCGGGACATCTCGTACAGCCGGTGCGGGTCGGCGAGCACGGGCAGGACGTTGGCCCGGACCCAGTCCGGCGTCAGTTCCGCGTCGTCGACCAGCAGTCCGCCGCCGGCCTTGACCACCGGCTGGGCGTTCAGCCGCTGCTCGCCGTTGCCGATGGGCAGCGGGACATAGGCGGCCGGCAGTCCGACGGCGGAGAGTTCGGCGACGGTCATCGCGCCCGCGCGGCAGAGCATCATGTCGGCCGCGGCGTACGCGAGGTCCATCCGGTCCAGGTAACTTACCGGGATGTAGGGGGGCATTCCCGGCATCTGCTGTACTTGCGGCAGTTCGTTCTTCGGTCCGACCGCGTGCAGGATCTGGATGCCGGCCTGCTGCAGCCAGGGCGCGACCTGCTGGACGACCTCGTTGAGGCGGCGGGCGCCCTGCGAGCCGCCGGAGACCAGCAGCGTGGGCAGGTTGGGGTCGAGGCCGAACGCCGCGCGGGCCTCGGGGCGGGCGGCGGCCCGGTCGAGGGTGGCGATGGTGCGGCGCAGCGGGATGCCGATGTAGCGGGCGTCGCGCAGCTTGCTGTCCGGGGTGGAGACGGCGACCCTGGCGGCGTAGCGCGAGCCGATCTTGTTGGCGAGGCCGGGGCGGGCGTTGGCCTCGTGGATGATGATCGGCACACCGAGGCGCTTGGCGGCGAGGTAGCCGGGCAGCGCGACATAGCCGCCGAAGCCGACGACCGCGTCCGCCTTGGTGCGCTCCAGGATCTGCTCGGTCGCCTTGATCGTGCCGCGCAGCCGGCCCGGGACGGTGATCAGTTCGGGCGTCGGCTTGCGTGGCAGCGGGACCGCCGGGATCAGCGCGAGCTCGTAGCCCCGCTGGGGGACGAGCGTGGTCTCAAGGCCTCGCTCCGTGCCCAGGGCCGTGATTCCCACGGTCGGGTCCTGCCTGCGCAGGGCGTCCGCGAGGGCGAGCGCGGGCTCGATGTGGCCGGCGGTCCCCCCACCGGCGAGTACGACATGCACCGAAATTCACCGCTCTCCGGACGAGCGCGCCGCCGAGGCACGCCGTCGCATCGTGTTCCATCTCCGAGGCCCCCGGTTCCCCACGGCGCCTCCCGCCCGCTTTCTACCAAAGCGGGGTTGCCGCATGGAAAGCGCCGCCCGCGCAGCGGGCTCGTCACGCGCGAACGCGATCATCAGCCCGATGGCGAACATGGTCGGCAGCAGGGCGGATCCTCCGTAGGAGAACAGCGGGAGGGGAACACCGGCGATCGGCAGCAGGCCGAGCACCGCACCAATGTTGATCACGGCCTGGGCCGTGATCCAGGTGGTCACGCCTCCCGCGGCATACCTGACGAAGGGGTCCTCCGTACGTCCGGCCACGCGGATACCCGCATAGCCTAGAGCCGCGAAGAGGGCGAGCACCGACAGCGTCCCCGCCAGGCCCAGTTCCTCACCGGTGACGGCGAAGATGAAGTCCGTGTGCGCTTCGGGGAGTTGACCCCATTTTTCCACACTCGCACCGAGCCCGGATCCGAAGATTCCGCCTGATGCGAGCGCATAGATCCCGTGCACGGCCTGCCAGCAGTCGGCGACCCCGGACTTCGGCTCGGTGGCGCCGATGCAGGCGAGCCGGGCCATGCGGTTCGGGCTGGTCTTGATGAGGATCACACCGATCGCGCCCGCAACCGACAGCACGCCGACGAACAAACGGGTGGGTGCCCCGGCCAACCACAGCAGGCCGAAAAGGATCGCCGTCAGGATGATCGCCGTACCCATGTCGCCGCCGAGCATGATCAGCCCGAGCAGCATGAAGGCGACCGGAACGAGCGGCACCAGCATGTGCTTCCACTGGGTCAGCAGCTTCTTGTCCTGCTTGCGGGCCAGCAGGTCCGCGCCCCACAGCACCAGCGCCAGCTTGCCGAACTCGCTGGGCTGGATCTGGAAGGAGCCGCCGAGAGAGATCCAGTTCTGGTTGCCGTTGACCGACATCCCTATCCCCGGCACCTGCACCAGCGCCATCAGGAAGACGGCACCCGCGAGAATCGGGTAGGCCAGCGCCCGGTGCAGCTTCACCGGCATCAGCGACGCGATCAGCAGCAGGACACCGCCGATGACGGCGGCGAGGAGCTGCTTGCGGAAGAAGTACGAGCCCGGCAGGGACATCTGCAGCGCCGTGATCTGGGAGGCGGAGTAGACCATCACCAGACCGAGCACGGTGATCAGCAGGCTGCCGCCCATGATCAGGTAGTAGGCGGTCAGCGGCCGGTCCCAGGCGCGCCTGGCGTTGAGGTAGAAGCGACGCAGCGGGTTCTCACGGACCGGCCCGGATGCGGCGGGCCGCCTGACGGCCCCCTGCACGGGCGGACGTCCGGTCCGGCTACCGGGCATCGGGTCCTCCGCTGTCCGTAGGGCCTGTCCGGCGGATCAGCCCGGCGTCGCGGGCCCTGGCACGGTGATCTGCGGCGCACCGGGCCCCGCTCGGGGCGGCCGAGAAGCGCCGTACGTTACGGCCTGCCCGATCCGCCGGACAGGCCCTAGTCCTGGACGATCCCACGCGTCACTCCCAAGGTCGCCCGGCTGCAGGCGGCCGGGTCAGGCGCCGAGTTCGCGGACCGCTGCTGCGAACGCGTCGCCGCGCTTGTTGTAGTTGGCGAACATGTCCATCGAGGCGCAGGCCGGGGCCAGCAGCACCGTGTCGCCTGGGGCCGCGAGCCGCTGGGCCTCCTGGACAGCCGCGAGCATCGCCCCAGTGTCGGTCCGGTCGAGGTCGACGACGGGTACTTCGGGCGCGTGTCGCGCGAGGGCTTCACGGATGAGAGCGCGGTCCTTGCCGATGAGGACGACTCCGCGAAGTCGCTTTGCCGACTTGGCGACCAGTTCGTCGAAGGTCGCCCCCTTGGCGAGCCCGCCCGCGATCCACACGATGGACTCGTACGCCGCCAAAGAAGCCTCTGCCGCATGCGTGTTGGTGGCCTTGGAGTCGTCGATGTACGCGACCCCGTCCACGTCGGCCACATGCGCGATGCGGTGCGCGTCGGGGGTGAAGTTCCTCAGGCCGTCGCGTACGGCCGCGGCGGGCACCCCGAAGGCGCGCGCTAGGGCCGCCGCCGCAAGGGCGTTGGCGATGTTGTGCGGGGCCGGCGGGTTGACGTCGGAGACCTCGGCGAGCTCCTGGGCGTTCTTCTGCCGGTTCTCGACGAAGGCGCGGTCGACCAGGATGCCGTCCACGACGCCGAGTTGGGAGGGGCCCGGGGTGCCGAGGGTGAAGCCGATGGCTCGGCAGCCCTCCTCGACGTCCGCCTCGCGCACCAGGTCCTCGGTGGCCTTGTCGGCGACGTTGTAGACGCAGGCGACGCGATTGCCCTCGTAGATACGGCCCTTGTCGGCGGCGTACGCCTCCATGGAGCCGTGCCAGTCGAGGTGGTCGGGGGCCAGGTTCAGGACTGCGGCGGAGTGGGCGCGCAGGGAGGGCGCCCAGTGGAGCTGGTAGCTGGACAACTCCACGGCGAGGACGTCGTACTGCTCCTCGCCGAGGACCACGTCGAGGAGCGAGACGCCGATGTTGCCGACGGCGGCCGTGCGCAGGCCCGCGGCCTTCAGGATCGACGCCAGCATCTGGACGGTGGTGGTCTTGCCGTTGGTGCCGGTGACGGCGAGCCAGGGGGCCGCGTCGGGGCCCCGCAGGCGCCAGGCGAGTTCGACATCGCCCCAGATGTCGACGCCGGCCTCGCGGGCCGCGACGAACAGCGGCTTGTCCGGCTTCCAGCCGGGGGTGGTGACGATCAGCTCGGTGCCCTCGGGCAGGGTCGCGCCGTCGCCGAGTCGCACGGTGACGCCCAGCGCCTCCAGTTCGGCAGCCTGTTCACGCGCGCGTGCGTCGTCGCCGTCGTTGACGACCGTGACGACCGCCCCGCGCGCGTGCAGCACCTTGGCCGCCGGGATACCGGAGACGCCGAGCCCGGCGACGGTGACGTGCTTGCCCTGCCAGTCGGTCACTTGTCCGCTGCCCATCCCGCGTAGAAGAGGCCCAGTCCGACGATCACACAGATGCCCTGGATGATCCAGAAGCGGACCACCACAAGGACCTCGGACCAGCCCTTGAGTTCGAAGTGGTGCTGGAGTGGCGCCATCCGGAAGACGCGCCTGCCGGTCAGGCGGAAGGAGCCGACCTGGATGACCACCGACATGGTGATGAGGACGAACAGACCGCCCATGATGGCCACCAGCAGCTCCGTGCGGGAGAGGATGGCCAGGCCCGTGAGGACACCGCCGAGGGCGAGCGAACCGGTGTCACCCATGAAGATCTTGGCCGGCGAGGTGTTCCACCACAGGAAGCCCAGGCAGGCGCCCATCAGCGCGGAGGCGATGACCGCGAGGTCGAGCGGGTCGCGCACTTCGTAGCAGGCGACAGGGTTGGTGAGGGTCTGGTCGTTGGCGCAGGACTCCTGGAACTGCCAGACGCCGATGAAGGTGTAGGCACCGAAGACGAGGACGGAGGCGCCGGTCGCCAGACCGTCCAGACCGTCCGTCAGGTTCACGCCGTTCGACATCGCGAGGATCATGAACAGGGCCCAGACCACGAACAGCACCGGGCCGATCGACCAGCCGAAGTCCGTGATGAACGACAGTTTCGTCGAGGCCGGGGTGTTGCCGCGGGCGTCCTGGAACTGCAGCGCGAGCACCGCGAAGCTGATGCCGACGATCAGCTGGCCGGCCATCTTCGCCTTGGCCCTCAGGCCCAGCGAACGCCGCTTGACGATCTTGATGTAGTCGTCGAGGAAGCCGACCAGACCCATGCCGACCATCAGGCCGAGCACCAGCAGGCCCGAGTAGCTCGGGGCGTAGCCGGTGATGACCTTGGAGAGGAAGTACGCGGCCACCGTCGCCAGGATGAAGGCGATGCCGCCCATGGTCGGCGTACCGCGCTTGCTGGCGTGCTCGCGCGGGCCGTCGTCCCGGATGTACTGGCCGTAGCCCTTGCGGGCCAGGAGCTTGATCAGCAGCGGGGTGCCGACCAGAGTCAGAAACAGGCCGATGACTCCCGAGAACAGGATCTGCTTCATCATCGGGCGGCAACCTCACCCTCGGCACCGGTCTCCAGCAGCGCCTGGGCGACGCTCTCGAGGCCGACCGAACGGGACGCCTTCACGAGTACGACGTCTCCCGGGCGCAACTCGCTGCGCAACAGGTCGACCGCCGCCTGTGCGTCGGACACGTGCACCGACTCCTCACCCCACGAACCCTCGTTATATGCGCCCAGTTGCAGCCAGGACGCTTCCCTGCCCCCGACCGCGACGAGCTTGCCGACATTGAGCCGGACGGCGAGCCGTCCGACCGCGTCGTGCTCGGCGAGCGCCTCGTCCCCGAGCTCGGCCATCTTGCCGAGCACCGCCCAGGTCCGCCGCCCCTTGCCCATGGCCGCGAGCGCGCGCAGGGCGGCTCGCATGGACTCGGGGTTCGCGTTGTAGGCGTCGTTGACGATGGTCACGCCGTCCGGTCGCTCAGTGACCTCCATGCGCCAGCGGGAGAGGGAGCCCGCCTCGGAGAGCGCGGTGGCGATCTCTTCCGCGGACATGCCCAGCTCATGGGCGACGGCGGCCGCGGCGAGCGCGTTCGACACGTGGTGCTCACCGTACAGGCGCATGGTCACATCGCTTGCACCGGAGGGTGTGTGGAGCGTGAAGGCAGGCTGTCCGCTGTCCGTGAGTCGCACGTTCTCGGCGCGTACGTCCGCTTCGTCGGTCTCTCCGAAGAGGAGCACCTTCGCCTTCGTACGGGATGCCATGGCCCGTACGAGGGGGTCGTCCGCGTTGAGGATCGCGGCTCCGTCCTCCGGAAGGGACTCCACCAGTTCGCCCTTGGCCTGCGCGATCTGCTCGCGGCCGCCGAACTCGCCGATGTGGGCGGTGCCGACGTTGAGGACGAGGCCGATCTTCGGGGGCGTCAGGTCGGCGAGGTAGCGGATGTGGCCGATGCCGCGGGCGCCCATCTCCAGGACGAGGAACCTGGTCTCCTCGGTGGCGGACAGGGCGGTGAGGGGCAGTCCGATCTCGTTGTTGAGCGAGCCGGGCGTGAACACCGTCGGTGCCTTGCGCTGCAGGACCTGGGCGATCAGGTCCTTGGTGCTGGTCTTGCCCGCGGAGCCGGTGAGAGCCACAAGGGTCGCGCCGAGGCGCCGTACGACATGGCGGGCCAGGGCTCCGAGGGCGCTCTGGACGTCCTCGACGACGATCGCGGGCACGCCGACGGGGCGCGACGCCAGTACGGCGACCGCGCCCGCCTCGACGACCTGAGCTGCGAAGTCGTGGCCGTCGACCCGTTCGCCGACGAAGGCGACGAAGAGGCTGCCGGGCCGCACCTCGCGGGAGTCCCGGACGACCGAAGCCGTGACCTGGACGGACGGATCCGGTATGTCGTGCGTCTGCCCGCCGACGACTTCTGCGATCTCGGCGAGAGAGAGGGCGATCACAAGTTCATCCCTGGGTCTTCTGGATGGCTTCTCGAAGCACCTGGCGGTCGTCGAACGGACGGACCACACCGGCGATGTCCTGGCCCTGCTCGTGGCCCTTGCCCGCGACCAGCACGGTGTCCCCGGGCCGTGCTCGGGCGACGGCTGCGGCGATCGCGGCGGCCCGGTCCTCGAAGACCTGGACCTCGCCGCGCTCGTGTGCTGGTACGGACGCCGCGCCCTCGAGCATGGTTGCAAGGATCGCGAGGGGGTCCTCGGAGCGGGGGTTGTCGGAGGTCAGTACGGCGGTGTCGGCGAGGCGGGCCGCGGCGGCGCCCATCGGCGCCCGCTTGGTCCTGTCCCGGTCGCCGCCGCAGCCGAGCACGACGTGCAGCCTGCCCTCGGTGACCTTGCGCAGGGCGCGCAGGACCGATTCGACGGCGTCGGTCTTGTGGGCGTAGTCGACGACCGCGAGATACGGCTGCCCGGCGTCCACGCGCTCCAGGCGGCCCGGCACGCCCGGGACGGCGGCGATGCCGTCGGCGGCGGTCTGCGGGTCGAGGCCCGCGGCGGCGAGGGCGACGACGGCGGCGAGGGTGTTGGCCACGTTGAAGCCGCCCGGCAGCGGCGCCTTCGCCTCGATCCGCTCGCCCTCGGGGCCGATCACGGTGAACGTCGAGTCCATCGGGCCGACTTGGACGTCCTCGGCGCGCCAGTCGGCGTCGGGGTGGCCCTCGGCCGAGAAGGTCACGACCGGGACGCCGGCCTCGTCGATCAGCCTGCGGCCGTACTCGTCGTCGAAGTTGACGACGCCCAGCTTGCTGCGTTCCGGCGTGAACAGCTGCGCCTTGGCCCGGAAGTAGTCCTCCATGTCGGAGTGGAACTCCATGTGTTCCGGGCTGAGGTTGGTGAAGACGCCGATGTCGAAGACGCAGCCGTCGACCCGGCCGAGGACCAGGGCGTGGCTGGAGACCTCCATGGCGACCGCCTCGACGCCGCGCTCGCGCATCACCGCGAACAGGGCCTGCAGGTCGGTGGCTTCGGGGGTGGTCCGCTCGGACTTGATGCGCTCGTCACCGATGCGCATCTCGACGGTGCCGATCAGACCGGTGTTGCTCTTGGTCTTCAGGCCGCCCTCGACGAGGTAGGCGGTGGTGGTCTTGCCGGAGGTGCCGGTGATGCCGATCTGGAGCAGATCGCGGCCCGGGTGGCCGTAGATCGTGGCCGCCAGCTCGCCCATCCGCCCGCGCGGGTCGTCCACCACGAGGACCGGCAGACCGGTCGCGGCGGCGCGCTCGGCGCCGGTCGGGTCGGTCAGCACGGCGACCGCGCCGAGGCCGGCGGCCTGGGTGACGAAGTCGGCGCCGTGCAGACGGGCGCCCGGAAGGGCGGCGTACAGGTCGCCGGGGCGGACGGCGCGCGAGTCATGGGTGATGCCCGTGACCTCGGCGGCGCTCTCCGGCGCGGTGGCACCCAGCTGATCGGCGAGTTCCGCGAGGGGTGTGGCGGAGACCTGCACCGGCCTGGGCGGCCCCGGGTATGTCACGGATGCGCCCTTCTGGGTGGTTTGGGACTGATCAGCGTGTGGCACGGCGGTGAGCGTACCGGGCGCACCCGCTTGCGAGCGAAGTGAGGGGGCGGGTGCGCCCGGCTTGCCGGGGTCGGGAGTGATCATGGTCACGGAGCGTTCCTGGCTGGTTGCGCTGATCAGAAGGTGACGGGCAGGTTCGCGGCTCTGGCCCCCGTGGGCGGGACCTGGAGGGTCTTCAGTGCGAACTCCATCACCTCCTTGTAGATGGGTCCGCAGATCTGGCCGCCGAAGTAACTCCCGCTCGTGGCGTTCTGGATGGCGCAGTACACGGTGATGCGGGGGTTGTCCGCGGGTGCGAATCCGGCGAACGACGATGTGTAGCCGCGGTACTGGCCGGTGGCCGGATCCACGCGGTTGGCCGTGCCCGTCTTGCCCGCGACCCGGTAGCCGGGGATGCGCGCCTTGTTGCCGGTTCCCTCCCGGTCGTCGACGACCGACTCCAGCATCTGGGCGAGGGTCTTCGCCGTCTTCGCGCTGACGACCCTTGTCTTCTCGGGCTTCGGGCTGGGGGTGAAGCGCCCGTCGGGTCCCTTCGTGCCGCGCACCAGAGTGGGCTGGATACGTACGCCCCCGTTGGCGATGGTCGAGTAGACGGACGCCGCCTGCAGCGCGGTGACGGACACGCCCTGGCCGAAAGGAATCGTGTACTGCTGCGACGTCGACCACTTCTCCGGCGGCGCGAGGATGCCCCTGGTCTCGCCGGGCAGGCCGAGTCCGGTGTAGCTGCCGATGCCGAACTTGCGCAGATACGAGTAGAGGACCTTGTTGGCCTGCGCCTGTGTCCTGCCCAGCTGGCCGGTGGCCAGGATGGTGCCGATGTTGCTGGACTTGGCGAGCACCCCGTTGAGCGTGAGGTTCCAGGTGTCGTGGTCGATGTCGTCCTTGAAGAGCCGGTCGCCGCGGTGCAGCCGGTTCGGCACGACGACATGCGTCAGCGGGGTGGCGACGTTCTCCTGCAGTACCGCCGCCATCGACATGATCTTGGCGGTGGAGCCGGGCTCGTAGGCGTCCTCGACGGCCCAGTTGTGCAGGGCGTTCGGGTTCGCCTTGGAGAGGTCGTTGGGGTCGAAGCCGGGCGCGTTGGCCATCGCCAGGATCTCGCCGGTGCGGGTGTCCTGCACTATCACGTACCCGCGGTCCGCCCCGGACCTCCTCACCTGCTGGCTGATCGCGTTCTGCGCGGCCCACTGGATGTCGCGGTCGAGGGTGAGCTCGACGTCGCTGCCGGGCACGGCGGGCGTCTCGGTGGAGCCCGCGGTGGGCACCAGGCGGCCGCCGGACTGGGCGTAGCGGATCTTGCCGTCCTTGCCGGCCAGCTCCTTGTTGAGCTCCTGCTCGACGCCTCCGCCGCCCTTGCCCTGGTCGTTGACCCAGCCCAGTATCCCGGCGGCGAGGTCCCCGTTGGGATAGATCCGCTTGCTGCTGGGGTCGGCGAAGACGCCGGCGAGGACGTTGACCGTGGACTTGTCCTTCTCGCCCTTCGCGGTGAGCGCGGTCTTCAGGTCCTTGATCTGCTTCCAGACCTGCGGGGTCTGGCGGCGGGCGAGCAGGACGTAGCGCAGCTTCTTGTTCTTGGGGCGGAGCTTGTGGACGAGGGTGTCCTGCTCCATGCCGAGGATCGGCGCGAGGAGGGCGGCCGCCTGCTCGGGCCCGTTGCCGACCTTCAGCTGTTCGCGGGTGAACATCGTGGGGTCGGCCGTGAGGTCGTAGGCGTCCACGCTGGTCGCGAGGGCCACGCCGTTGCGGTCGAGGATGCCGCCGCGCTCGGCGGTCAGGACATGGCCCACGTAGCGGTTCTGGTCGGCCTTGGCGGCGTACGCGCTCGCATCGACGGCCTGCACCTGCAGCAGCCGTACGACGAAGGCGACCAGCACCAGGGTGAGCGCCAGGCTGACCATGCGCAGCCGGGGGCGGGGGCTGCCCAGCCGCAGGGCGCCCGGGGCCGCGGGGCGGCCGGGTGCCGGGCGGCGGGCTGGGCGGGGGCCGGGCCCCGGGCGCCGGGCCCCGGCGGCGGGGCGGTCGGGGCGCGCGGGGCCGGGCACGCGGCGGCGCGGCGGTTGCCTCTCTCCAGAAGTGTCTGGCACTTCCGTCACCTGCCGGGGTTCGTGGTCGTCGGGGCGGGATCGGCTTGGGGGGTGGGGGGCGTGCTGGGGGCCGGCGGGGCCGCGGCGGGCCCCGGCGGGAGCAGCACGAGCGGCATCTGCACCGCGGACTGCTCGACGGCCCGGCTGACGGCCTGCTGGCCGGCGACCGAGGGGACGCCCTTGACGGTGCCGTCGGGATCGAGGAACACGGGGTCTCCGCCCGGGATCATCCCGAGCTCGCGGGCGCGCTGCTGCAGGGCCTCCGGAGCGGAGTAGGAGTCGATGTCCCGCTGGAGCCCCTGTTCCTCGTCGGTGAGGCTCTTGGTGTCCTTCTGGAGGTCGTCGAGCTTGAACGAGCCTTCGCTGAGCGCGGAGTTCAGCACCAGGAGCGCGATCAGGCCGCCGCCCAGGAGGAGCACGACGAGGAGGACGAAGGGGGTGCGGGCCGCCTGTGCACGGCTCCCGGGTCCGGGGAAGAGACGTGCGAGACGAGCGGCCCGCCCCCTCAGTTCGGGTTTCCTGCTCACACGGCCTCCAGTGAGTCCGGTTTCCCAACCCACTCGCTCGCCAACTCGTTCACGCCCCTCATTCGATGGACTCCCTGATGCGCTGGGCTCCGCGCAGTCGCGCCGGTGCAGCCCGCCGGTTCTCGGCGACCTCTTCCTCGGTGGGAAGTTCGGCACCCCGGGTGAGCAGCTTGAGCCGGGGCTGGTACTGCTCGGGCACGACCGGCAGCCCGGGGGGCGCGGTGGTGGCGGCGCCGGCCGCGAACACCTGCTTGACCAGGCGGTCCTCGAGCGAGTGGTACGACAGGACGGCGATCCGTCCGCCCACGTCGAGCGCCTGAACGGCGGCGGGGATCGCCCGCTCCAGGACGGAGAGCTCACCGTTGACCTCGATGCGCAGGGCCTGGAAGGTGCGCTTGGCCGGGTTGCCGCCGGTGCGCTTGGCGGCCTGCGGCAGCGCGTCCCGGATCAGCTCGACCAGTCGCGCGCTGTTGCTGAACGGCTCCTTCTCGCGCTCGCGCACGATGGCGGCCACGATCCGCTTGGCCTGCTTCTCCTCGCCGTAGGCCCGCAGGATCCGGACGAGTTCGCCCGCCGGGTAGGTGTTGAGGACCTCGGCGGCGCTCATGCCCGTCGTCTGGTCCATACGCATGTCGAGGGGGGCGTCCTGGGCGTAGGCGAAGCCGCGGTCGGCCTCGTCGAGCTGCATCGAGGAGACGCCGAGGTCGAACAGAACGCCCTGCACGCGCGCGATGCCGAGTCTTTCCAGTACGTCCGGCAGCTCGTCGTAGACCGCGTGCACCAGGGTGGCCCGCTCGCCGAAGGGCTTGAGCCTCTCGCCGGACAGGCGCAGCGCCTCCTTGTCACGGTCCAGGGCGACCAGCCGGGCCTCGGGGAACTGTGTCAGCAGGGCCTCGCTGTGGCCGCCGAGGCCGAGGGTGCAGTCGACGACCACCGCTCCCGGCCGCTGCAGGGCGGGGGCCAACAGGTCCAGGCACCGCTGGAGCATCACCGGGACATGTCGACTCTGGCTCAAGGGGCCCTCTCAGATCCGGCGCGGGCCGTACGCACCGCCGGGTCCCCGCCCGCTCGTGAAGGGGAGGTCTGCCGGCGCCAGGAGCGTCAGCCGACCGGGAGCGGGAGGAGGCCGAGCCGTACGTACGCGCCGCGCACGTGGGGAGACCGTCCGTGCGAGCCGGGGTCTCCGGGGATTTCAGTCCAGCAGGGAGAGCCTCGCCTCCCGCTTCGCGTCACTTTAGTCCACGGTGTCTCGCGGTCAATCAACTGGCCTGCGCGTCGCGCTCCGGCGTGAGTGTGAAGCCGCAAATCCGGGAAAATCACCCGTACGGCTTCACCTCCGCCACCCGTGTGGGTTACCTCACAAGAGGACTGTGATGACGCTCTTCTCCCGCTCTCACACCGCGACCCGATCGCCTGTGACCAGTACCGTCATAGCCATGACGACTTCTGCATCCGTTCCCACCGAGTCCGAAGGCGCCATACGCGGCGGCACCGTCACCGACCGCCTGGTCGAGGCGAACGGACGGTACGCCGAGGCATTCACCGACCCCGGGATGGACGCCCGTCCCGTGCTGCACGTGGCGGTCGTGGCCTGCATGGACGCCCGTCTCGACCTGCACGCCGCACTCGGCCTGGAGCTCGGCGACTGCCACACCATCCGCAACGCGGGCGGCGTCGTCACCGACGACGTGATCCGCTCGCTCACCATCAGCCAGCGCAAGCTCGGCACCCGCAGCATCGTCCTCATCCATCACACCGGTTGCGGCCTGGAGGCCATCACCGAGGACTTCCGCACCGAACTGGAGGACGAGGTCGGCCAGCGCCCGGCCTGGGCGGTGGAGGCCTTCCGGGACGTCGACCAGGACGTACGGCAGTCCATGCAGCGGGTGCGCACCTCTCCGTTCCTGCAGCACACCGATGACGTACGCGGCTTCGTCTTCGACGTGAAGACGGGTCTGCTGCGCGAGATCGACCCCGCGTAACGGCGCTGGGCCCCTCTCGTTTTTCGTAAATCCCGCGCATGCTGGAGCCCAAGCGTCGTAAAACCCGACATACCGCAGCCAGTTGTCCACAGTCGAGTGACACGAAACGGTAACGGCAGCAAGAATGCGGGGTGTGGCGTCACGCGGAACTATTCACGCGTGGTGTCCGTGTTTCGGGGTGGGCCGGTCCGCACAGCAAGCGTCGGCCCGGAGAAAGAACGGGCCTAGGAGGGCCGGGTGACGACCTATGACGATCGAGCGAGCCTTACAGATCTGACTGCCACTGTGGAGCGGGTCCGCAGTTCGGTGGAAGGAGTGATCGAGGGCAAGCCCGAGGTCGTACGGCTTTCGCTGACCGTACTGCTCGCCGAGGGACATCTTCTGATCGAGGATGTCCCCGGCGTGGGCAAGACCATGCTGGCCAAGGCGCTGGCCAAGTCCATCGACTGTTCGGTGCGGCGCATCCAGTTCACCCCCGACCTGCTGCCCTCGGACATCACGGGTGTGTCCATCTGGGACCAGCAGCGCCGGGACTTCGAGTTCAAGCCGGGCGCGATCTTCGCCCAGATCGTGATCGGCGACGAGATCAACCGCGCCTCGCCCAAGACGCAGTCCGCACTTCTGGAGTCGATGGAGGAGCGCCAGGTCACCATCGACGGGCAGACCTACGAGCTGCCCAGCCCCTTCATGGTGGTGGCCACGCAGAACCCGGTCGAGATGGAGGGCACCTACCCGCTGCCCGAGGCCCAGCGCGACCGCTTCATGGCCCGGGTCTCCATCGGCTACCCCAGCGCCGACGCCGAGCTGCAGATGCTCGACATCCACGGCGGGGTGAACCCGCTGGACGACCTGCAGCCGGTGGCGCATGCGCACGACATCGTGAAGCTGGTCGAGGCCGTCCGCGGCGTCCACGTCGCGGACGCGGTCCGGCGGTACGCGGTGGACCTGGTCGCAGCCACCCGCAACCACCCCGACCTCAGACTCGGCGCCTCCCCGCGCGCGACGCTGCATCTGCTGCGCGCGGCGAAGGCCTCCGCCGCCCTGAGCGGCCGGGAGTACGCGCTGCCGGACGACGTGCAGGCTCTCGCCGTGGCCGTTCTGGCCCACCGGCTGCTGCCGACCGCCCAGGCCCAGCTCAACCGCCGTACCTCCGAACAGGTCGTGCAGGAGATCCTGCAGCGCACCGCGGTGCCCGCGGCCCCCCAGCAGCAGCCGGGCTTCGGCGGCCTCGGCCGCGGTACGCCCGCGTACCCCCAGCAGCCGCCGCGGAGGCTGTGATGACCACCGGGGGGACGGGCCACCCGGACAGCGGCCACAGCGAGAAGGGCGGTATCCGTACCGCCCTGGCGGGCCTGACCACCCGCGGGCGCTCCTTCCTGGCCGCCGGCATCGCGGCCGCCATCTGCGCCTACGTCCTGGGACAGAGCGATCTGCTGCGGGTCGGTCTGCTGCTCGCCGCACTGCCCCTGATCTGCGCGCTGTTCCTCTACCGCACGCGCTACCGGGTGGCCGGCAGCCGCCGTCTGAGCCCCGCGCGCGTGCCCGCCGGCAGCGAGGCCCGCGTCCATCTGCGGATGGACAACGTCTCGCGGCTGCCCACGGGCCTGCTGATGCTCCAGGACCGGGTGCCCTACGTGCTCGGCCCGCGCCCCCGCTTCGTCCTGGACCGGGTGGAGCCGGGCGGCCGCCGCGAGGTGTCCTACCGGGTCCGCTCCGACCTGCGCGGCCGCTATCCGCTGGGCCCGCTGCAGCTGCGGCTGACCGACCCGTTCGGGATGTGCGAGCTGACCAGGTCCTTCTCGACGTACGACACCCTGACGGTGATCCCGCGCGTGGAGGCGCTGCCTCCGGTGCGCCTGAGCGGCGAGTCGAAGGGGTACGGCGACGGGCGGCAGCGCTCGCTCGCCCTGGCCGGCGAGGACGACGTGATCCCGCGCGGCTACCGCTACGGCGACGATCTGCGCCGCGTCCACTGGCGCCTCACCGCCCGCTACGGCGAGCTGATGGTGCGCCGCGAGGAGCAGCCCCAGCGCGCCCGCTGCACGGTGCTGCTCGACACTCGGGGCCTCGCCTTCCAGGGCGCGGGTCCCGACTCGGCGTTCGAGTGGGCGGTCTCGGGTGCGGCGTCCGTCCTTGTGCACATGCTCGAACGGGGCTTCTCCGTCCGGCTGTTGACCGACACCGGCAACTCGGTGCCCGGCGAGGGCGCCGACGGGTTCGCGGGCGCCAGCCAGGAGACTGCGGACGCGGCCGGGCTGATGATGGACACCCTCGCGGTGGTCGACCACTCCGACGGGGCGGGCCTGTCGAGGGCGTACGACGTGCTGCGCGGCGGGAACGAGGGGCTGCTGGTGGCGTTCCTCGGCGACCTCGACGAGGAGCAGGCGGCGGTGGCCGCCAAGATGCGTCAGCGCAGCGGTGGCGCGGTCGCCTTCCTCCTCGACAGCAACGCCTGGGTGCGGGAACCGAGCGATGTGCCCGGTCCGTTGGACAGGAGCGAGGAACGGCTGCGGATGCTGCGAGAGGCGGGCTGGACGGCCCTGAAGGTGCCGCGGGCCGTATCGCTCGCCGAGTTGTGGCGTCAGGCGGACCGTGAGCGCACGGGTCTCCCCGCGACGAGCGGGACGAACGGCGGGGGGACGGACTCATGAGCGGGCGGGCACGACTGGCGCTGTGCGCCTGGGCGGCCACGCTGATGGCGTCCTGCGCGCTGCTGCCGCTGGTCTCGCCGGCCACCTGGATCCTGCAGGTGGCGGTCATGCTCGCCGTGCAGACGGGGGTGGGCGCGGCGACCCGGCGGGTGCCGCTGGCGCGGCCGCTGACGGTGGCGGCGCAGGCGCTGGTCACGCTGATGATGCTGACCCTGGTCTTCGCCCGGCGGCAGGCCCTCATAGGCATCGTCCCGGGTCCTGACGCGTTGCGTCACTTCGCGGACCTGCTGCGGCAGGGCGGCGACGACATCGCGCGGTATGCGATCCCGGCGCCCCTGGAGTCCGACGGCATCCGGCTGATGGTCCTCGGCGGGGTCCTGGTCATCGGCCTCGCGGTGGAGACCCTCGCGGTGACCTTCCGCAGCGCGGCCCCGGCCGGCCTGCCGCTGCTGGCGCTGTACTCCGTCGCCGCGGGGCTCTCCGAAGGCGGCACCGACTGGCTGTGGTTCCTGGTCGCGGCGGGCGGCTATCTGATGCTGCTCCTGGCCGAGGGGCGCGAGCGGCTCTCGCAGTGGGGCCGGGTCTTCGGCGGGGCGGCGCGCAGCCCGGGCGGCGAGCTCGGCGCGGTGGCACCGGTGCGCACCGGGCGCCGTATCGGAGTGGTCGCGCTGGGAGTCGCCCTGGTGGTGCCGATCGCCCTGCCGGCGATGAACGGCGGACTGCTGGACGCCGCCGGGACGGGCGTGGGCGGCGGCAACGGCAGCGGGGGCACGATCTCCGCGGTGAACCCGCTGGTGTCCCTGCGCGACAGTCTGAACGTGGACCAGGACCGCCAGGTCATGTCCCTGAGGACGAACAGCAACGACATCTCGAATCTGTACCTGCGGATCGTGTCCCTGGACGACTTCGACGGCAGCACCTGGAAACCGTCCAAGCGGCACGTCACCGGTGTACCGGGCAGCTTCCCCACCCCGGTCGGCCTCGGTGGGGACGTCAAGCGGGCGGAGATACAGACCCGGATCTCGGCCGCCGACTGGTACGCCCAGGACTGGCTGCCGATGCCGTACCCGCCCAGCGGCGTGGACGTCGACGGCAAATGGCGCTACGAACCGGTGGGCATGACGCTGGTCGGCGACCACGGCGAGACCACCCGCGGGAAGACCTATCTGGTCAAGAGCCTCGATGTGCAGCCGACGGCGGAGCAGCTCGCCGACGCCCCGGAGCCGCCCACGTCCCTGAAGCGCGACTACACCAAGCTGCCGGACTCGCTGCCCGCGGTGGTGGCCAGGACCGCCCGCAAGGTCACCGGCGGCGCGACCACCCACTATGAGCAGGCGGTCAAGCTCCAGGACTACTTCGCCTTCAGCGGCGGCTTCCAGTACAGCACCCAGGTACAGGTCGGCAGCGGCCCGCAGGCGATCGCCAAGTTCCTGAAGGACAAGGAGGGCTTCTGCGTCCACTTCTCCTTCGCGATGGCGGCGATGGCCCGCAGCCTGGGCATACCCGCCCGGGTCGCGGTGGGCTTCGCCCCGGGCACGCCACAGGCGGACGGCTCGGTGTCGATCGGGCTGAAGGACGCACACGCCTGGCCCGAGCTGTACTTCGAGGGCGTGGGCTGGACCCGCTTCGAGCCGACCCCGAACCGGGGCGTGACCCCCTCGTACACGCAGTCGAACACGCCGGACAACAATCTCCCGCCGGTGCCGCGCTCCTCGCAGTCGGCGGGTTCGTCCGCGTCGGCGGCGCCGTCGGCGAGCACGAGCTGCTCGCCGCAGCAGAAGAAGCTCGAGGTCTGCGCCGCCGCGCTCCCGCTGGAGACGGCCAAGCCGGGCGAGGGCGGTCTCCCCTGGTACAAGATCGCCGGATGGTCCCTGCTGGGGCTTCTGGGGGTCGCCGTGCCGCTGCTGCCCATGCTGTGGCGACTGCGTCGGCGCGCGGTGCGGCTGGCCTCGGCCCAGCATGCCGTCTCCGCCCCGGCGCTGCCCCGGGACGGCCGCAAGGCACGGGGCGCGGACGCGGGCGGCACGGGCGATGTCGATGTGACGGCCCTGCCCGTGGAGGCGGATGCGCGGTACGCCGCGGAGGTGGCCGCGGGCCACGTCCTGGCCGTCTGGCGCGAACTCACCGACACGGCCTGGGACTACGGCATCGTGCCGGACGACGCGCTGACCCCGCGCAAGGCGGCCGCACGCATCGTGCGACTCGGGCAGCTGGACGCGGCGACCGCCGATTCGGTGCACCGGGTGGCGAGTGCGGTGGAGCAGGTGCTGTTCGCGCCTCAGGCGCGGGACGTGCCGGGACTGGCCGACCATGTGCGCAGGCTGCGGACGGCGCTGCGGTCCCAGGTCAGCTGGACCACCCGGGTGCGGGCGGTCGTGGCGCCCCGGTCGGCCGTCCGCGCGGTGTGGGACCTCACGGACCGCTGGACGGCCTTCAAGGCCCGCTGTGCCGAGCGCTGGTCGGCGCTGGTGCGGCGCCCCTCCGGGCAGCAGAGCGGCTGACGGCGCAGGTGCGGCCGCCCCGCCCGCACCACGCCGGGTCCTCCGGGCATACGTGAGGGGGTGACCACCCGCCGGGTGGTCACCCCCTCACCTGTGTCTGCGAGGCACCGTCCGGGACGGACGGCGGAAGAGGAGCTAGTGGCCCTGCTCGTCGCGACGGCGCTGCCAGCGCTGCTCGATGCGGTCCATCATGGAGCGCTTCTGCCGTCCCTGACGGCGCGCGTGCGGAGCACCGGCCGCGGGCTGTTCGCCCGGCTTGGGGGCCTTGCGCCAACCGGTCACGGCGAGCACGGCACACCCCAGCATGACCAGGAAGCCCACCACACTGAGCCAGACCTGCTTGGCGACCATTCCAGCCATGAGGAGCGCGATACCCACGAGGAAGCCCGCGACCGCCTGGTAGACCCGCCGCCGGGTGTACGTACGCAGCCCGCTTCCCTCGAGCGCCGACGCGAACTTGGGATCTTCGGCGTACAGCGCTCGCTCCATCTGCTCGAGCATGCGCTGCTCGTGCTCCGAGAGCGGCACGGAGTCCTCCTCATCGTGCAGTCGCCGGGGCGACCCGGGGGGTCCCTTCAGGATAGGCAGGGAATCGCCCCCGTGAAACCCGCCCCTCTGCGCCAATTGGCCAACCGGAATCCGCCATGGACGGCCCGGCTCGCTGAATCTTGCATTCCCCAGCGGCCGACCCGTCATGCCGGACGGTCTCCCTCGATCATACGGCGCTGAACGCCCGATCGGGGGGCCTGTGGCGTACTCCATGTGCGGCCAAGTCCCTGATCAGCGGCGCACCACGGGAGGCGGCTCAGGCCTCGGTGGCCCCCTGCGTCTCGCCGAGCACATGGAGCTGGGTCGCCACGGAGTGGAAGGCGGGGAGTTCGGCCGCCGCCTCCTCCAGCTTGAGCAGCGCCTCCAGGGCGCCGGGCTCGGTGTCCACGAGGACGCCCGGGACGAGGTCGGCGAAGACCCGTACGCCGTGCACGGCGCCGACCCTGAGACCCGCGCCCTCGACCAGCGCGGTGAGCTGCTCGGTGGTGAAGCGACGCGGCACGGGGTCGCCCGCGCCCCAGCGGCCGTTCGGATCGGCGAGGGCCTGCCTCGCCTCCTTGAAGTGGCCGGCGAGGGCGCGCGCCAGCACGGCGCCGCCGAGGCCCGCGGCGAGCACGCTGAGCACACCCTCGGAGCGCAGGGCGTCCACGGCGTTGCGCACGCCCTCGGCCGGGTCGTCGACGTACTCCAGCACGCCGTGGCACAGCACCACGTCGTAGCCGCCGCGCTCGACCACGTCGAAGAGGCCGTGGGCATCGCCCTGGACGCCCTTCACACGGTCGGCGACGCCGGCTTCGGCGGTTCGGCGCTCCAACGCGAACAGCGCGTTGGGGCTGGGGTCGACGACGGTGACTCGGTGGCCGAGGCTGGCGACGGGCACCGCGAACTTGCCGCTGCCGCCCCCGGTGTCGAGAACGTCCAGGGACTCCCGTCCGGTGGCCTTCACCCGGCGTTCGAGGGCGTCCTGGAGGACCTCCCAGACCACGGCGGTACGGAGGGAGGCGCGGGGGCGGCTCGGGTCCGACACGGCAGTTGACTCCTCGGCGCGGCACCGCCCATTGCACGGCGGAGCGAACGGGGTGCCTCCCCGGCCGTGGCACGGAGGGAAGGCTTCAGGCGCCTTCCACCCTATTGCCTCCACCGCCCCACCTGGTCACCGCGCGGGCCCGCCCGCCGATCGTCTCGTACGGCGGACTCGCTCAGCCCGTGTCCGGGAAGCCGCGGTCGCTGTCCGCGTCGGCCTGCGGATGGTCGGCGTCCTGGCGTGGCTGCGGCAGGACCGGCTGGAGGACGAGCATCCGCTCGACGAGGCGCAGGAACATCGCCACGTCGCGTATCAGGTCGTCGGCGTCCCGGCGGCTGGCCGCGCCCCGGATGCCCGCCTCGGCCAGGGCGCGGCGCCGGGCCCCGGAGGCGAACAGCGCGCTCCACTCGGTCAGTTCGGGCGCGATTTCGGGGAGCACTTCCCAGGCGCTCCTGATGCGGGCGCGGCGTCGGGAGGTGGGCTCGGGGCGGCCTCGCGCGGCGAGCACGGCGGCGGCCGTGCGCAGCGCGGCGAGGTGGGCGGTGGCATAGCGCTCGTTGGGCGTTTCGAGGACGGCTGCCTCGTCCAGTCCGGCGCGGGCCTGGGCGAGCAGGTCGAGGGCGGCGGGCGGCGCCGTGGTCCGGCGGAGCACCGGGTGGACGTCGCTCGCCGGGCCGGCCAGTGAGGGGGCAGGGCCGGTGGCGCGGCGCCGGCGGGCGGCTGCTGCGTGATAGCTGGCCATGACGAACCTCCTGTCGTCTGCGTGACGGCATGCCCTGATACGGGATGCCGTATGTGCCCATCGTGCGGTATGCCACTGACAATCCGTTCCGACCTGCGCTTTTGCTTCGACCGAAGGTTCGGAGTAGTTTTTGCACTGACCAGTCAGTTCAATTTCAGGGGATGGGGGGGAACCGTGCCCGGAATCGGTGTCACGGCCCGCGGCCTCGGAGTCAGGGGCCCGCGCGGCTGGGCGTTCCACGACGTCACGTTCGACGCGGAACCCGGCTCGCTGATCGCGATCGAGGGACCGTCCGGGTCCGGCCGCACCTGCCTGCTGCTCGCGCTCACGGGACGGATGAAACCCACCGCGGGAGCGGCCGAGGTGGGCGAGTGGAAGCTGCCCAAGCAGATGGCCGCCGTGCGCCGGGTCAGCGGCCTCGCACATGTCGCCGGGGTCACCGACCTCGAGCCGGCCCTGACCGTGGGCGAGCATCTGCTCGAACGGGCGCTGCTGCAGCGGCGGTTCGGCGACTCGCTGCGAGCGCTGCTGCGGCCGCGCAAGGAGCGCACGGCCGAGGCCAGGCAGCGGATCGACACCGCGCTGGCCGCCGCCGGGCTGGACCGGGAGGCCCTGCCCAAGGGCTCCCGGACGGCCGTACGCGATCTGGAGCGGCTGGAGGCGCTGCGGCTGTCCATCGCGCTCGCCCTGCTCGGCCGCCCCCGGCTGCTGGGCGTCGACGACACCGACCTGAAGCTCTCGGACGCCGAACGGGCCGAGGTCTGGGCGCTGTTGAGGTCGATCGCCGCGGCCGGGACGACCGTCGTGGCGGTGTGCAGCGAGGCCCCGGAGGACACCGTCGTCGTAACCACCACGGAGAAGGCCACCACGGAGAAAGCAACGACGGAGAAGGAGAAGGCCGATGCGCTCGCCGAAACTGGCCGCCCTTGAGCTCAGGCGCTTCCGCCGGGGCAGGCTGCCGCGTGCCGCCCTGGTGGCGCTGCTGGTGCTGCCGCTGCTGTACGGCGCGCTGTACCTGTGGTCGTTCTGGGACCCGTACGGCCGTCTGGACCGCATCCCCGTGGCACTCGTCAACGACGACAAGGGGGCCACGGCCGACGGGAAGAAGATCGCCGCGGGCGACGCCATCACCGAAGGGCTGCGTGACAGCGACACCTTCGACTGGCACGAGGTGAGCGCCGAGGACGCACGCGCGGGCGTGGAGGACGGCACGTACTACCTGTCGCTGACCATGCCGGCCGACTTCAGCGAGCGGATCGCGTCCAGTGCGGGCGCCTCCCCGGAGACGGGCGCGCTCCAGGTGCGTACGAACGACGCGAACAACTACATCGTCGGGCAGATCTCCCGGACGGTGTTCAGCGAGGTGCGCCAGGCCGCGTCCATGAAGGCCTCACGGTCCTTCCTGGACAAGATCTTCATCTCGTTCTCCGACATCCACGGCGCGACGGTGAAGGCGGCGAACGGCGCCGACCAGCTGAGCGGCGGCATCGGGAAGGCCGAGAAGGGCTCCAAGGAGCTCGCCGTCGGCCTGAAGGACGCCAAGGACGGCAGCGGCCGACTGTCCCACGGCCTGACGAAGCTTCACACGGGCGCGGGCGACCTCGCGGACGGCTCGAAGCAGGTCGCGGCGGGCACGCAGACGCTCGCCGACAAGGTCAACGGGATCGACAAGAAAGTGGGCCCGTTCCTGAAGGGCAACGAGAAGACCATCGGGGACACGGCCCGGCTCGTCGCCGACTCCTCGAAGGCGATCCGCGACAACCTCGACACCCTGGTGAGGACGGCCCCGGCCGCCGCCAAGGGCGCGCATGCGGCCTCTGACGCGCTGACCGACGTCTACCGGGTGCGTTGCGAGAACGCCGTACTACCGGATCCAGCCTGCTCCGACCTGAAGAAGGCCAAGGACGCGGCCGCCGACGTGGCGGCGATCGCCGACGACCTCAACACGCTGATCGCCGACCAGCACGGCGACCTGAAGAAGCTCGACGGCAACCTGGCCACCCTCCAGACGCAGGCCCAGGCGCTCGCCGACCGGGCGCCGCACCTGGCCGAGGACCTCGACGACGCCGTCGCCAAGATCAACAAGCTGAACGAGGGCGCCGGGAAGGTCGCCGCGGGCGCGCAGAAACTGCACCAGGGGCTCGGCACGGCCAAGAGCGGCGCGGGAGACCTCGACGAGGGCGTCGGCGAGCTGAAGACCGGCGCCGAGACCCTCAACGGCGGCATGTTCAAGCTCGTCGACGGCTCCGGGAAGCTCGCGGGCGGACTGCACGACGGCGCCGGGAAGATCCCCGACTACGACAAGCAGGACCGCGACCAGCGCACCCAGGTGATGGCCGATCCCGTCAAACTCGTCTCCAAGGACCTGCACAAGGCGCCCAACTACGGCACCGGGTTCGCCCCGTACTTCATCCCGCTGTCCCTGTGGGTGGGCGCGATGGTGGCGTACATGCTGATCCCGCCGATGAACCGGCGCGCGCTCGCCACCGGCGCCCCCGCGTGGCGCATCGCGCTGGCCGGCTGGCTCCCGGTGGTGGCGATCGGCGTCCTGCAGACGGTGTCCCTGATGGCGGTCCTGCACTGGGCGATCGGCCTGCAGATGACCCGGGCGGCCGGAACGATCGGCTTCCTGTTCCTGGTGACGGCGTGCTTCGGGGCGATCGTGCAGTGGCTGAACGCGCGCTTCGGAGCGGCGGGCCGGATTCTCGTCCTCGCCCTGCTGATGCTCCAGTTGACCTCAGCGGGCGGCACGTATCCGGTGCAGACCAGCCCCGGCTTCTTCAACGCGATCCACCCCTTCCTGCCGATGAGCTACATCGTGGAGTCCCTGAGGAGGCTGATCACGGGCGGCGGCCTGGGACCGGTGTGGCACGCGTGCGTGGTGCTCGTCGCGTTCACCGTGGGCGCCCTCGCGCTGACCGCCGTGTCGGCCCGCCGCCGGCAGGTGTGGACCCTGGACCGGCTGCACCCGGAGCTGAGCCTGTGAACGCAGAGGTGACATCTCGGGGCACGGCTCCTGTGACAATCAGGCCCATGGAAAGCAGCAGCACCACGTCGGGCGGCAGCGCCCGCCGCGAGGCCACCCGGCAGAAGCTCTACGAGGCCGCCGTCACGCTCATAGCCGAGCAGGGCTTCTCCGCCACCACGGTGGACGAGATCGCCGAGCGGGCCGGGGTCGCGAAGGGCACGGTCTACTACAACTTCGCGAGCAAGTCGGTCCTCTTCGAGGAGCTGCTGCGGCACGGGGTCGGCCTTCTCGCCGCCTCGCTCCGGGAGGCCGCCGAGCGCACGGCCAGGGACGGCGGCACCAAGGTGGACGCCCTGGACGCCATGATCCGGGCCGGTCTCGTCTTCATCGAACGCTATCCGGCCTTCACGCAGCTGTACGTGGCCGAGCTGTGGCGCACCAACCGGGCCTGGCAGTCGACCCTGATGGTGGTCAGGCAGCAGGCGGTGGCAGTGGTCGAGGACGTCCTGCGCGCGGGCGTGGCGGCCGGCGAGTTCAGCGCCGAGATCGATGTGCCGCTGACCGCGTCCGCGCTGGTCGGCATGGTCCTGGTGGCCGCCCTGGACTGGCAGTCCTTCCAGCCGGAGCGCTCCCTGGACGACGTCCATGCGGCGCTGTCCCGGCTGCTCCAAGGGCGCGTCAGCGGCGGCTGATCGCATACGAAAGCGCCGGTCCGGTGTGGCCGCGTCCCCCGCGGGCCACCTCGAACCGGCGCTTTCTCGTGCTCCCCCGTTGTGCTCCCCCGGTTTCCCTGTTGGGCCCCCGTTTCGGTCGTCCCCCGGGTTCCCCCGTGCCTCGCTCCCGCCGACCTCGGCCGGCGGAAGGAGCGGATCCGGGGCGGCTCCGTTCCGGCGCCCCGTGTCGCCGGTGCCGGAGCCGTGCCCCTTTCCGTGTCTCCACTCTCTCGTTCGCGCAGGTCGGGCCCCATCCGCGCGCGTACTCATCTCACTGACTAGGTACGGATACTCAGACCTGCGCACTCATGCGCAGAACGCTCCGGTCCCGACTGGTCACGTTCGCGTCCGCATCCGTACTCCCCTCGGGCCGGGGGTCTGGGGCTTTGTCCGCGGGACCGCCCGTGCCGTGACTGTCAGTGGTGGTCGATAAAGTCGCAGGCATGGGACGGATTGCGGTGATCGGCGCCGGGATGGGCGCGATGGCGGCCGCCGCCCGGCTGGCCGTCGCGGGCCACCGGGTGGCGGTGTACGAGCGTGCGGAGACGTACGGCGGAGCGGTGCGCCGCTTCGAGCGGGACGGGTTCGGCTTCGACACCGGCCCCGGCCTGCTGACCCTGCCCGCGGTCTGGCGCGATCTGTTCATCAAGACCGGCAGGGAGCCGCTGGAGGAGTGCGTCGAACTCGTCCAGGTCGACCCTTCCTCGCGGCATGTCTTCGCGGACGGCACCGCGGTAGAGCTGCCGAACGCCTCGCGCGCGGGAGTGGTCGCCGCTCTGGACGAGGCGCTCGGGGCGGGCGCGGGCCGCCGCTGGGGCGACTTCCTGGTGCGGGCCCGCGAGGCCTGGGACCGCACCCGCCGGCCGCTGCTGGAGGAACCCCTGTGGCCCAACTGGCCGGTGCTGGCCGACCGCGAGCCCTACCCGGCGGTCCCGCACAAGCGGCTCCTGCGCACCCGCCGCGCCACCACCCTCGCCGAGGTAGGCGCCTGGGAGCTGCGCGACCCACGCCTCGCGGCGCTGCTGGACGGCTACGCCCTGGCATACGGAGTCGATCCGGGCACCGCCCGGGCGAGCGCGGCCGTGCTGCCGTACATGGAGCATGCCTTCGGCACCTGGTATGTGCGAGGCGGCATACGGGAGTTGGCGCGGGCGGTGTACGAGCGGTGCCTGGCGCGGAAGGTCGAGTTCGTCTTCGGCGCGGAGGTCACCGGGGTGCTGGAGAAGGACGGGCGCGCTGCGGGCGTGGAACTGGCCGACGGCACGGTGGCGGAGGCGGACACGGTCGTCGGCGGTGGCCCCTGGCGGCTGGCCGCCCTCGTGCCGGGCCGGAAGCTCTACGGGGCTGAGGACGTCGAGCCCCGCGCCGAAGGCCTGCACCCCGGCCGGGTGGTGGTCTGCCTCGCGCTGCGCGGCGCGCGGGAGCCGGATGCCGTGCACCGCACGGTGGTGCACTCACCGGATGCGGCGGACGAGTTGTCCCTGTTCGGTTCCGGGGCAACGCCCGTGCAGCCCACGGTGCGGATCGACCGCCCGGCCGACCCGGCCCTGCGCCCCGACGTGGAACACGAGTCCGTCGTGCTGACGGCCACGGTGCCGTCCGGGAAGGGGTACGACTGGTCCGCGCCGGGGGCCGCCGACGCCTTCGCGGACCGGATGGTCACCGCCGCCGAGCGCGCGGTGCCGGGGCTGCGGGAGCGGACACTGTGGCGCGAAGTTCGCACCCCCGTGCACACCGAGCGGGAGACGGGGGCCGAGGGTGGCGCCGTCCCCCCGCCCTCGCTGGCGTCCGCCGAGGGGACCCTGCATCCGTCCAACCGCACAGCCATACCAGGCTTGTTCACCGCCGGAGGCTGGTCGCACCCCGGCGGAGGGCTGCCGCACGCCGGCATGTCGGGGGCGCTGGTGGCCGGTCTGATCGTGGAGGGGCCGGAGTTCCGGGGCTCCCAGTGAGCGCCCCGGTCCGAGGGGACTACAGAAGCGGTACCGGGCCTTCAGAAACGGTACTGCGCGTTCAGAAGCGGTACTGCTCGTCGTATCCGTTCCCCTGAGCCTGTCCTTGCCCCTGCCCATGGCCGTTGTCCTGGTAGGGGTAGGGCTGCTCCTGCGGGAGCTCGCCGCCGTAGGCCTCGTCGGTGCGCTGCTGCGGGACCCACACCCCGCCGGACGGGGTCTGGCCGTCATAGGTGCCGGTGGCGTACTGGTCCTGGCCGTAGCCCTGCTGGCCGTACTGACCGTAGGCGTCGTAGCCGCCGCCGTAGGTCTGGGTGCCGATGTACGGGTCGGAGTAGGCGGCGTACTGCTGCTGGCCTGTGGTGTCGTAGCCGTACTGCTGCTGGTTGTAGCCGGAGTAGTCGTACCCGTAGGACTGGTCGGCGCCCTGTGCGGCCGTCGCGTACTGGTCCTGGGACTGCCCCGTGTTCGCGTAGGACGCGTCGGCGGCGGCGTACGCGGTGTCGCTGTATATGCCGTAGGAGCCGGTGTCGTCGGGCAGGGGCTGCGGCTCGTAGACCGCTGTGGTCTCGGCGGCCGTGGGCTGGGCGGACCGCGCGGGGGTGAAGACGTCGTCGCGGTCGTAGTCGTCCTCGTTGCCGTAGGACACGCTGTCGCGGTCGTAGACGCCCTGGTCGTCGTGGCCGCCGTCGCCCGGCTCGAGGTCGGAGACCTCCAGGGTCGGGTCCTGATGGTCGGGTTCGCCGTGGCCGCGCTTGCCGACGCCGGCGATGCCCGTCCGGCTGACCGCCCAGCCGGACGCGAAGCCACGGCGGAACGACAGCGTCACGTAGGTCTGGCCGACCGCGAACGCGGCGGCACCCAGACCGATGACGATCACCGACGGGATCAGCACCCCGAGCACGACGCCGAGGAATCCGGCGAAGGCGAGCAGCCGCCAGCGCAGGCGCGCCTTGTACTGCAGCAGCACCTCGCCCAGCAGCCACAGCGCGACAATTCCGAACGCGATGTAGAGGACCGTCCAGCCCATGTACGCCCCTCTCCGAGTCGCCGCTACGCAGTGTGTCGTATACCCGTGCGGCCGGTCTAGGCCTGCGGGGGGTGGTGCAGGCCCAGGTTTTCGTAGATTTCCAGCGTCGCCGTGGAGTTGTTGAGCGTGATGAAGTGCAGTCCGGGCACTCCCTCGGCCAGCAGCCGCGCGCAGAACTCCGTGGCGAATTCGATGCCAATGGAGCGTACAGCGGTCGGATCGTCTTTTGCTGTGAGGATCCGCTCTTTCAGGGCGGAGGGGATGACCGCGTTGCTGAGCTGCGGCAACCGCTCCAGCATCTTCACGCTGGTCACCGGCATGACCTCGGGGATGACCGGGGTGTCGCAGCCGGCCGCGTCGACCCGGTCACGCAGCCGCAGATAGGACTCCGGCTGGAAGAACATCTGTGTGATGGCGTAGTCGGCGCCGGCCCGGCACTTGTCGACGAAGTGGGCGACGTCCGCCTCCCAGTCCTCGGAGCGCGGGTGCATCTCCGGGAAGGCCGCGACGCCGACGCAGAAGTCGCCCGACTCCTTGATGAGCTGGACGAGCTCGGCGGCGTAGGTCAGTCCCGTCGGGTGCGGCACCCAGTCGCCCATGGGGTCGCCGGGCGGGTCGCCGCGCACGGCGAGCATGTTGCGGATCCCGGCGTCGGCGTACTGGCCGATGATGTTGCGCAGCTCGGCGACGGAGTGGTTGACCGCGGTGAGGTGGGCGACCGGGGTGAGCGTGGTGTCGGCGGCGATCTGCTCGGTCGCCTTCACCGTGCCCGCGCGCGTGGAGCCGCCCGCCCCGTACGTCACGGAGACGAAGCTGGGGGCCACCGCCTCGACCCTGCGGAGCGCGTTCCAGAGGTTGCGTTCACCCTTCTCCGTCTTCGGAGCCCAGAACTCGAACGAGAACGTCGTCTTGCCGGTCGCGAGCATGTCACGCACCGTGCGTGCGTGGTCCGTCCTGGTGGATGCGGTTCCGAGGGCCATACCCGCAGGTTAGCCAGGGGGAGGCGGCTCCCCAACCGGATGGGGGACATTTGCCCGATTTGTCTATTTGTTGTCCACCTATCGGACAACCCGGCGGACATTTTTCGGACAACCCGTCAGACATTCCGTCCGACAAGCTGCCGCACATCCCGTCGGACAACCTGTCGGATTTCCATCGGACAATCCGCCTGACGACCATCGGACAATCCGTCGGACGCAGGCCCCCGATCGGACCTGCACCACGGCGGACCCGGATCGGGTCTGCGCTACGCGCTCCGCAGCCGCTTCGCGAACTCCTGCGCCGCCGCGCCCGGGTCGTCGGCCTCCGTGATCGCGCGGACCACCACGACCCGGCGGGCGCCGGCTTCGAGCACCTCGTCGAGGTTGCCGAGGTCGATGCCGCCGATGGCGAACCAGGGGCGCTCGGTGCTCAGGGAGGCCGCGTACCGGACCAGGTCGAGGCCCGGGGCGTGGCGACCGGGCTTGGTGGGGGTCGGCCAGCAGGGGCCCGTGCAGAAGTAGTCGACGCCCTCCTGGGCGGCAGCCGCGGCGGCCTCGGACTCGGCATGGGTGGAGCGGCCCACGAGGACATCCCCACCGAGGACCGCGCGGGCCGCGGGCACCGGAAGGTCGCCCTGGCCGAGGTGGAGCACGTCGGCGCCGGCGGCGTGTGCGACGTCCGCGCGGTCGTTGACGGCGAGGAGCCTGCCGTGGCGGGCGCAGGCGTCGGCGAAGACCTTCAGGTGCTCCAGCTCCTCGGCGGCCTCCATGCCCTTGTCGCGCAACTGCACGATGTCGACCCCGCCGGCCAGGACGGCGTCCAGGAACTCCGGCAGATCGCCCTGGCGCCTGCGGGCGTCCGTGCAGAGGTAGACGCGGGCGTCGGCGAGCTCGGCGCGTGCGGTGGTGGCGGTGTCGGGCATACGAAGGTCCCCCGTGGGTGTCGTTCCTGGTCGGCGGCGTACGGGCTACGGGCCGGCCGTGGCCGTGGGTTCTGCGGGCCGCAGTGAACCACGGCCGCGGCCCTGTCTGCGCGGACCTCGGCCCGTACGCCGGACGGTGTTCGGTTCAGCCTGTTCGGATCAGACGGCGAGCGCCTGAGCCCGGCGCTTCACCTCCGTACCGCGATTCTCGCTCAGTGCCTGCGCGGGGGTGCCGGGCAGGCTGTCGTCGGGGGTGAAGAGCCACTCGATCATCTCTTCGTCGGTGAAGCCGTCGTCCCTCAGGAGCGTCAAGGTCCCGGTCAGGCCCTTGACGACCTTCTGCTCGGCCTCGTCGATGAATGCGGCGGGGACGTGCAGTGCGCGGTTCTCACCTCGGCGTACGGCGATGAGCTGGCCCTCCTTGACCAGCTGCCGCACACGCGTCACCTCGACATCGAGCATCTCTGCGATGTCGGGGAGGGTGAGCCAGGCGGGGACGAGAGCATCGATCTTTGCGTCAATCTCGGTCACGGAACAAAGCCTGCCATCCCGCACTGACAGTCGGAAGCCAGAACCGTCCGACCTGGGGATTCGCCCCCCGTCGTGGCCGCCGTCCTGCGTACTACGCCGTGGCCGTCTTCATGGGACGCGCCGGGTCCGCCAGCAGCTCCGGGTCCATCGGGATGCCCGCCTCGATCAGCCGTCTGCCCTGCGCCAGGTCCCGCGGCCTGCCGACCGCCAGCAGGGCGACCAGGCGGCTCTCGCGCAGCCAGCAGACGGACCAGGCGGGGCCAACGGGGTCGCCGCGCCACAGGGTCGTGTCGGCGGCGGTGTGATGGCCGGCGTACTGGACGAAGCGGCCGAACTGCTCGGACCAGAAGTACGGGACCGGGTCGTACACGGCGGGGGGCTCACCGGTGGTCTCGCCGATGATGTTCGCGGCCACCGTGCGCGGCCCCTGGAGGGCGTTGTCCCAGTGGTGGACCAGCAGGCGCTCGCCGTACCGTCCCGAAGGGAAGGAGGCGCAGTCGCCGACTGCGTAGACGTCCGGTGCCGAGGTGCGCAGCTGAGCGTCGGCGACGACCTCCCGGTGTGCGCCGAGCTCGATGCCGGCGCCGGCCAGCCAGGCCGTTGCGGGGCGCGCGCCGATGCCGACCACGACCGCGCCTGCGGGCAGCCGGGAGCCGTCGTCGAGGACGACCGCGCCGGGCTCGATGTGCGCCACGCGCGCGTGCGTACGCAGTTCGGCTCCCGCGTCGGCGTACCAGGCGGCCATCGGTGCGGCCACCTCGGCGGGCAGCGCGCCCGCGAGGGGACGGTCCGCGGCCTCGACGACGGTCACCGCGCAGCCCGCCTCGCGCGCGGCCGTGGCGAACTCCGCGCCGATCCAGCCCGCGCCGACGACCACGATGTCGTGCTGCCTGGCCAGCACGGGCCGCAGCCGCTCGGCGTCGTCCAGGGTGCGCAGCAGATGCACGCCGGGCACGCCCTCGGTGCCCGGCAGCGTGATCGGTTCGGCGCCGGTGGCGAGGACCAGGACGTCGTACGGCACGGGCCCGGCCTCGGTGTCCAGCTCGTGCTCGGCAGGGCGCACGCCGAGGACCTCGCACCCCAGCCGCAGTTCGATGCCGAGCGCCTCGAAGTCGACGTCGAAGGCGGAGCCCTCGGACTTGCCGAGCAGGACGGCCTTGGACAGCGGCGGCCGGTCGTACGGCTGATGCGGCTCGGCGCCGATCACCGTCACGGTGCCGGTGAAGCCCTGTTCGCGCAGGGCGACCGCGGTCTGGACACCGGCCATGCCCGCGCCGACGACGACCACGCGCCGCGCCGGTGACGTGCTCACTTCCCGCGTCTGCTCACTCACCTGATCACCATAGACAACTGACTATTCGTCAGTCAGGAGTCGTGCTCAGTGACCTGCTCCACAACGCTCGTTCCGCTGCCGGACCGCGACTCCCACTCCCAGGTCTCCTCCAGCCGCACCCGCCCGTCCGGCAGCTCCACGACGGCCGAGACGCAGTGCCCCGAGGACGTCGTCCCGTCGTGCCCCAGCTGGACGTACCGGAAGTCCAGTCGGTCACCTGACCGAGTACCCACCAGATGCCCGCGCACGACGTCGCCGCCCGCGTACTCGGCCCAGATCTCGGCGCCCTGCTGGTGGTACCTGAACCGGGTCCGGGTACCCACCTGACCTGCGGCTTGGTCGGCGACGGGGGCGAGGACGAGGCCGTCCAGCGAGCGGGGCATGACGGAAGGCTCCCTTACAGAGGCGCGGCGGGTCCAGCTAGGGTGGCCAACGTACAAGCACTCGCGGGAGCCCGGACGCACCGGGCTGAGAGGGAGGCTGGCGGCCTCCGACCGTACGAACCTGATCCGGGTCATGCCGGCGAAGGGAGGGGCTGGACGCCCATGTCGTCACGTACGTCAGACGTCCTCGTCATCGGGGGCGGAATCATCGGCCTGGTCACGGCCTGGCGGGCTGCGCAGCGCGGCTTCGCCACGGCCGTCGTGGACCCCGAGCCGGGCGGCGGGGCCGCCCAGGTGGCCGCCGGCATGCTGGCCGCGGTCACGGAGCTGCACTACGGCGAGCAGACCCTGCTCGGCCTGAACCTCGCCTCGGCCCGCCGCTACCCGGACTTCGCGGCCGAGCTCTCCGAGCTCACCGGTCATGACCTCGGCTACCGCCAGTGCGGCACGCTCGCCGTCGCCCTGGACGCCGACGACCGCGCCCATCTGCGCGAACTGCATGCCCTGCAGCGGGAGTCGGGCCTGGAGTCGGAGTGGCTGTCGGGGCGCGAGTGCCGGCGCCTGGAGCCGATGCTCGCACCGGGTGTGCGCGGCGGCCTCCGGGTGGACGGCGACCACCAGATCGACCCGCGGCGGCTGGCACGCGCGCTGGTGGCCGCGTGCGAGCGGGCCGGAGTCGTGTTCCACCGGGCGTGGGCCGAGCGGTTCCATGTCGTACGGGACCGGGCCTGCGGCGTCACCACGACCGACGGCGCCGAGCTGGGCGCGGGTCAGCTGGTCCTGGCCGCCGGCAGCCTCAGCGGCCGCCTGCCGGGCGTCCCCGACGACGTGCTGCCGCCCGTACGCCCCGTGAAGGGGCAGGTGCTGCGGCTGACCGTGCCGAAGCGGTACGCGCCGTTCCTGAGCCGCACGGTGCGCGCCGTCGTCCGCGGCAGCCACGTCTACCTGGTGCCCCGCGAGAGCGGCGAGCTGGTGATCGGCGCGACCAGCGAGGAGCTGGGCTGGGACACGACGGTCACCGCGGGCGGGGTGTACGAGCTGCTGCGCGACGCGCACGAGCTGGTCCCCGGGATCACCGAGCTGCCGCTGACGGAGACGCGGGCGGGACTGCGCCCCGGCTCCCCGGACAATGCGCCGCTGCTCGGCCCGACACACCTCCCCGGACTGCTGCTGGCCACCGGCCACTACCGCAACGGCGTGCTGCTCACCCCGGTCACCGGCGACGCCATGGCGCACGCGCTGGCCACCGGTGAACTCCCGGACGAAGCCCGCCCGTTCACCCCCAAGCGTTTCGCGCTCCTGGAGCAGCCCGCATGAACATCTCCGTCAACGGAGAGCCCAGGGAGTTCGCTTCCGGCACGGCTCTCGACACCGTCGTACGCGCGCTGGCCCCGGCTCCCTCCGGAGTGGCCGCCGCCCTGAACGAAACCGTCGTCCCGCGCGCGCAGTGGCCGTCGACGTCCCTCCGTGAGGGGGACCGCGTCGAGGTCCTCACCGCCGTCCAAGGAGGCTGACTGACCCATGGCCGACGACCCCTTTGTCATCGGCGGTACGTCCTTCACGTCCCGCCTGATCATGGGCACCGGAGGTGCCCCCAGCCTCGATGTGCTGGAGCGGGCGCTGGTGGCGTCCGGAACGGAGCTGACGACGGTCGCGATGCGGCGCGTGGACCCCTCGGTGCACGGGTCGGTGCTGTCCGTCCTGGAGAAGCTCGGCATCCAGGTGCTGCCGAACACGGCGGGCTGCTTCACCGCCGGCGAGGCGGTCCTCACCGCCCGCCTCGCGCGCGAAGCGCTCGGCACCGAGCTGATCAAACTTGAAGTGATCGCCGACGAGCGCACCCTGCTGCCCGACCCGATCGAGCTGCTCGATGCCGCCGAGACCCTGGTCGACGACGGTTTCACCGTGCTGCCGTACACCAACGACGACCCGGTGCTCGCCCGGAAGCTGGAGGACGTCGGCTGCGCGGCGATCATGCCGCTCGGCTCGCCCATCGGCTCCGGGCTCGGCATCCGCAACCCGCACAACTTCCAGCTGATCACCGAGCACGCACGCGTGCCGGTGATCCTGGACGCGGGCGCCGGTACGGCCTCGGACGCGGCGCTGGCGATGGAGCTGGGGTGCGCGGGTGTGATGCTCGCCTCGGCGGTGACGCGGGCGCAGGAGCCGCAGCTGATGGCCGAGGCCATGAAGCACGCGGTGGAGGCGGGCAGGCTGGCGCACCGGGCGGGTCGCATTCCGCGCCGCCACTTCGCGGAGGCGTCCTCGCCCCACCAGGGGCGCGCGCATCTCGATCCCGAACGTCCCGCCTTCTGACTGAACGCGCGTTCGACGAGATCCGGAAGTCGGTGCGACGTCCGTCACAGCTCGGCTGCAGTCCCGCTCCGATCTCAACCGAACCGGCAGCCCTGTCAGTCGCGGCTCGTACACTCACCTGCGTGGATACGACCCTTCAGGACCCTCTGGTCGGGCAGGTGCTCGACGGGCGCTATCGCGTGGACGCGCGGATCGCGGTCGGCGGGATGGCCACGGTCTACCGGGCCCTGGACACCCGCCTCGACCGCGTGCTCGCGCTCAAGGTGATGCACCCGACGCTCGCGGCCGACGGCACCTTCGTCGACCGGTTCATCCGCGAGGCGAAGTCGGTCGCAAGGCTCGCGCACCCGAACGTGGTGCAGGTCTTCGACCAGGGCACCGACGGGTCGTACGTCTATCTCGCCATGGAGTACGTCGCCGGTTGCACCCTGCGTGACGTACTGCGCGAGCGCGGGGCGCTGCAGCCGCGCGCCGCCCTGGACATCCTGGAGCCGGTGCTCGCCGCGCTGGGCGCCGCGCACCGCGCCGGGTTCGTGCACCGGGACATGAAGCCGGAGAACGTGCTGATAGGGGACGACGGCCGGGTCAAGGTCGCCGACTTCGGGCTGGTGCGGTCCGTGGACACGGTCACCAACACCACCGGCACGGTCCTCGGCACGGTCTCCTACCTCGCTCCCGAGCAGATAGAACACGGCACGGCCGACCCCCGGGTCGACGTGTACGCGTGCGGTGTCGTCCTGTACGAGATGCTGACCGGCGACCGGCCGCACGGCGGGGACTCCCCGGCGACCGTCCTCTACAAGCACATCCACGAGGATGTCCCGCCGCCGTCGGCCGCGGTGCCGGGGCTGGCATACCGGCTGGACGAGCTGGTCGCCTCGGCGACCGCACGCACCCCCGACCTCCGCCCGCAGGACGCGGTGGCGCTGCTCGCGCAGGCCCGCGAGGTGCGCGCCGCGCTCAGCGCGGACCAGCTGGACACGGTTCCGCCGCAGGCCTTCGCCTCCGGCCACCGGAGCATCTCCGAGGACCGTACGAGCGTGATCCCGCGCGCGCTGACGGTGCCCCGGCCGCTGCCGGTGAACGAGGACGAGGCCGCCCTGCACCGCACCAGCCGGCTGGAGACGCCCCCGCCGCTGCCGCCCCGGCGCCGTGGCGCGCGCTCCCGGCGCGGTCCCCTCGCGATCCTCGTCGCCGTACTGCTGATCCTCGGGGTCGGCACGGGCGTGTGGTACATCAACTCGGGCCAGTTCACCAAGGTCCCGCCGGTGCTGGCGAAGACCCAGACGCAGGCCACCCAGCAACTGCAGAAGGCGGGCCTCGACCTCGGCGCGGTCAAGCACGCGTACAGCGACACGGTGCAGCGGGGCACGGTCATCACCTCGGACCCCGCGCCCGGCTCCCGCATCCGCGACAACGGGTCGGTGGCGCTGACCATCTCCGACGGGCCGGAGACCGTGCAGGTGCCCGACGTGTCGGCACGGCCGCTGGGCGAGGCGAGGGCCCGGCTGAAGAAGAGCGGGCTCGAACCGGGCATGATCACCCGGGAGTTCAGCAACGACGTCCCCAAGGGCTCCGTGATCTCCACGACCCCCGAGGCGGGCACCAAGCGGCACGCGGGTTCGGCGATCGCTCTGGTCGTCAGCAAGGGCAGCCCGGTGGACGTCCCGGACGTCACGGGTGAGGACCTGGCGGACGCGAAGGCCGACCTGGAGGACGCCGGCCTGACGGTGAAGGTCGCCTCCGAGCGGCTCAACTCCGAGTACGACAAGGGCCAGGTCGCGGCGCAGACGCCCGCGGGCGACAGCCGGGCCGCCGACGGCGACACGGTGACGCTGACGCTGTCCAAGGGCCCGGAGATGGTCGAGGTCCCGGACGTCACCGGCGACAGCGTGGACGACGCGCACAAGGCTCTGGAGGGCGCCGGCTTCAAGGTCGACGAGGACCGCGGTCTGCTCGGTCTGTTCGGCGACACCGTCAAGAACCAGTCCGTGAAGGGCGGCCAGACGGCACCCAAGGGGTCGACGATCACCATCAAGATCCGGTGACGGAGCAGGTCGCGGTGCATGACACCCTGAACGGGTGAAGAGTCAGCAGTCCCGCAACCCCGTCGGCGGCCATGTGCCCGTGGCCGGTGGCCTCCACTCCGTCGGCCTGTCCTACGCCCACGATCTGAAGGCCGAGACCGTGCAGGTCTTCGTCGCCAACCCGCGCGGCTGGGCCACGCCCGCCGGCAATCCGCGGCAGGACGAGGAGTTCCGCGAGGTGTGCGCGGCGGAGTCGATCCCGGCGTACGTCCACGCCCCGTACCTGATCAACTTCGGCTCGCACACCGAGGCGACCGTGGAGAAGTCGGTGGAGTCGCTGCGGCACTCGCTGCGGCGCGGGCGGGAGATCGGGGCGCTCGGCGTGGTCGTGCACACGGGCAGCGCGACGGGCGGCCGGGACCGGTCCGTGGCCCTGAAGCAGGTGCGGGAGCATCTGCTTCCGCTCCTGGACGAGCTCACCCACGACGACGATCCGTTCCTGCTGCTGGAGTCGACGGCCGGGCAGGGTGCCTCGCTCTGCTCGCGGACCTGGGACTTCGGGCCGTACTTCGAGGCGCTGGACGCCCATCCGAAGCTGGGCGTCTGCCTGGACACCTGCCACATCTTCGCGGCCGGTCACGACCTGACCGGCCCGAGCGGTATGCACCAGACCCTCGATCTGCTCGTGGACACGGTCGGTGAGGGCCGGCTGAAGCTGATCCACGCCAACGACTCCAAGGACGTGGTCGGCGCGCACAAGGACCGGCACGAGAACATCGGCGCCGGTCACATCGGCGAGGACCCGTTCCGGGCGCTGATGACCCACCCCGCCACCGAGGGCGTACCGCTGATCATCGAGACGCCCGGCGGCAAGGAAGGGCATGCGGCCGACGTGGAGCGGCTGAAGAAACTGCGCGATTCCTGACCCGCTCGGAATACCCCTGGGGGGTATGCGGTTCCTGCTCGGTGCGGGAACCGTTACCTGACATTGGGGGCAGTCATGCAGCACGAGGCGCACACGCACGAGGCACACGCACACGCACACGCACACGTACACCACCACCCGGCGGCCGCCACCTGGAGCATGGCCGCGCAGGCCACCCTCCACTGCCTCACCGGCTGCGCCATCGGCGAGGTGCTCGGCATGGTGATCGGCACGGCGTTCGGCTGGGGCAATGTCCCGACGACGATCCTCGCCATCGTCCTGGCCTTCTTCTTCGGCTACTCGCTCACGCTGCGCGGGGTGCTGCGGGCCGGCGTCGACTTCCGTACGGCCTTCCGGGTGGCGCTGGCCGCGGACACCCTGTCCATCGCGGTGATGGAGCTGATCGACAACGGCGTGATCGTGCTGTGGCCGGATGCCATGGACGCCCAACTCTCCGACCTGCTCTTCTGGGGCTCACTCGCGATCTCGCTCGCGCTCGCCTTCTTCGTGACGACGCCCGTCAACAAGTGGATGATCGGCCGCGGCAAGGGCCACGCGGTGGTGCACCAGTACCACTGACCCATGCGAAAGACGCCGGGAGTCAGAGCTCGGGGCCCTCCCCGGGCTCCTCCTGGTAGGAGTAGCGCTGCTCCTTCCACGGGTCGCCGATGTTGTGATAGCCGCGCTCCTCCCAGAAGCCCCGGCGGTCGGCGGTCATGTACTCCACGCCACGCACCCACTTGGGGCCCTTCCAGGCGTACAGATGGGGCACGACGAGGCGGAGCGGGAAGCCGTGTTCCGCCGTCAGCAGTTCGCCGTCCTTGTGGGTGGCGAAGAGGGTCCGCTCGGAGGCGAAATCCGCCAGGCGGAGGTTCGAACTGAATCCGTACTCGGCCCACACCATCACATGGGTGACGGTGGGCGCGGGGGGCGCGATCTCAAGGATCGTACGAGCCGGGATGCCGCCCCATTCGGCGCCGAGCATGCTGAACTTCGTGACGCAGTGCAGGTCGGCGACGACGGTGGCGTACGGCAGAGCCGTGAACTCCTCGTGGGTCCAGCAGTGCTTCTCACCGTCCGCGGTGGCACCGAAGACCCTGAACTCCCAGCGCTCCGGGCGGAACTTGGGAACGGGCCCGTAGTGCGTGACCGGCCAGCCGCGCTGTAGGCGCTGTCCCGGCGGAAGCTCGGACTGTGCTGCTCCTCCTGAATCGCGTTCTCCCGACTCACGCTCCACCGGCTGACCCATGACTCCATCCTGACAGACCTCGGACGGTGCACTTGACCGCCCCCGCCAAACCGGGGCAATTAGCACTAAGCATGCACTTACTTACTAAGCGAAGACTTACTGGACGATCTTCGCCGCCGGTGCAATCATGCGGCGCAACCTGCCAGTTCCCCCCGCTTGGAAGGAGCCTCTGCGATGCAGGGCGACCCCGAGGTCATCGAATTCCTCAACGAGCAGCTCACCGGCGAGCTGACCGCGATCAACCAGTACTTTCTGCATGCGAAGATGCAGGAGAACTTCGGCTGGACGAAGCTCGCCAAGTACACGCGGCACGAGTCGTTCGACGAGATGAAGCACGCGGAGGTGCTCACCGACCGGATCCTCTTCCTGGAGGGGCTGCCGAACTACCAGCGCCTCTTCCACGTGCGCGTGGGACAGACCGTCAAGGAGATGTTCGAGGCGGACCGGCAGGTCGAGGTCGAGGCGATCGACCGGCTCAGGCGTGGCATCGACGTCATGCGCGCGAAGGGCGACGTCACGTCCGCGAACATCTTCGAGTCGATCCTCGCGGACGAGGAGCACCACATCGACTACCTCGACACCCAGCTGGAACTGGTCGAGAAGCTCGGCGAGGCGCTCTACATCGCGCAGCTGATCGAGCAGCCGGAGAGCTGAGCCCGCAGCTGCCGGCGAGTCAGGCGGCTTCCTCGAGGTCAGCGACCTCGGACAGCACCGGCTTGCCCCGATCGGCGAGGTCCCGTCGCGGGCACGCATCCCTGCCCAGCAGCGCCTGGATACGGCGTACGCACGACCCGCAGTCCGTGCCCGCCTTGCAGGCCGACGCTATCTGGCGCGGGGTGCAGGCACCGTCCTCCGCGTGCTTCTTGACCTGCTGTTCTGTGATGCCGAAGCAACTGCAGACGAACACGCGGTTCACCTCCCGCCGGGATCGAAGTGGTGCCGTCCCGATTGATCGGTGAGGCTAACCTAACCTTACCCGGCGCTTGGATTCCGCAAAAGTGCAGAGGGGCGCGGATCGTATGTGATCCGCGCCCCATCGCTCTGACCGGCCGTTACTGGTCCCGGTACATCTCCGCGACGAGGAACGCCAGGTCGAGGGACTGGCTGCGGTTCAGACGCGGGTCGCAGGCCGTCTCGTAGCGCTGGTGCAGGTCGTCGACGAAGATCTCGTCGCCGCCACCCACGCACTCGGTGACATCGTCACCGGTGAGCTCGACGTGGATGCCGCCCGGGTGGGTGCCCAGGCCCTTGTGGACCTCGAAGAAGCCCTTGACCTCGTCCAGCACGTCGTCGAAGCGGCGGGTCTTGTGACCGGAGGCGGCCTCGAAGGTGTTGCCGTGCATCGGGTCGGTCACCCAGGCCACGGTGGCGCCGGAGGCGGTGACCTTCTCGACCAGCTCGGGGAGCTTGTCGCGGATCTTGTCCGCGCCCATGCGGACGATGAAGGTCAGCCGGCCCGGCTCGCGGTCCGGGTCGAGGCGGTCGATGTACTGCAGCGCCTCCTCGGCCGTGGTGGTCGGGCCGAGCTTGATGCCGATCGGGTTGCGGATCTTCGAGGCGAACTCGATGTGGGCGCCGTCCAGCTGCCGGGTGCGCTCGCCGATCCACACCATGTGCGCGGAGACGTCGTACAGCTGACCGGTGCGGGAGTCGACGCGGGTGAGCGCGGACTCGTAGTCCAGCAGCAGCGCCTCGTGCGAGGAGTAGAACTCGACGGTCTTGAACTCCTCCGGGTCGGTGCCGCAGGCCCGCATGAAGTTCAGCGCGTTGTCGATCTCCCGGGCCAGCTGCTCGTAGCGCTGGCCGGACGGGGACGACTTCACGAAGTCCTGGTTCCAGGCGTGCACCTGGCGCAGGTCGGCGTAACCGCCCGTGGTGAAGGCGCGCACCAGGTTCAGCGTGGACGCGGACGCGTGGTACATCCGCTTCAGCCGCTCCGGGTCCGGGATCCGGGCGGCCTCGGTGAAGTCGAAGCCGTTGACGGAGTCACCGCGGTAGGTCGGCAGCGTCACGCCGTCGCGGGTCTCGGTCGGCTTGGAGCGCGGCTTGGAGTACTGACCGGCGATCCGGCCGACCTTCACCACCGGCACCGAGGCGGCGTACGTCAGCACGGCGCCCATCTGCAGCAGCGTCTTGAGCTTGTTGCGGATGTGGTCGGCGGACACCGCGTCGAAGGCCTCGGCGCAGTCGCCGCCCTGGAGGAGGAACGCCTCTCCCTTGGCGACGGCCGCCATCCGGGCGCGCAGCTGGTCGCACTCGCCCGCGAAGACGAGCGGCGGATACGACTCGAGGTCCGCAACGACTGCGCGCAGAGCCTCGGTGTCGGGGTACTCGGGCTGCTGCGCCGCGGGCAGATCTCGCCAGGTGTTGCCAGCGCTCGCGCTGGTCTTAGCGTTCACGGTCACCCCGTAAACATTACGGGGTCGTGTCGACTGGTTTTCCCTCCGCTCGACTGGTGAGACGGCGGGATCACGCTCCGGACAGCGGGGTGGTGCGGTAGGGTGCACCGCATGTTCGCGCTTTCGACCCAGAACTGGTGGTGGACCGCTCATCCGGCGGCCCACTGACTGCGCGTACGCAAGACTTCGCGAAGGCCGCCCGAGGGGCGGCCTTCGGCGTTTCCGGGGTCGTTCCTCACCGACATCGACATCGCTCGACAGCGCCCTCCAGCGCTCGACATCGACGGAAGAGGACCCATGGATCTCGTACGGCTCCTGCACGACCCCCGACCCTTCGCCCTGCTCCGCCGTCGCACGCCCGGCCACGACGAGCAGACGGTCGAGCTGTTCCTCGGGCCGGTCACCTCGTACGACCGGCTGGCCGACCTCCCCGACGAGGGCCTCGCGCTCGTCCCCTTCCGCCAGATCCGCGAACGCGGCTTCGACGTCCGCGACGACGGGACACCGCTGACCTTCCTCACCCCCGAGGAGTCGTACGAGATCCCGCTCGCCGATGCCCTCGCCCAGCTCCCGGCGCACGACGTGAACGTGTCGGGCGGCGGCTTCGACGTCGACGACGAGGAGTACGGCGAGATCGTCGGGCGGGTGCTGCGGGAGGAGATCGGGCAGGGCGAGGGCGCCAACTTCGTGATCCGGCGGACGTACGAGGGTGGGATCCCGGGGTTCTCCCGCACGGACGCGCTCGCGCTCTTCCGGCGGCTGCTGGAGGGCGAGCGGGGCGCGTACTGGACGTTCGTCGTGCACACCGGCGACCGGACGCTGGTCGGGGCCAGTCCCGAGGTGCATGTGCGGATGTCCGGCGGCACCGTCGTGATGAACCCGATCAGCGGGACGTACCGATATCCCGCCGAGGGCCCCACCCCCGAGCACCTGCTGGACTTCCTCGCCGACGGCAAGGAGATCGAGGAGCTGTCGATGGTCGTCGACGAGGAGCTCAAGATGATGTGCACCGTCGGCGACATGGGCGGGGTCGTCGTCGGCCCGCGGCTGAAGGAGATGGCCCATCTCGCGCACACCGAGTACGAGTTGCGCGGGAAGTCCTCGCTGGACGTGCGCGAGGTGCTGAAGGAGACCATGTTCGCGGCCACCGTCACCGGCTCTCCGGTGCAGAACGCCTGCCGGGTCATCGAGCGGCACGAGGTCGGCGGGCGCGGCTACTACGCCGGTGCCCTCGCGCTGCTCGGCCGGGACTCCGGCGGCGCCCAGACCCTCGACTCCCCCATCCTCATCCGCACCGCCGACATCGACGCGGACGGGCGGCTGCGGGTGCCGGTCGGCGCCACCCTCGTGCGCGGCTCGGACCCGGCGAGCGAGGTCGCCGAGACACATGCGAAGGCAGCCGGCGTGCTGGCGGCCCTGGGCGTACGTCCGGCACGGCCGCGCGAGGAGCACGCGCGCGTACGGCTCGCCGACGACCCACGCGTGCGTGCCGCGCTCGACGGCCGCCGGGCCTCGCTGGCCCCCTTCTGGCTGCGGATGCAGGAGCGGTCCGCGGAGCTCACCGGACACGCCCTGGTCGTCGACGGGGAGGACACCTTCACCGCGATGCTCGCGCACGTCCTGCGGTCGAGCGGCCTGGAGGTGACCGTCCGGCGCTACGACGAACCCGGGCTGCGTCAGGCGGTGCTCGCACACGAGGGGCCGGTGGTGCTGGGTCCCGGCCCCGGTGACCCGTCCGACCTGGACGACCCCAAGATGCGGTTCCTGCGGGAGCTGACCGCCGAGGTGGTCCGGGAGAACCGGCACGGTGTGCTCGGTGTCTGCCTCGGGCACGAGCTGATCGCGGCCGAGCTGGGGCTGGAGATCGTACGGAAGGAAGTGCCGTACCAGGGGGCGCAGACGACGATCGAGCTGTTCGGGCGGACGGAGACCGTCGGCTTCTACAACAGCTTCGTGGCGCGCTGCGACGACGAGGCGCTCACCGAACTCGCCGCGCACGGCGTCGAGTTGAGCCGGGCCGACAACGGTGAGGTGCATGCCGTACGCGGGCCCGGGTTCGCCGGCGTGCAGTTCCACCCTGAGTCGGTACTGACGCTGGACGGCGCCACGGTCGTGCGGGAGCTGATCGGCCAGCTGCGGAACACGACCGTGTAGCGCCTGTTCGCGTCAGCCGAAGAAGACCCCGACTTCTTCATACAGCTTCGGGTCCACCGTCTTCAGCTTCGCCGTCGCCTCCGCGATCGGGACGCGGACGATGTCGGTGCCGCGCAGGGCGACCATCTTGCCGAAGTCGCCCTCGTGGACGGCTTCGATGGCGTGCAGGCCGAAGCGGGTGGCGAGCCAGCGGTCGAAGGCGCTCGGGGTGCCGCCGCGCTGGATGTGACCGAGGACGGTCGTGCGGGCCTCCTTGCCGGTGCGCTTCTCGATCTCCTTGGCGAGCCATTCACCGACCCCGGACAGGCGGACATGCCCGAAGGAGTCCAGCGACTCGTCCTTGAGGACCACGTCGCCGTCCTTGGGCATGGCGCCCTCGGCGACGACCACGATGGGGGCGTACGAGGCCTTGAAACGGGAGGTGATCCAGGCGCAGACCTGTTCGAGGTCGAAGCGCTGCTCGGGGATGAGGATGACGTTGGCGCCGCCCGCGAGGCCGGAGTGCAGGGCGATCCAGCCGGCATGCCGGCCCATCACCTCGCAGACCAGGACGCGCATGTGGGACTCGGCGGTGGTGTGCAGACGGTCGATGGCCTCGGTGGCGATGCCGACCGCGGTGTCGAAGCCGAAGGTGTAGTCGGTGGCGGACAGGTCGTTGTCGATCGTCTTCGGTACGCCGACGACGGGGACGCCGTACTCGTCGGTGAGGCGCGCGGCCACGCCCAGGGTGTCCTCGCCGCCGATCGCGATGAGCGCCTCGACCTCCTGCTTGGCGAGGTTCTCCTTGATCCGCCGGATGCCGTTCTCCTGCTTGAGCGGATTCGTGCGCGAGGAGCCGAGGATGGTGCCGCCGCGGGGCAGGATGCCGCGCACCGCGGGGATGTCGAGGCGGACGGTGTCGCCTTCGAGGGGTCCGCGCCAGCCGTCCCGGTAGCCGACGAAGTCGTAGCCGTACTCCTGCACGCCCTTGCGGACGATGCCCCGGATGACGGCGTTGAGTCCGGGGCAGTCGCCGCCTCCGGTCAGTACTCCGACCCGCATGGAAATGTCCCTTCGCCGCAGTTGCCTGGTGACGCCCACGCTAATGGTGATCCAGGTCACAGAGGGATGGGCGGGAAGGGCAATTCCGGTGAATCAGCGGGCGGTTGGTTTACGGGACGTCAAGCTCTCGTGGCACTCTCACTCGTCGTCGAGTCCGCGCTCTATGGCGTACCGGACGAGCTCCACCCTGTTGTGCAGCTGGAGCTTGCCGAGGGTGTTCTGGACGTGGTTCTGGACCGTGCGGTGGGAGATGACCAGGCGTTCGGCGATCTGCTTGTAGCTCAGGCCCTTGGCGACCAGGCGCAGCACCTCGGTCTCCCGGTCGGTGAGCTGCGGGGCGCCCGGCTGGCCGGTGTCCGGGGCGGGCGCGGGTTCGGAGGCGAGACGGCGGTACTCGCCGAGGACCAGTCCGGCGAGGCCCGGCGTGAACACCGGATCGCCGACGGCCGTGCGGCGCACCGCGTCCAGCAGCTCCTCGGTGGACGCCGACTTCAGCAGATAGCCGGTGGCGCCGGACTTCACCGCCTCCAGGACGTCGGCGTGCTCACCGCTCGCCGACAGCACGAGGACGCGCAGCGCGGGGTTGTGGCCGACGAGTTCCTTGCAGACCTGGACGCCGGGCTTGGCGGGCAGGTTCAGGTCGAGGACGAGCACGTCGGGGGCGGCGGCCTTGGCGCGGCGCACGGCCTGGTCGCCGTCGCCCGCGGTGGCGACCACGTCGAAGCCGGACTCGGCCAGGTCGCGGGCGACGGCGTCGCGCCACATGGGGTGGTCGTCGACCACCATGACCTTGATCGCGCCCTGCCGCTCGTCGGTGGAGTCCGTCATCGCCGCTCTGCCTTCCCCCGTGGGTCCTTCGCGTCCTTCGGTACTTTCAGTTCGACCTCTGTGCCCTGCCCGGGCACCGAGATCAGCTCGGCGCTGCCGCCGAGGTCACGCAGCCGGCCGCGGATCGACAGGGCGACGCCGAGCCGCCCCTCCCCCTCGGCCTGCGCGAGCCGGCCCTCGGGGATGCCGGGGCCGTCGTCCCGCACGGTCACCACCACCTCGCCCGGCTCGTCCTCGACCAGGATCCACGCGCGCGCGTCCTCACCGGCGTGCCTGCGCACGTTGTCCAGGGCGGCACCGACGGCCGCGGCCAGCTCCTTCGCGGCGGCCCTGGGCAGCAGCACGGCGGCGCCGGGTTCGGCGAAGCTGACCTTCGCGGCAGCGTACGGGGCGAGCAGCGCTCGCAGATCAACGGGACCGTCCTCGTCGTACGACGGCTCCTCCACGGCCCGTACGACCGCTCCCTCTGCGGCGTCCTCCGACACCCGGGAGACGGGGATCAGCCCGCCGGAGACCAGTGTGCGCAGCGCGACCTCCTGCTCGCCGGCCATCCGGCCCAGCTCGGCCGCCTCGCCGCCGAGCACCGCGCCCCGGCGCTGGACCATGGCCAGCACCTGGAGCACGCCGTCGTGGATGTCGCGGGCGAGCCGCTCCCGCTCCCGGGTCGCGGCCTCGATCTCCAGGGCCCGGGCGAGGGTGCGCTCGGAGGCGCGGGCGACCTCGACGACGTAGCCGATGGCGATGGAGGCGACCCAGACCAGGATCACGTTGTGGACGGTGTCGCGGGCGGGGGCGCCGCGCTCGATCAGGTTGGCGGCGGCGACCGGCGTCGACGCGAACGCGGCCCAGCGCCAGCCGCCCTTGATGGCGTACGCGAGGACCGAGCCGGCGGTCCATATCGACGGCAGGGTGGGGCCGCCGCTCTGGATGTGCTGCTCGTTGACGGCGAGCGGGGTGAGGAGGATGCCGGTGAGCGCGATGGCGAGGTCGACCGCGAGGAAGCGCTTGGTGCAGGCGGCCGCGCTCTGCACGCGGGGCAGGGTGGCGAGCGTCCACACGAACAGGACGCCGTAGTACGCGATGGCCACGCCCGCATGGTCGTACTCGTCGTAGGCGGTGGCGAACAGGCCGACCGCGTACAGCATCGTGAGCACCCGGTACGCGGTGAGCGCACGCCACAGCGGCTGCTCGACCGACATCCTCATGACACGCTCACGCTTGGGCATGTCCCCCACCCCCCTCGACCGAGAGCCTAGGCCTCGGGCTTCTCCTTCTTGGCCTGTTCCTTGGCCTGCTCCTTGGCCTGTTCCTTCTCGGCCTTCGCCGCCTCCGCGATCTGCCGCTTGGCCGCGGTCGCGTACATGTCGACGTACTCCTGGCCGGAGAGCTTCATGATCTCGTACATGACCTCGTCCGTGACCGCGCGCAGCACGAAGCGGTCGTGCTCCATGCCCTGGTAGCGGCTGAAGTCGAGGGGCTTGCCGATGCGGATGCCGGGGCGCATCAGCTTGGGCATGACCTTGCCGGGCGGCTGGATCTTCTCCGTGTCGATCATCGCGACCGGGATGACCGGCGCGCCGGAGGCGAGCGCCACGCGCGCGAGGCCGCCGGGCTTGCCCCGGTAGAGGCGCCCGTCGGGCGAGCGCGTGCCCTCCGGGTAGATGCCGAACAACTCGCCGCGCTCCAGGACCTCCAGGCCGCTCTTGATCGCGGCCTCGCCCGCGCCGCGCGCGCCGGAGCGGTCCACCGGGAGCTGGCCGACGCCCTTGAAGAAGGCGGCCGTCAGCCGTCCCTTCACGCCGGGCGTGGTGAAGTACTCGGCCTTGGCGATGAAGGTGACCTTGCGGTCGAGGACCGCGGGCAGGAAGAACGAGTCGGAGAAGGAGAGATGATTGCTCGCCAGGATGGCGGCGCCCTCCGCCGGAATGTTCTCCAGGCCTTCCACCCAGGGCCTGAAGGCGACCTTCAGCGGTCCCCCGATGGCAACCTTCATCGTGCCGTACAACACCCGTGTGCCTCCTGTTTCCGTCGGTCAGACCTTAACCCGGAGCACTGTCAAAGGATCCGACGACCCTGGTCGGTGTCAGTGCGGTCGCGTACGGTGAAGCACCTGGACTTCACGTCACTCTCATGAACAGGAGACCGAAGTGCCGGTCCTTCCTGGAGCCGAGCCGTACCGCCATGAGGGCGGGGAGGTCGGCGTCCTGCTCTGCCACGGCTTCACCGGTTCCCCCCAGTCGCTGCGCCCCTGGGCCGAGTATCTCGCCGAGCGCGGCCTCACGGTCTCGCTGCCGCTGCTGCCCGGGCACGGCACCCGCTGGGAGGACATGCAGCTCACCGGCTGGCAGGACTGGTACGCCGAGGTGGACCGCGAGCTGCGGTCCCTGCGCGAGCGCTGCGGCGAGGTGTTCGTGGCCGGCCTGTCCATGGGCGCCACCCTGGCGCTGCGCCTGGCGGCGAAGCACGGGGCGGCGGTCGCCGGCGTGGTGGTCGTCAACCCGGCGAACCGCATGCACGGCCTTTCCCCCTACGCCCTTCCCGTGGCCCGCCATCTCGTGCGGACGACGAAGGGGATCGCCAGCGACATCGCGAAGGAGGGCAGCGCCGAGCTGGGGTACGACCGGGTTCCGCTGCACGCGGCGCACTCCCTGCGGAACTTCTTCCGGCTGGTCGACGGCGAGCTGCCGCAGGTCACGCAGCCGCTGCTGTTGCTGCGCAGCCCGCAGGACCATGTCGTGCCGCCGGCCGACTCGGCGCGGATCCTCGGCCGGGTCTCGTCGAGGGACGTGACGGAGATACTTCTGGAACAGAGCTACCACGTGGCGACGTTGGACCACGATGCGGACCGGATTTTCGAAGAGAGCCTCGCGTTCATCGGCCGGCTCGCACCCAGTGTCGGCAAGGAAGGGACGGCCGCAGGTGGCTGAGCACGACTCGGAGCGCGAGGACCGCGAGCCGGAGGAGCAGGGCGTCCCCTTCGACGAGGACGCAGCGTGGGCCGCGATCGTCGCCGGCTACGGCGAGGAGCCGAAGGACCCGCCGGGCAGCAAGCCGTTCAAGTCGGTCGAGGACCTGGCGCTGCTCGAACCGGAGACCAACGACGACTCCGAGGGTGAGGCACCGAAGCAGGAGAAGCCCAAGAAGCCCCTGGGCGGCTCGGTCTCCTTCGCACCCGGCGTCGGCCCGCGCGACTACACGGCCGCCGAGCCGTCCGAGGACGACTTCGACGAGGACGACGAGGGCCACTTCGTACCGCCGGAGCCGCCCCCGCTGCCCACCGCCGACACCACCGCGAAGTTCGCCTGGCTGGGGGTGATCGGCGGTCCGATCCTGCTCCTGCTGGCGGTGCTGCTCAGCTGGGACATGACCTGGTGGCTGGCCACGCTCGGCATCGGCGGCTTCCTGGGCGGTTTCGCCACGCTGGTGATGCGGATGAAGACGGACGACGAGGACGACGGCGATCCGGGGCGCGGAGCCGTCGTCTAACCAGCGGGGATATCGCCGGCAGGGATCTTGAGGGCGGCCAGGACCGGAAAGTGGTCGGTCGCCCTCAAGAGGTCGGTCTCGGCCACCCCCGGATGCCCCAGCGGGACGCCGCAGCCGAGGACCTCGATGCCCTTGGTGGCGAAGATCGCGTCGATCCGCTGGAACGGGTTCGAGGGCGTCCAGGTGTACTCGCTGCCCCAGGGGGCCGTGGCCCAGCAGTCCTGCAGGCCGTCGGCGAGGCGGCTGAAGGTACGGCCGGTGGGGCGGTCGTTGAGGTCGCCGCCCGCGATCGCGTGCTCCACCCCGAGGCCGGCCAGCCGGTCGAGGAGCATGCCGCCCTGGTCGTACCGCTCGTCCGCCTGCAGGGAGAGGTGGTAGCTGATCACACCGAGGCGGGCGCCGCCGAAGCGGACCACTGCGGTGGCGAAGCCGCGGCGGTGCAGGCCGGGGGTGAGCGGGAGGAGGACGTCCTCGGTTCGCTCGACCGTGGCGCGGAGCGTGCAGAGGATCGCCGGGCCCGAGGCGGTCGCACCTCCGGTGAGGATGACTTGGCCTGCGGCCGATGCGAGACGGGCCAGTTTCTTGCGCCAGCGGAAGAAGCGGGGGGCTTCCTGGATGAGGACCAGGTCGGGGGCGCAGGCGGTGATCACCCTTGCCAGGGCCTGCGTGTCGTCCCGCATCGAGCGGATGTTGTAGCTCAGGACCCTGATGACGGCTGAACCGTCCGGTTCCGTGTGGGAGTTGGGCAGCAGCTCCATGTGGATCAATCTACGCCCAATGGCTCGGGGCGCGAGGTGGATGCGCGAGTGCCGGTCGAGTGTGGCTTGTCGCGCAGTTCCCCGCGCCCCTTAGAAGCATGCAGGCGCCGCAGCCCGAAAAGTGAACGTCACATGATGGGGTCCGGCTCGCGGGCCAGGTCCGCTGCTCCGACCAGCCCCGCCTTGTTGCCCAGCTGGGCGGCGATGACCTCGGCGACCGGGCGCCAGTTGCCGCCTACCAGCCAGCGCTTGTAGGACTTGCGGATCGGGTCGAGGACCAGTTCTCCCTCGTCCGAGAGGCCGCCGCCCACGATGAAGGCGGAGGGGTCGAAGAGGGAGGCCAGGTCGGCGAGGCCGGCGCCGGCCCAGCGGGCGAGCTCGCGGTAGGAGTCGACGGCGACCGGGTCGCCCTGGCGGGCGGCCATGGAGATGTGCTTGCCCTCGATGCCGTCGGGGCTGCCGTCACCGAGGCCGAGCAGGATCTCGGCGTTCTCGGGGGTGGCGTTGGCGCGCTGCTTGGCGTATCTGACGAGGGCGCGCCCGGAGGCGTACTGCTCCCAGCAGCCCTGCGAGCCGCAGCCGCACAGCAGGCCGTCCGGCACCATGCGGATGTGGCCGAACTCGGCGGCCACGCCGTAGTGCCCGCGGCGCAGCTTGTTGCCGATGATGATGCCGCCGCCGAGGCCGGTGCCGAGGGTGATGCAGATGACGTTGCGGTGGCCCTTGCCCGCGCCGAACTTGTACTCGCCCCATGCGGCCGCGTTGGCGTCGTTCTCCACGACGACCGGCAGGCCCACGCGGGCCTCGACCTTCGCCTTCAGCGGCTCGTTGCGCCAGTCGATGTTGGGCGCGAAGTAGACCTCCGAGCGCTGGCGGTTGACGTAACCGGCCGCGCCGATGCCCACGCCCACGATCTCGTGCCCGGCGCGTGCGCCCTCCACGGCGGAGGCGATGGCGTCCACGATCGCCTCGGGCGTGCCCGGGGTCGGCACCTTGTGCGTCGAGAGGATGTTGCCTTCCTCGTCGACCACACCGGCCGCGATCTTGGTACCGCCGATGTCGACGCCGATGGTGAGTCCCATGAATCCCTCAGTTTCGGTCGAGCCCCGCTACGGCCAACCGTACCCGAGCCCCTGCCGCCAGGGCCCCGACGTCCAGTCGCTGGGCAGCCGGGAGCGGCCGACGAGGGCCGAGGAGGGATCCGGGAGGAGTCAGTCCAGGTCGATGCGTTGCCCGGGACCGGTGCCGCCCTCGTCGCCGTCCCGGCGCTCGTCCAGGTCCTTGTGCAGGTCCGTCGTGCGGGTCGTCCAGCGCTGCTCCTGGGCCTGGACCGCGGAGCGGTAGGCGGCGAGCAGTTCGTTGCCCGCGGCGGCGAGGTGGTCGAAGACGTCCGGATTGCGTTCGATGACGGGTTCGACCGCGGCCTTCGCCTGCTGGACGACCTGCTTCACCACCTGCTGGGCCGCCGGTCCGGCGACGGAGCCGAGCAGCGGCGACTGGATCGACGACAGCTTCTCCGAGACGGCGTCGACGAGCTTGCGCAGTTCCTCGCCGGCCGAGATCGGCGGCTGGCCGTGCTCGGCCCGGCGGCGGGCCTTCTCCGCGGCGAGATCCTCCGCGCACGCCTTCGCCCAGGCGTCGGCGTCGGTCGCCCGAACCTCGTCGATCACCTCGCGCGCACCGGCGTCGGACGGGGGGAGCTCTTCGCTCATGACGACCTCCTGACTACGGTTCGTCTCTACGACGTTACCCGAATGGGCGTGCGTGGTTCACGGCCTCTGAGGCCACAGATCCGGGTCGGGCACGAAGCGGATGCGCAGTTCGCCCTCGCGCAGCGCGGCCCCCTCGACGGTGCAGCGGCGCAGGACGGACGGCAGCGGGACGATACGGCGGAACTGGCCTGCCGCGACGACGAGTTCGTCGCCGCGCCGGATGAGGTCCAGGTCGTCGCGTATGGCGCCGGGCAGCGGGATGTGCCAGACGAGCACGCCGTCGTCGGCGAGCCGGTCGGTGACGGGCCACTCGACGGTGGAGGCCCGGCCGTTGACGTGCAGGGCGCCGGTGGCCGCGAGCGCGGCGAGGTCGTCCGTGCCGCGCGGGTCGCGGCCGAGGTGGGCGACCGTCCGGACGTCGTACGGCCCCTGCCACTCCTCCAGGACCTTGCGCTGCTGGGCGACGAGCCCGGCGAGCCAGCCGTTCGCCTCGGGCAGCACCCGGTTGGCGACCAGGACGTCGGTGCGCAGGCCGCGCAGGGCGAGGGCGAGTCCGGCGGAGTCCACGGCGTCGGCGCCGGTCGGTCCGGGTTCGGCGATCAGCCGTACGACGGTGTCCCGGTCGGCGAGGACCGCCTCGACGGCGCCGAGTTCCGTGTCCCAGCGGGCGGCCGTCTCGTACAGCCACTCCGAGGGCATGGGGACCCCGGCCAGCCGCCCGAGTACGGGGCGCAGGGCGCGGGCCGCCTGCCGCTCGGGCGGGAGCAGCCGGCGCAGATAGCGGCGCAGCTCCTCGGGCAGGGCGAGCAGGGCGAGCGCCTGCGGGGTCGGCGGGAGGTCGACGACCAGGAGGTCGTGGGCCTCCGCGAGGGCCGCGTCCCGCAGGGCACGCAGGAGGGTGAGCTCCTCGGCACCGGGGAGGGGGGTGACCTCCTCGGCGTCGAGCCGGGAGGCGCCGAGCAGGTCGAGGACGTTGGCTGCGCGTTCCTGGAACGCGGTGAGGTCGTCCCGGAAACCGGCGGTCGCGTCCGGGCGCCAGGCGGTGAGACCTGGTGCGACGGCGACCGGGGCCGGTCCCGTCGCCACGCCGAGCACCGCACCCAGGGTGTCCGTGCGGTCGGCGCTGAGGACGAGGGTGCGGGTGCCCTCGCGAGCGGCGGCCAGAGCGGTGGCCGCCGCCAGGGTGGTACGACCGCTACCGCCGGGCCCGGTGATCAGGATGGTGCGCATGAGGCTGAACGGTAACCGAGACCGACCCGGGGGCTACTTCTCCCCGGACTCCACCCGCTTCTTGAGCCCGGCCAAGGCCCGGTCGATGATGACCTTCTCGGCCTTCCGCTTGATCATCCCCAGCATCGGAATCTTGACGTCCACCGTCAGCTGATAGGTGACCTCGGTGGCTCCCGCCCCCGCGGCCTTCAGGATGTACGACCCGTCGAGCGCCCGCAGCATCTGCGACTTGACCAGGGTCCAGGAAACCGAGTTCTCACCGGTCCAGGTGTACGCCAGCACCTGGTCGTCCTTGATCGCGCCGGCGTCCATGACGAGGCGGACCTGCTCGGCGCGGCCCTGGGCGTCCGTTTCGAGGACCTCCGCCTCCTTCACCTCACCGGTCCAGTCCGGGTAGCGGGCGAAGTCTGCGATCACCCCCATGACATCGGCCGGTGCCGCCTCGATCGTGATGCTCGAGCTGGTGTGTTCCGCCATCGCTGTGGCTCCTCCAGATGCGGGCCGGTAAAGAGGTCGTCGTGCGCACGGTGCGCGCAGCGTGAAGGCTACCGCGCACGTCGGCGCCCGCCTTCACCCCCACCTGCGTTAGGGCCTGCCTTTCGGGCCGGCCCGGCGTCGCGGGCCCTGGCACGCGCATCTGACCCCGCTCGGGGCGGCCGGGAAGCACCGTCTCCCAAGGCCGCCTGGCCCGAAAGACAGGCCCTGTTCACCATTCAAGCGCCCAGGGCTTCCCCGTCCCCGCGAAGTGCCCCACGTTCACGCACTCCGTGGCCCCGATCCGCATCCGGCGCACCAGTGGCTGGTGGACGTGGCCGAACAGGGCGTACCGGGGGCGGGTGCGGCGGATCGCGTCCAGGAGGGCCCGGCTGCCCCGCTCGAAGCGACGCGCCACCGTGTCGTAGACCAGCTCGGGCACCTCCGGCGGGATGTGGGTGCACAGCACGTCCACCTCGCCGACGGCCTCGATCTTCGCCGCGTACTCCTCGTCGCTGATCTCGTACGGAGTGCGCATGGGGGACTTCAGGCCGCCGCCGACGAAGCCGAAGGTGCGGCCGCCGATCTCCACGCGTTCGCCGTCGAGCACGGTCGTGCCCGGGCCGGCGTACTCCGGCCACAGGGGCGGCATGTCGACATTGCCGTAGGTGGCGTACGTCGGTGTCGGGAAGGCCGCGAACATCTCGGCGTACTGCTTGCGTACCGCCTGCTCGATCGCGGCGGCCCGGTCCGTGCCGATGCCGCCCCACAGCCGGGCGCCGAACTCCCGCGCCTCCTGGAAGCGGCGGGCGGTGCGCAGCTCGACGATGCGGTCGGCGTTCTCCTCGCCGAACAGGTCGGGGAAGATCCCGCGCGAGTGGTCGGCATAGTCGAGGAAGAGGACCAGGTCACCCAGACAAATCAGGGCATCGGCACCCTCGCCGGCTCTGGCCAGGTCACGGGCGTTGCCGTGCACGTCGCTGACCACATGGACGCGTGTCCTGCGGCCGCCGGGTGGTGTGGATGCCATGGCGATCAAGGGTAAGCGTGTGCGGTGTACGTGAACAGTGGCGGCCGGTCCTGCCGTTACTGGCCAGTCAGTTAGCGGGTGGACTACCGTACGCAATGGAACACCAACCTGTGTGACGCAGCGAACATCTCGCCGGGACCCCCTGTCGAAGAAGCCATACCGGCGGGTAACGTCCGGGCAGTCCATTCGTGCTCAGTATTTCAACCACTGAATCTCTGAGTACCTGCCCGAGCCTTGGACCCACCGTCGCATCACACAACGTCGTGGCGCCGGCGCCTTATTAGGAGCAGCAGTCTTGCGCGAGTTCAGCCTTCCGGCTTTGTACGAGGTCCCTGCGGACGGCAATCTGACCGACATCGTCCGCAGAAACGCCGCGCAGCATCCCGACGTCGCCGTGATCGCCCGCAAGGTGGGCGGCGCCTGGCAGGACGTGACGGCCACCACCTTCCTGGCCGAGGTGCACGCGGCCGCCAAGGGTCTGATCGCCTCCGGTGTCCAGCCCGGCGACCGGGTCGGCCTGATGTCCCGCACCCGGTACGAGTGGACGCTGCTGGACTTCGCGATCTGGAGCGCGGGCGCGGTCACCGTGCCGGTGTACGAGACCAGCTCGCCGGAGCAGGTGCAGTGGATCCTGTCCGACTCGGGCGCCACCGCCATGATCGTCGAGCTGGACAACCACGCGGCCGCCGTCGAGTCGGTGCGCGAGTCGCTGCCCGCCCTCAAGCACGTCTGGCAGATCGAGGCCGGCGCGCTGGAGGAACTCGGCAACGCCGGCAAGGACGTCACCGACGCGATGGTCGAGGACCGCAGCTCGCTGGCGCGGGCCGACGACCCGGCGACGATCGTCTACACCTCCGGCACCACCGGCCGCCCCAAGGGCTGTGTGCTCACCCACCGCAGCTTCTTCGCCGAGTGCGGCAACATCGTGGAACGGCTGCGCCCGCTGTTCCGTACCGGTGAGTGTTCCGTCCTGCTGTTCCTGCCGCTCGCGCACGTCTTCGGCCGGCTGGTGCAGATCGCGCCGATGATGGCGCCGATCAAGCTGGGCCTGGTCCCGGACATCAAGAACCTCACCGACGAACTGGCCTCGTTCCGGCCGACGTTGATCCTCGGCGTGCCGCGCGTCTTCGAGAAGGTCTACAACTCGGCGCGCGCCAAGGCGCAGGCGGACGGCAAGGGCAAGATCTTCGACAAGGCGGCGGACACCGCGATCGCGTACAGCCGCGCGCTGGACACGCCGTCCGGCCCGTCGCTCGGCCTGAAGATCAAGTACAAGACGTTCGACAAGCTCGTCTACAGCAAGCTGCGCGCGGTGCTCGGTGGCCGCGGCGAGTACGCCATCTCGGGCGGTGCCCCGCTGGGCGAGCGCCTGGGTCACTTCTTCCGCGGCATCGGCTTCTCGGTCCTGGAGGGCTACGGCCTGACCGAGTCCTGTGCCGCCACCGCCTTCAACCCCTGGGACCGCCAGAAGATCGGCACGGTCGGCCAGCCGCTGCCGGGCTCGGTGATCCGTATCGCGGACGACGGCGAGGTGCTGCTGCACGGCGAGCACCTGTTCAAGGGGTACTGGAACAACGAGGCGGCGACCGCGGAGGCGCTGGCCGACGGCTGGTTCCACACCGGTGACATCGGCACCCTCGACGAGGACGGCTACCTCAGGATCACCGGCCGCAAGAAGGAGATCATCGTCACCGCGGGCGGCAAGAACGTCGCCCCGGCCGTGATCGAGGACCGCATCCGGGCGCACGCCCTGGTCGCAGAGTGCATGGTGGTGGGCGACGGGCGGCCGTTCGTGGGCGCGCTGGTCACCGTCGACGAGGAGTTCCTGGGCCGCTGGGCCGACGAGCACGGCAAGCCGGCGGGTTCCACCGCGGCGTCGCTGCGCGAGGACGCGGACCTGCAGGCCGCGATCCAGTCGGCAATCGACGACGGCAACGCCGCGGTGTCGAAGGCGGAATCGGTGCGGAAGTTCCGCATTCTGTCCTCCCAGTTCACTGAGGAGTCCGGCCACTTGACGCCGTCGCTGAAGCTCAAGCGCAATGTGGTGGCGAAGGACTACGCGGACGAGATCGAGGCGATCTACCAGAAGTAGTACGACCCTTTTCAGGCCGTACGACGGCTCATGGCGCGGTGTCCTCCACGAGGACCCGCGCCATCGTCCGTTCGGCGAGCGCGGTGATCGTCACGAACGGGTTCACGCCGATCGAGCCCGGCACGAGCGAGCCGTCGGTGACGTACAGCTTCGAATACCCCTTCACCCGGCCGTAGTTGTCGGTCGCCTTGCCGAGGACGCAGCCGCCCAGCGGGTGGTAGCAGAAGTCGTCGGCGAAGACCTTGTTGGACGAGCCGAAGAGGTCGTAGCGGTAGATCGTGGCGTTGGCCGAGTTGATCCGGTCGAACAGTTTCTTGGCCATGGCCACCGAGACGGCGCTCTGTGCGGCACTCCAGCCGAGCTTGACCCCGCCGGTCGAGGAGTCGTACGTGAAACTCGCCCGCTCCGGGTTCTTGGTGATCGCCAGATAGAGGCTGACCCAGGTCTCGAACCCGATGGGCAGCGGGGCGATCTCCGCGAAGACCGGGTTGGCGGTGTTGGCCCAGTCGTCGATGCCCATGACCGGCATGGTCGACTGGTTGGCGCCGGTGGTGTCCCAGATGTGGTTGGCGCGGCCGAGCATGGTGTTGCCGTTGGTGCCCCAGCCGGCGCCGACGCTGGAGTTCAGGGCGGGCAGGGCGCCCGTGTCCCGTGCGCGGACGAGGAGTTCGGTGGTGCCGAGGCTGCCGCCGCCGAGGAAGAGGTACGTGCAGCTGTACTGCCTGGTCTCGACGACCGCGCCGGTGTTGTCGATCCGGTCCGCGGTCAGGGTCCAGCTCCCGTCGCCCGCCCGGCCGATGGTCTTCACCTTCTCCAGGGTGTTGATGGTGACGTTCCCGGTGCCGAGCGCCGAGGCCAGGTACGTCTTGTCGAGGCTGCGCTTGCCGTAGTTGTTGCCGTAGATGACCTCCTGACCGAGCGCGGACCTGGTCGCCGTGCCGGCCGCCTCGCGCTGCATGTAGTCGAAGTCGTAGACGTTCGGGACGAAGGTGGTCTTCAGACCGGTCTTCGTCGCGGCCTTACGGGAGGTCCGGGTGAACTGGTACCACTCGGTGGACTCGAACCACGTGGGGTCGACGGTGTTGACGCCGAGCATGGAACGGGCCCGCGGGAAGTACGTGTTGTACATCTCGCTCGCGTCCACGGTCGGGAACTGCTCGGTGAAGTACGACTGGAGCGGGGTGACCGCCATGCCGCCGTTGACCAGGGAGCCGCCGCCGACGCCCCGCCCGACGTACACGGACATGTTGTCGTAGTGCACGCGGTCCAGGGCGCCGGGATACGGGGTGATGTCCTTGTTGACGACGTCCAGCCACAGGAAGCTGGCCAGCGGGGCCTCGGTGCGGCTTCGGAACCACATGGAGCGCTGGTCCGGGTTGGCGGTGTTGCAGAAGACCTTGCCGTCGGGGCCGGGGGTGTTCCAGAGGCGGCCCATCTCCAGGACGAGGGTGCGGATGCCGGCCTGGCCGAGGCGGAGGGCGGCGACCGCGCCGCCGTAGCCGGAGCCGACCACGATGGCCGGGGCGGAGTCGACTGCGTCGGGCTCGGCGGTGTGGGCGGATTCGAGACCTATGCGGGTCAGGCCCGCGGCGGCGGCCGTCTGCAGGGCCACCATGCCCAGGATTTGACGTCTCGTCAGCTGACGTTGTATCAGTTTTGCTGTCATGTGCGCAGCATGGGCGGATTTTCGGGTTCCGCCTAGTGGGGTGCCACATATTCGTTGTCGGCGGGTGCGGGTTGTTTGTGGTTTCTCGCGCTCACGCGGCGGAGCCGCATATCGACACAGCCCCGCGCCCCTGACCGGGAGCTGCCCTAGAGCAAGGCCTTGAGATGCTCGGCCAGCAGATCCCAGCGCCACTTCTCCTCGACCCACTCCCTGCCGCGCTCCCCCATCCGGCGCCGCAGCTCCGCATCGCCCAGGAGTACGACGATGCGCTCGGCCGCCTCCTCTGCGGAGCCGCCCCGCACCACCCAGCCGGTCTCGCCGTCGAGTACGGCATCCGGGGCGCCGCCCGAGTCGCCCGCCACGACCGGCAGGCCGGTCGCCGACGCCTCCAGGTACACGATCCCCAGGCCCTCCACATCCAGCCCGCCTCTCCGCGTCCGGCACGGCATCGCGAAGACGTCGCCGGCGCCGTAGTGGGCCGGGAGCTCGGACCAGGGGACCGCGCCCGTGAAGCGCACCGAGTCGGCCACGCCGGTCTCGTGGGCCAGCCGGCGCAGGTCCTTCTCGTACGGGCCGCCGCCCACGATCAGCAGTACCGCATCCGGCTCGGCGGCCAGGATGCGGGGCATGGCGAGGATGAGGGTGTCCTGGCCCTTGCGCGGCACCAGCCGGGACACGCACACGACGACCGGCCGGTCGGTGAGGCCGAGGCGCGCCCGGATGGCGTCGCCGCCGGACTCCGGGTGGAAGGTCTTCTCGTCGACGCCCGGCGGCAGCTGCACCATCCGCCCGGCCGCCGCAGGGGTCAGGGCGGTGGCGATCCGCGAGCGCGTGTACTCGCCGAGGTAGGTGATCGTGTCCGTCGACTCCCCGATCCGGCGCAGCAGCTGCCGGGCGGCGGGCAGCTGCGCCCACCCCGCCTCGTGACCGTGGGTCGTGGCCACCAGCCGCTCGGCGCCCGCCTTCCGCAGCGCCGGCGCCATCAGACCGAGCGGCGCCGCCGCACCGAACCACACCGACGTACAGCCGTGCTCCCGCAGCAGCCCCACCGCCCGTCGGGTCGCGCCCGGCGTGGGCAGCAGCATCGTCGTGGCGTCGCGTACGACGGTGAAGGGCTGCTCGGCGTCGAAGGCGGCCGTGGCCTCGATCCCCTCCCGGCTGCGCTTCCAGGTGGATGCGTAGACGACGAGGCGGTCGGGGTCGAGCCGTAGCGCCATGTTGTGCAGGAACGCCTGGATACCGCCCGGGCGGGGCGGGAAGTCGTTCGTCACGATCAGGGTCTTGTGCATCGCCGCCGACCCTATCCAACGGGCATCCAACGGTCGCGCACAGCTCGGCACGGCCACGTTTATGGCAAGCACACAGCTGCACAGGACATCATGTTCCCCTCAAGACCGGAACGGGAAGCGGACTGAAACGGGGCTCCGGTGGACATTGCGGGCGGAAGGCGGACCCTTGCGGGACTGCTGGTGACCTGGGGCCTGACCAGGCTGGTGCTGCTGCTGTTCGTCCTCAAGGTGTTCGTCTTCCCCGGCCCGGACGTCACGACCGATGTGTCCGTGATCTACCAGGGCTGGTACGAGACCCTGCGCCACGGCACCTTCCCGCTGGACGACGTCACCTGGCAGTACCCGCCGGCCGCCGCGCTCCCGATACTCTCCCCCGCGCTGCTGGGCTTCCTCGACTACGCGACCGCCTTCTTCGTCCTCGCCTTCCTGGCGGACCTGGTCGTCCTGTCACTGCTCCTGTACGCGGGGCTGCGCCCCGGCAAGACCGTGCGCGGCGCCTGGGTGTGGGTGCTGGGCGTACCGCTGCTCGGGCCGACCGTGTACGCGCGCTACGACGTGATGGTCACCGCGGTGGCCGTGGCCGGGCTGCTCGCGGGCGCCCGGCATCCGCGTGTGATGGGTGTCCTGGTGGGCTTCGGGGCGATGCTGAAGGTGTGGCCGGCGCTGCTGCTGGTCGGCGTCCGCAAGCGCGGCAGCTGGGCCTGGGCGGCGGCGACCGTGGCAGCGCTCGCGGCGCTGTTCGCGGTGACCATGCCCGGCGCGTTCGCCTTTCTGACCTTCCAGCGCAACCGCGGCACCGAGGTGGAGTCGCTGGGCTCCCTCGTCTTCCACATCGCCCGGCAGTTCGGCTGGAACGGCGAGGTGCAGCTGAACTACGGCTCGATCGAGTTCCTCGGCCCGTATGTCGGTCTGGTCAGCTCTGCCGCCCTGTTCCTGACCGGCGTCGTCTTCGGCTGGCTGCTGCTGTGGCGGCTGATGGCCACGCGGTTCCTGCCGAACACGCTCGCCGACACGGCCTTCGTCGCGGTGCTGATGTTCACGGTCACCAGCCGGGTGATCAGCCCGCAGTACATGGTGTGGCTGGTCGGTCTGGCGGCCGTCTGCCTGTGCTTCCGGAGCAGCCGGATGGGGGTGCCCGTGGCGCTGGTCCTCGCGGCCGCCTTCGTGACGGTGCTGGAGTTCCCCCTCTGGTTCCAGCACGTCGTCGCGAGCGACACCCTGGGCGTCGGCCTCCTCGTCGTCCGCAACGGCCTGCTGGTCGTCGCCGCCGTGCTCGGGGCCGTGGAACTGTGGCAGTCGACGGTCTCCCGCGAGCCGGTCCCGCCCCTGCCCACTCAGGCGACGCGCACCAGGGAGACCTCGACGTCCCCCTGACGCCGGGCGGCCCGTCGGAACAGCACGCCCACCACCGCGCACTGCACCCCCATCGCGAGCGCCAGCGCCAGGCAGACGCCCGGCAGGCCGAGCCCCGACAGGCCGTACGCCAGTGGGAGTTGGACCGCGGTGCCGAGCACTGTCACCCGCAGCAGTACCGGCGCTCCCCCGCTCCCCTCGAAGACCCCGCCGAGCGCGATGAAGCAGGCCATCAGCAGCAGGTAGGGCCCGATGCAGCGCAGGAACAGCACACCGGCGCGGGCGACGTCCGGCCCCGCGCCGAAGGCGGCCATGATCCAGGGGGCGGTGACGAACAGGGCGGCGGCCGCCCCGAGCCCGACCGTCCCGGACACGAGCACCGCCTGCCGCCCGATGGCCCGGCGCGCGTCCCTCCCGGCACCCCGGGTATGGGCGGTGTGGATGGAGGCGGCCTGCCGCACGGAGTAGAAGGCCATGGTCGCCACATACATGACCTTGTACGCGATCGAATACGCGGCCACGGCCGTCACCCCGAGCCGCGCCACGATGGCGACCAGGACCAGCGCGCCGCCCTGCCGCACGGTGAAGTCGGCGGACATGGGCAGGCCGGTGGTGAGGGTGCGGCGGAGCGCGGCGCGGACCGGCTCGGCGGGTTGAACCCCGGCCGCCTCACGCAGCAAGGCGTTGCGCCGCACCGCGAACAGCCCCACCCCGAGGGCCAGGAACCGGCACAGCACCGTCGAGGCGGCGGCGCCCTGCACCCCGTACCAGTGGATCAGGAACGGGTCGCAGACCAGGATCAGACCGTTGGCGAGCAGCGCGAGCCGCATCGGAGTCCTCGTGTCGCCCGCGCCCTTGAGGATTCCGTCGACGAGGTTCTGCGCGAAGAAGACGGCGACACCCGGCAGTGAGATCGCGAAGTAGCCGACGGCGAGCGACAGCGCCGCGCCCTCGCCGCCGCCCAGCACCAGCCGGGCCAGCGGCTCCCGCAGCAGCAGCCCGCCCGCGACCACGACCGGCGTGACCAGCGCACACAGCGCCCAGCCCCCGTGCACCGCCGCCCGCACCGCCCCCGGATCCCGCGCCCCCCTGGCGTGCGCGACCAGCACCGTCGTACCGGAGGCGAAGACCAGCGAGACGCCGAGCAGCACGTTCTCGGTGTTGGTCGCCACGGCCACGGCGGCCACCGCCGCACCGCCGAGCCGGGAGACCCAGACGGTGTTGATGATCCCGGCGGCGACGGAGGCGAGGAGTGAGAAGTAGACCGGGTGGGCGAGCGATATGAGCTGTCTGCGGTGCGCGTTCACGACTGGTCCCCCTCGAAGCGAGCTACCTCGAATAGAGGTAGCTCGTTAAGAGGTACCATGGCCGCATTGCGCCCGCAAGGAGGAAACGTTGCTGGAGCTGTCGATCCTCGGCTTCCTGGCCGAACAGTCACTGCACGGCTACGAGTTGAAGGAGCGCATCAAGGCGCTGAGCGGCCATGTCCGCCCGGTCAGCGACGGCGCGCTCTACCCCGCCCTCACCCGTCTCGTCGCCGCGGGCAAGCTCGACCAGCACACCGAACCCGGCGCGAGCGCAGCCCCCCGCCGCGTGCTCTCCCTCACCGACAAGGGCCGCGAGGACCTGCTGGAGCGGCTGCGCCACCCGAAGCAGGCGGAGATCACCGACCAGGTCCGCTTCAACACGGTCCTGTCCTTCCTGCGGCACCTGCCGGACCCCCGCGAACAGGCCGCGGTGCTGCGCCGCCGCCTGGACTTCCTTCAGACACCCTCGAGCTTCTTCTACGACGACGGCAGACCCGTGCGCGCGGAGGAGACGGACGACCTGTTCCGGGAAGGCATGCTGCGGGTCGCGCGAGCCACCGGCGAGGCCGAGCGCGCCTGGCTCAGGGAGGCCATCGCCCGGCTCGATCAGCCGAGTTGAGCCCTGAGGTAGTCCCGCCACTGCCCGGTGAACCTCTCCGGCGTCGTGCCCAGCTCCTGCCTCATCGCACCCTCCACCGAGCCCGCCCGCTGCCGGTGGTCGCCGACCGCGCGGTAGAACTGGCCGAGCCGCTTCAGCCCCCACTGCTGGGCGATCAGCCGGCAGGCCATCCAGCCGCCCTCGTAGGCCTGCGCCAGCTTCGTCGCGTCGCCGCTGAAGCCGAAGTCCTTGTCGGTGGGCAGATGTTCCGGCACCCGCCCCTCGCCCACCGCGCGTGCCAGCTCGGGCGCTGCCTCGGCCGCGGTGCGGCCGGTGCCGAGGTAGCCGATCCAGTCGGCGTACCCCTCGGACAGCCACAGCGGGGTGGCGGCATTGGTGTGGGCCCGGGTCGCGACATGGGTGGTCTCATGGGTGAGCACGACCTGCTTGCCCAGCGGCCCGAGGAGGGCGTACGCGTCCGGGTTGACGATGATGCGGTCCGCGGGTGCGGTCGGCGGGCCGCCCACCTCGCCCGTGGTGACCGCCGCGATCCCGCGGTACTGGGAGGCGGGCGAGCCGAGCAGCCCCGCCATGCCCTCCACCGACCCCGGCACGAGCACGACCACATGCCCCGCCCAGTCGCTGCCCCAGGTCCCGGACACGGCGGGCACCGCACGGTCGGCGAGGTCCGCGTAGGAGTGCAGCGCCTCGCTGGACTGCCCGGTGCCGAGAACGATGCCGTGACTGCCGCGTACGACGGTCACCGCACCCTGGTCCCACAGCTGCTGGGCGGACTTCCTGGCGGGCCTGTCCGCGTCCACGTGCCACTGCCCGTCGCTCTCCCGCGAGAGAGTCAGGGTGCGGCCGACGGTGACGGGTGCGTTGTCGTATCCCTCGATCCGGTAGCGCAGTTCGGCGTCGGCGGTCGCCTCGTCGCCTGTGCGGTGCAGGGCGGTCACACGGTACGACCAGGAGGCCAGCGGCACCCCGCGCAGGTTCTCGAACCAGCCCGGCGCGCCCGTCTTCAGGAAGGCCGCCCGGTCGCGGTCGAGGACGGCGGTGGACCGCCGGTCGAGGACCCGCTGCAGATCGGCCCCGGCGCCGCCGCCCGCGGGCTGCCCGCCGCACGCCACCAGAGAGACGAGCAGCAGCACGAGCGCCACCACTGAGAACCTCGACGCCCGCCCACGACCAGCCACTTTCCGATCGTAAGGCCGACGGGCCAGGTTGGTCAGACCCTCGTGACCGAGGACACCGGCAGCATGTCCACCGGGTCGTAGCGCACGGGCGCGCCGGGGTAGGGCGCGTGGATCACCTGGCCGTTGCCCATGTACATCCCGACATGGCTGGCGTCGGAACGGTAGACGACCAGGTCGCCGGGGCGCGCCTCGGAGAGCGGGATCTGCCTCCCGGCGTACGCCTGCTCCTGCGAGGTGCGCGGCAGCTGGACCCCGGCCTGCGCGTACGACCACTGCATCAGCCCCGAACAGTCGAAGCCGTAGGGGCCGGTGGCGCCCCAGACATACGGCGTGCCGAGTGCGGAGCGGGCGGCGGCCATCGCGGCGGCCGCGCGGGCCGAGGCGGGCAGGGCGCCGCCGAGCTCGGGGAAGAGCTCGCCGCGGCCGTCCCGGGAGGCACGGCCGTAGGCGGCACGCTCCTCGTACGGCAGGGAGTTGAGCAGCCGGCGCGCCTCGGCGAGTTTCCGCTCGACGATCCTCTTGTGGACGGCGACGGCCTTGCGGCTCTTCTCCAGCTCGGCGAGCTTACCGACCGCTTCGGCGCGCTCCTGGGCGACGTTGCGCATCGAGGACTGGAGGTCTCTGAGCTCGCCCGCCTGATGGGCGTTGATCCGGTCCAGGGCGGAGGCCTTGTCGAGGTAGTCGGACGGGTTGTCGGAGAAGAGCAGGGCGAGGGTCGGGTCGATGCCGCCGGAGCGGTACTGGGCGACGGCCAGCGAACCGAGCGACTCCCGCACGGAGTTGATGCGCTCCTGCTGGCGGGCGATCAGATCCTGCGCGTCGTGCACCTGCTTCTGCAGCCTGCCGGCGGTTTCGTCGGCCTTGTTGTAGGCCTCGGTCGCCCTCTCGGCCTCCGCGTAGAGGCGGTCCACCTCGGCCCGGGTGTGGTCGTACGGAGCGGCGTCGGCCGGGACGGCGCCGAGGGCGGAAGCCGCGGCGGACAGCACACACAGGGCGGTGCCGGCGCCCCGGTTGAACCCGGACGGCGCAGGGCGGCGGTGGGACCTCACGAGTAGCGGCGCTCCTTCCATGTGCCGGACGCCACCGGCCTCCCCCGGGGTCCGGGGGAAACGCGGCAGACATTGACGCCCTCTCCGGCCCGGGGGGCAGGAGATTCTGGTCCGCACCGCTTCGCGACGCCACCACGGGTTCCTGTTTCACAGGCCTCCGCCGGCCCGTGTGGGCTGGTCTTACGCGGCCTCCGCAGGCGTGACTTTCCGCCCGTCCGGCGGTAGGTCCGACAACTTCCGTCGAGGGACGCGGTGATGCTAGCCATGCGAGTGCGCGGCGGCCAGCGACCTCTGCGGGCACACAACGTGACGCCCCGCCTCTGACGCAGGTCATCGGCGGGGCGTGGGGTCAGTGCGGGTTCACGTAATTCGCCCGTTCGGGCGGAACGGTGTCCTGATCTTGAAACGGATCCTCAGGGGCGCGTGTCAGATCCGGACGCCGAACTGGAACGGCATGTTGTTGATCGACTCGTAGCGCACGGTCGTGCCGGTGCGCGGGGCGTGGATCACCTGGCCGTTGCCCGCGTACAGGGCGACGTGGTGCAGGTCGCCGTAGAAGAGGACGAGGTCGCCGACCTTGAGCTGGCTCTCGGAGTAGATCCGGGTACCGGCGTTGGCCTGCGCCTGCGAGGTGCGCGGTATCGAGACACCGGCCTGGGCGTAGGCCCAGGAGGTCAGGCCCGAGCAGTCGTAGGAGGCGGTGCCGGTGGCGCCGTAGACATACGGCTTGCCGAGCTGGGTCTGGGCGGCCTGGAAGGCGGCGGCGGCCCTGCCGGAGGCGGGGGGCGCGTCGCCGAGGTCCACGCGGCTGGCGGAGGAGCGGCTGGCGCGGGCGTCGGCGGCGGCGAGCGCCGCCCGCTCCGCGGCGGTCAGCGAGTTGAGCAGCTTCTGCGCCTCGGCGAGCTTGCCCTGGATGTCCTTCTTCTTCTTGCCCAGTTCGGCGCGAGTGGAGGCAAGGTCCTTGAGCTTGTCGGAGGCCTCGGCGCGCTCCTGGGCGAGCTCGCGCTGCTTCTCCTGGATCTTCTTCAGCGCCTCGACCTGCTGGGCGCTGAGCTGGTCGGCGGTGGACGCCTTGTCCAGGTAGTCGTCCGGGTTCGACGACAGGAACAGCTGGAGGGAGGAGTCGATGGAGCCGGTGCGGTACTGCGCGGCGGCCGCCAGGCCCATGGTGTCGCGCAGCTGGTTGAGCTCCTCCTGGCCGCGGGCGACGTTGTCCTGGATGGTGGAGATCTCCTTCTGGAGCTTCTCCTGCTTCTCCTTGGCGCCGTTGAACTTCTCGGTGGCCTGCTCGGCCGCCTCGTACAGCTTGTCGACCTTGGCCTTGACCTCGTCCTTGGAGGGCTTCTCGCTCGGCGCGGCGTTCGCGGCCTGGGCGCTGATGGCAACAGCGGCAGCAGCTGCGGTGGTGAGCACAGTCACGCGAGCCCGGCTCGGCTGCTTCGGTCGACGATGGGACGCCACGGAAGAGGGCTCCTTCTTGTGAGTGATCACCCGCTCGGAGGTTCGAGGCCCGACCTTAGTGACCTTCTTGTGATCACTTCAAATCCTCGCGTGAAAAATCTTAGTGACGCAATGCATTCTTTGCACATAACCCACGTGCGGTGACGCCAGGTTGACGCTACGTTGCGTGACGATTGCGCCAATTCGGGCATTAAACCTAGAAGTTCGACCTTCGGGACAGCGGCCCGGGAAACAGCTCAGGAGAGCCGCTTCAGGAGCATCGCCGAAGCGACCGGCCGCGCCCCCGCGCGGGCCACTCCGTCGGCCACCTCACGGTCCGTGGAAGCCACGATGACGGGCCTCCCGGGGGGCTCAGCGCGCACCAGCTGGCGGATCAACTCGTCGGCGGTGACGCCCGGTTTGGAGAACAGCACCCGCACTCCGCGCGGCGGCGCGAGCAGCACGGGGGCGACCAGTTCGGCCCCGTCGAAGACGCAGGTGACCTCGGCGCCGGTCTGTGCAGCGAGTTGCGAAAGCTGCCCGAGGAGCCTCAACCGCTGCTTCTCCAGAGGCATTTGGGGATAACCCGTTTTGGTGACGTTGTAACCGTCGACGACCAGATGCGCCTGCGGCAGCTCGAGCAGCTGATCCAGGATCGCGGGGTCATTTTCGGACAAAGCACGCGCAGCGATGTCCTTGGGGGTCATTCGTCCCGGTTCGACCGCATCGACGGTCTCCGCCGGCCGTACGGACACGGGCGGCAGCGCCAGCTCCCGGCGCAGCCCCTGGGCCGCGTCCAGGACGGTGTCCAGAAGCAGGCGCACGCGCATGTCCTCGACACTGCGCCCCTCGCGCGCTGCTTTGCGCGTGGCCTCCAGAGCGGCCTCCGCCTCCCCGAGCCGCGACTTCAGCCGCCGGGACTCGCTCTCGGCTGCGGACACCTGCGCCTGCCCCTCGGCGCGTACGGCCTCGATCTCGCCCTGGATCTTGCGCAGGGCGGCCTCGCCCCGCTTGACGTCGCTGTGGGCCGCTCGCAGCTTGCGGTGCAGCGAGTCGGCCTCCTTCCTGGCGGCCTCCAGCTCGGTGCGCAGCCGCTCGGTGTCGGCCCGGGTCTGCTCCCGGGCCCGGTCGAGCTCCTCGCGCAGCCGCTCCAGCTCGGCCCGGTTCTCCTCGTCGGCCCGCTCGGCGTCGGCCCGCTGGGCCTCCTCGCCGGCCGCGGTCACGAGCTTCACCCAGCCGGTGGGCCGCAGAACATAGGCCGCGGCCGCCACGTCGAGCGGATCCGCGGCCGGGGGCGGCGAGCCGGAGTCCAGGGCGCCGGCGAGTTCCGGCTGGGCCTCTCTCAGCTTCTCCCCGATCCGCTGCCGGAACAGCGGATCGGTCTCCAGCGCGGCCGCCATCGCGTTGCCGGCGAACTTGGCCCGCCGGTTCGGTGCGAAACGGGCGTACTGCCGAAGCTGTGCGGGCAGTTCGCCGACGGTCAGCCCGCCGAAGCCGTCCGAGACGATCTGGACGACCCTGCGGCGCACTCCGTCGGGCAGCGGACGGTCAAGCACCTCGGCGGTGCCGTCGTCCGGCCCCCCGCCTGTGGTCTCCACCATCCGTCACACCCCATTACCTGTGGGGCCGCTCCCTCAGGAGTCGGCGCCCGGCCTGTCCACGAGTTCCACCTGATCCACCGCGTTGCACCAGCGACAGCGCACCGACTCGATGGTCTCACTGACCACCTCGCGCTCCTCGACCTTGGGCTCACCGGCCAGATCGAGGTGGACGTACTCGACCACCTTCGACGAGCGGGTCACGTCGAAACGCGTGAGGTTGCCGCAGAGGGTGCAGCGCCACCGCGTCGTGGCGGTCGGGAGGGGAACCGTCATCGTGCCTGTGCTCTTTCCTTCTAGGCCTTCTATTGTCAATGACGCCCGGGCTTCCCCGGGCGTGTGGCTCGTAACCCTACGGCCTGGGGCGGACTCGCCGCCCGCCCGTCCACGGCGGCGAGGCGGTCTGTGCGACTGCGTCCCGTTACGTCATGCTCTGTGTTCATGATCGGCAAGTGGACCGCCACCCTCGGCAGAGCGATCCGGCGCCCCTCGGCGCCCCTGACGCACACGCTGATCGCCCTGTGCTGTCTGCTCTTCGTGACCGGCCCGGCAGCCGGCCTCAGTCCGGCCTACGGTTCCGCGGACGCGCTGCTCGCCGCCCAGCGCGCCTATTTCCACCGCTGGGGGGTAGTCCCGGCCGAACTGTTCCAGGGCTCCCCCAGGGCCGCCCTGACCCCCGCCACGGCCCTCTTCGTCCACGGCAGCTGGGTGCACCTGCTCGGCAACATGCTCTTCCTCTACGTCTTCGGGGCGATGACCGAGGAACGGATGGGCCGCGTCCAGTTCACGCTCTTCTACGTCGGCTGCGGCTACCTCGCGCTGCTGGGGTACGCGGCGGCCAACGCCACGTCCCAGCAGTCCCTGGTCGGCGCGTCCGGGGCGATCTCGGCGGTCCTGGGTGCGTTTCTGTACCTGTTCCCCGGGGCGAGGGTGACCAGTCTTCTGCCGTTCCTGTTCTTCCTCCCCCTGCGCTTCCCCGCCTGGATCGTGCTGCCCTTCTGGGCGGCCCTGCAGTGGCTGGCGGCCGGGCGCGCGGCGACGGGACCGGGGGTGGCCTATCTGGCCCACCTGGTGGGCTTCGGCGTGGGCTTCGTCTACGCCTGGGTCCGATTCGGCCGTACGACTAGAGTGAGGTCCGCCCCAGCTCCGGCCCCCGAGGGAGAGAACCAGCCGTGATCACCGCGATCGTCCTCATCAAGACCAGCGTGGACCGGATCCCTGAGATCGCGGAGCGGATCGCTTCGCTGGAGTCTGTGAGCGAAGTGTTTTCCGTGACCGGGACGTATGACCTGATCGCGATGGTTCGTGTGAAGCAGCATGAGGATCTTGCTGATGTGATCCCTGGGAGCATCAGCAAGATCCCCGGGGTGGAGGCGACGGATACGCACGTCGCGTTTCGTACGTACTCCCAGCATGACCTTGAGGCCGCGTTTGCCATCGGGTTGGATTCTTGATCGACGCCTAGGCGTCTGCGGGGCGCGGTTCGTGTGCGGGTGCCGGTCCGTTGTGGCTGGTCGCGCAGTTCCCCGCGCCCCTAAGAGCCGCTGCCCCTGACGGCGGTCAAATTCAGACTGCCGGGACGCAGCGGCCGTCCTCCGTTCGGTACTGCCACTTCGCGCCGTCCGCCACCAGCTCCTTCACGGCGGTGACGAAGCGCTCGACGTGCTCGTCGGGGGTGCCGGCGCCGAAGCTGACGCGGATGGCGTTGAGGGACTTTTCGCCGGGGGCGGCCTCGGGGGCGCCGCACTCGCCCTGGGTCTGGGGGTCGGTGCCGAGAAGGGTTCGGACCAGCGGGTGGGCGCAGAAGAGGCCGTCGCGGACGCCGATGCCGTACTCGGCGGAGAGGGCGGCGGCGAAGTGCGAGCTGTTCCAGCCCTCGACGACGAAGGAGATCACGCCGACCCGGGGCGCGTCATCGCCGAAGAGGGACAGCACCTTGACCTGTGGGACCTCTGCCAGGCCCGCACGGACCTTCTCGATCAGGTGCTGCTCCCGGGCGACCAGGGTGTCGAAGCCCGCCTCGGTGAGCGCCCTGCAGGCGGAGGCGATGGAGTAGGCGCCGATCACGTTCGGGGAGCCGGCCTCGTGGCGGGCCGCGCTCTCGTGCCACTCCACATCCACACCGCCGTCCGCGCGCCGGGTGACCTTGCGGCTGGCGCCGCCGCCCGCGAGGTAGGGGTCGGCGGCCTGCAGCCAGTCCGCGCGGCCGGCCAGCACGCCGGAGCCGAAGGGCGCGTACAGCTTGTGGCCGGAGAAGGCGACCCAGTCGACGTCGAGGTCCTGCACGGAGACCGGGTGGTGCGGGGCGAGCTGGGCGGCGTCCAGGACGATACGGGCGCCGTGCGCGTGGGCGGCGGCGGCCAGCTCGCGGACCGGCCACAGCTCGCCGGTGACGTTCGAGGCGCCGGTGACGCAGACCAGGGCCGGGCCGTACGGGTCGCGGTCGGCGAGGGCGCGCTCCAGGGTCTCCACGGCCTGCTGCGGGGTGCGCGGGGCGTTGAGGTAGGTGACCCGGGCGTCCTTCCAGGGCAGCAGGCTGGCGTGGTGCTCGGTCTCGAAGACGAAGACCTGACAGTCGGCCGGAAGGGCCTGGGCCAGCAGGTTGAGGGAGTCCGTGGTGGAGCGGGTGAAGATCAGCTGGTCGTCGGGCCGGCAGTCGAGGAACTCGGCGACCGTCCTGCGGGCGTTCTCGAAGAGGTCGGTCGACAGCTGGGAGAGGTAGCCGGCGCCGCGGTGCACGCTCCCGTAGTAGGGCGCGTACGCCGCCACGTCGTCCCAGACGCGCTGCAGGGCCGGGGCGCTGGCCGCGTAGTCGAGCGCGGCGTAGGTGACTTCGCCGCCCGTGACGAGCGGGACGGTGACATCCCGGCCCAGAACGGGCAGCGCCCCCGAAATGTCACTGCAAACGGAGGTGGCGGCGGCAGCGGTGGAGACAGACATGGCGGAACTCCCGTGGAAGCAGGTGGAATTCGCCCCGCGAGCGGTACGGCTCAAGCAGGGGCGTGAAAAGGAAAGGGGATGCGGAGGCGGGGCTCTGCGGCCCTATCGCATTCGCTTGCTCACGGAAGGCTCCTCGACGACCAGGACCCCTGGTTGCTCGAGGGGTCCGCGCTTGCCGTAGACCTCGCTGCCTACGGCCTGGTCCTCACCCGGGGCACCCCGCCACGGACGGAGGGTTGCCGGACAGTCGGCCGGGGCCTCATGACTGTCACTCATGACCTGGACAGGAACGTACGTGAAGTGATCGCGGTCCCGCAACTCCTGTCCGGATTGCGGGACCGCGGTCCTCTGCTACGCGTTGCTGGCGGCGACCCAGCGCTCCAGCGCCCGCTTGGCCGCGCCGGAGTCGATCGACTCCGCCGCCTTGTCCATACCGGCCCGGATCTGCTCGGCCAGCGTCCCGGGACCCGGGTCGAGAGCCACGAGCGCGGCCGCCGAGTTCAGCAGTACGGCGTCCCGTACGGGGCCCTTCTCGCCGTCGAGGAGCCTGCGGGCGACCTCCGCGTTGTACGACGGGTCGGCGCCTCGCAGGGCCTCGACCGGGACCAGTTCGATGCCGACGTCCCGGGGGTCGAAGGTCTCCTCGGTGACCTTGCCGTCGCGGACGACCCACACCCGGGACGTGGAGGTGGTCGTCAGCTCGTCGAAGCCGTCGTCGCCGCGGAAGACGAGGGAGGAGTTGCCGCGTTCGGCGAGGACGCCCGCGATGAGCGGAGCCAGGCGCGGGTCGGCGACGCCCACCGCCTGTGCCCTCACCTTCGCCGGGTTGGTCAGCGGACCGAGCGCGTTGAAGGTCGTCCGGATGCCCAACTGCCCTCGTGCGGCGGCGACATGACGCAGCGCCGGGTGGAACTTGATGGCGAAGCAGAACGTGATGCCGGCTTCCTCCGCGACCTCCGCCACCCGCTTCGGCGTCAGCTCCAGATTGACGCCGAGCTTCTCCAGGACGTCCGAGGCGCCGGACGCGGAGGAGGCGGCCCGATTGCCGTGCTTGACGACCTTTGCGCCCGTGCCGGCGATGACGATCGCCGACATCGTGGAGATGTTCACCGTCTTCGCGCCGTCACCGCCCGTGCCGACGATGTCGACGGTCCGGCCCGGCACCTCGATGACGTTCGCGTGCTCGTACATCGTCCGGACGAGGCCGGTGATCTCCTCGACGGTCTCGCCCTTGGCACGCAGCGCCACCGCGAACCCGGCGATCTGGGCGTCGGTCGCCTCACCGCGCATGATCAGGTCCATCGCCCAGGCGGTGTCGTCGGCGGTGAGGTCGTGGCCGTCCAGCAGGCCGTTCAGCAGCAGGGGCCAGGAACGGCCCGCCGCGGTGTCGCCTCCAGCGGGGGTCACAGCGCTCATAAGGCCGCTCCTGGTCGTCGTAGAAGAAGAAAACGAGTGTGAAGCCACCCTATCCAGCTCAGGGCATGGAAAAGGGCCCCCGTCCGAAGACCGGACGGGGGCCCTTCTGCCGTGGCGTGGCGAGCCGCAGCGATCAGTGGTGGCCGTGGCCGCTCGTGATCTCCCTGTACTCCTCGACCGTCGGCTTCGGAATCTGGGACTCCTCGCCGTAGTACGCCTCGCTGAGCTTGGCGCGCAGTCGCTCGGAGCCCTTGACCTTGCGCTCGACGCCGTTCTCGTCGACCGTCGGGCCGATCTCGGCCGGCTTGTACTGCTCGTGCGCCGTGAGGGTGTGCAGGGCGTCCTGGCTGAGGGGCTCGTGCACCTCGATGAACTCACCGTGCGGAAGGCGCTTGATGATGCCCGACTCGCGGCCGTGCAGCACCTTGTCCTTGTCGCGGCGCTGGAGGCCGAGGCAGATCCGCTTGGTGGCGATGAAGGTGAGCACCGGCACGACGAAGAAGCCGACACGCACGAACCAGGTGATCGCGTTGATCGACAGGTGGAAGTGCGTGGCCCACAGGTCGTTGCCGCCACCGACCAGCAGCACGAAGTACCAGGAGATCCACGCCGCACCGAAGGCGGTACGCGTCGGGGCGTTGCGCGGACGGTCCAGGATGTGGTGCTCGCGCTTGTCGCCGGTGACCCAGGACTCGATGAACGGGTAGACCGCGATCGCGACCAGGACCAGCGGGAAGATGATCAGCGGGATGAACACGCCCAGGACGAGCGTGTGGCCCCACAGGTTGATCTCCCAGCCCGGCATCGTGCGGATCAGGCCTTCGGAGAAGCCCATGTACCAGTCGGGCTGGGCGCCGGTCGACACCTGGTCCGGACGGTAGGGGCCCATGGCCCAGATCGGGTTGATCGAGGCGATCGCCGCGATGGCCGCGATGACACCGAAGACCAGGAAGAAGAAGCCGCCGGCCTTCGCCATGTACACCGGCAGCAGCGGCATGCCGACGACGTTGTTGTTCGTCTTTCCGGGGCCCGCGAACTGCGTGTGCTTGTGGTAGAAGACCAGGATCAGGTGCGCCACCATCAGGCCGAGCATGATGCCCGGCAGCAGCAGGATGTGGATCGAGTAGAAGCGGGCCACGAAGTCGCCGCCCGGGAACTCGCCGCCGAAGAGGAACATCGACAGGTACGTGCCGACGACCGGCACGGACAGGATCGCGCCCTCCATGAAGCGGACACCGGTGCCGGAGAGCAGGTCGTCCGGGAGGGAGTAACCGGTGAAGCCGGTGAACATGCCCAGGACGAACAGCAGGAAGCCGAACAGCCAGTTGACCTCACGCGGCTTGCGGAACGCGCCGGTGAAGAACACGCGCATCATGTGCACGAACATGCCCGCGAGGAAGATCAGCGCGGCCCAGTGGTGGATCTGCCGGATCAGCAGACCGCCGCGCACATCGAAGGAGATGTGCAGGGTCGAGTTGAACGCCTCGGACATCATCTGGCCCTGCAGCGGGATGTAGCTGCCGTGGTACTCCACCTCGTTCATCGACGGGTGGAAGAACAGCGTCAGATACACACCCGTGAGGATGATGATGATGAAGCTGTACATGCACACTTCGCCCAACATGAACGACCAGTGGTCGGGGAAGATCTTGCGCATGTTGGTCTTGGCCAGGGAGTAGATCCCCAGCCGGCCGTCGGCCCAGTCGGCGACGCGCTCGCCGGCCGGCGCTTTGCCGCGCCGGGACTCGTTGTTCTCGTTGGTGCTCATCCGCGCTCCCAGAATGCAGGACCGACGGGCTCCTCGAAGTCGCCGAGCGCCTCGAGGTAGCCCTGGTCGTTCACGCCGATGCGCAGCTGCGGCAGGGCGTGACCGGCGGGGCCGAAGATCACCCGGGCGCCGTCGGACAGGTCGAAGGTGGACTGGTGGCAGGGGCACAGCACGTGGTGCGTCTGCTGCTCGTACAGCGAGATCGGGCAACCGACGTGGGTGCAGATCTTCGAGTACGCCACGATGCCCTGGTAGGACCAGTCGAGTTCCTGCTTGTCCTTGATGTTCTCCGGCTGGATCCGGACGATCATCAGGGCAGCCTTGGCGATCTCGGTCTGGAAGTTCTCGTCGTGCTCTTCCAGGCCCTCGGGCTTGACGAACGTGAGCGAGCCGACCGCGACGTCGGAGGGACGCAGCGGCTCGTTGGTGTTCATGTTGACGAGCAGCTTGCCCTTGGACCACAGCGTGTGGCGGAGCTTGGTCCCCGGCAGCGGTCCGAGGTCGCGCAGCAGCATGACACCGGAGAGCGGGAACAGGGCCAGCGCACCGAACATCGTGTTGCGGATGAGCTTGCGGCGGCCGAGCGCGGACTCCTTGGCGCCCTGCTTGAAGTCGGCCATGACCTTGGCCTTGACCTCGGGCGAGGCCTCGATCGGGTGCCGCTCGTCGGCGATCTCCACGTCGGACATCAGGGTGCGGGCCCAGTGGACCGCGCCCGCGCCGATGGCGAACAGCGCGAGGCCCAGGGTCAGGCCCAGCGCGAAGTTCAGCGCGTTGATGTGGCCGATCGGGAAGACGTAGATCGCCTTGTCGTGCGGGATCGCCACGTACGAGGCGATGAAGCCGACCGTGGCCAGCATCGAGACCGTGAACAGCATGGCCACCACACGCTCGGACCGCTTGGCGGCCCGCTCGTCGATGTCCTGCACCCGGTGCTCGTGGGGCGGCAGACCGGGGTCGGCGAACGGGTTCTTCTCGTCCGCGACGCTTACGGCGCCGTGCGCGTCCTGCTCAGCGGGCAGGTTCTCTTCTGGAATGTCTTGGCTACTCATGACTTCTTGGCCTTTGCGGTCCGAGCGGCGACCCAGACGGCGACCGCGATCAGCGCGCCGAGTCCGAAGATCCAGGCGAACAGGCCCTCGGAGACCGGGCCGAGTCCGCCCAGCTCAAGGCCGCCGGGGCTCTCGGTGTCGTCTCCGTTGACCGCGTGGAGGTACGCGATGATGTCCTTCTTGTTCTGCTCCGACATCGTGGTGTCAGGGAACGACGGCATGTTCTGCGGGCCGGTCTGCATGGCCTCGTAGATGTGCTTCGGGTCGACGCCCTCGAGGCTCGGCGCGAACTTGCCGTGCGTCAGCGCACCGCCCTTGCCGGTGAAGTTGTGGCACTGCGCGCAGTTGGTGCGGAACAGCTCGCCACCCTTGGCGATGTCGGCACCGTCCGGGCCGTACTGCGCCTTCGTCGGGATGGACGGGCCGGCGCCGAAGGAGGAGATGTACGCGGCGAGCTGGTCGATCTCGGCCTGCGAGTAGATGACCTTCTTCTTCGGGACCTGAGCGCCCGGCTGCTGGGCCGGCATACGGCCGGTGCCGACCTGGAAGTCGACGGCCGCGGCGCCCACGCCGACGAGGCTCGGACCGTCGGTGGTTCCCTGACCGCCGGTGCCGTGGCAGCTGGCGCAGCCCACGGAGTAGAGCTTCTTGCCCTCGTCGATGGCAAGGGACTGGGCGGTGTCATCGGCCTGCGCCTTGCTCGCGGGTGCGAACGCGGCGTACAGCCCCCCGGTGCATGCCAGCGCGAGGAGTAGGACGACGAGAGCCGCCATGGGATGGCGTCGTCGTGCGGAGAGCTTTTTCACGGATTACCCCGGTGTCAGGATCTTCTGCGTCGATGCTTGTGGGTTGTGCGCCGCGCGGGCGCACGCGGGAACGGGCCCGGCTACTTGATCAGGTAGATCGTGGCGAAGAGGCCGATCCACACGACATCGACGAAGTGCCAGTAGTAGGACACGACGATGGCCGCGGTCGCCTGCTCGTGGGTGAACCTCTTGGCCGCGTAGGTGCGGCCGAGAACGAACAGGAAGGCGATGAGGCCGCCCGTCACGTGCATGCCGTGGAACCCGGTGGTCAGGTAGAACACCGAGCCGTACGGGTCGGAGGACAGCGAGATGCCGTCCTTCTTCACCAGCTCCGTGTACTCGAAGATCTGACCGCCGATGAAGATCGCACCCATCACGAACGTGATGATGAACCAGCCCCGGAGCTTCTTCACGTCCCCGCGCTCGGCGGCGAACACGCCGAGCTGGCAGGTGAGGGAGGAGAGCACCAGGATCGTGGTGTTGGTCGCGGAGAACGGAAGGTTGAGATGGCTCGCCATCTCCTTCCAGTGATCCGGACCGGTCACCGATCGCAGGGTGAAGTACATCGCGAAGAGGGCCGCGAAGAACATCAGCTCGGAACTCAGCCAGATGATGGTTCCGACGCTGGTGAGGTTCGGCCGGTTGACCGACGGGTGCGCGTGCCCGGTTTCTACTGTCGTTGCTGTCGCCACGACCGACATTATGTCGGTCGCTTATCCCGCCCTCACTCCGGGGGGTGCCGTTCGGAGTGTTGCTCCCGTCCATACCGGTGTTGACGTGGTGTTGAACGGAGTAACATCCGCCCCATCGGGCCTTTCCGTACGACGCTGACGTCTCGGAGGAACTATGCAGCCGACCGCCACGGTGCTGGTCTACAGCGACGACTCCAACACCCGCGAACAGGTGCGGCTGGCGACCGGGCGAAGGCCTGCTCCCGACGTTCCCGTCGTCGAGTTCCTGGAGTGTGCGACGCCGGCCGCCGTCATCAAGGAGCTGGACCGGGGCGGGATCGACGTGTGCGTCCTGGACGGCGAGGCCGTGCCCATGGGGGGCATGGGGGTGTGCAGGCAGATCAAGGACGAGATCTTCAACTGCCCGCCGGTGCTTCTGCTCATCGGGCGGCCTCAGGATGCGTGGCTGGCCACGTGGAGTCGGGCGGATGCCGCTGTGACGTTGCCTGTGGAGCCTGTGGAGTTCGCTGCGGCGTTGGCTTCGCTGTTGCGGCAGAAGGCGCTTCGGCAGAGCGCCTAGCGGCTCGGGGGTAGGGGTCTTTCGGCGACTGCGGGTCCGTTGTGGCTTGTCGCGCAGTTCCCCGCGCCCCTGAAAGCCGCTGCCCTTTACCCCGTGTTAAACGCTCTGTGGCCTCAGTCTTGCCGCGTCGTCCGGGCTGGGGCCGTCCGGGGTTCCGCCTACCAGCGCGCTGCCCGTGCGCCAGTTCTTCCAGGTGAGGTTCCAGTCGCCGAAGCCGTTGCCGAAGGGCTCCATGGTGTCGCCGTTGGAGTTGATGACCTTCACCACGTCGCCCTCGTGGACGGTGTTGAAGAACCATTGGGCGTTGCCGGTGCTCATTCCGGTGCAGCCATGGCTGACGTTGGCGTAGCCCTGGGAGCCCACGGACCAGGGGGCGGCATGGACGTACTCGCCGCTCCAGGTGAGGCGGGTGGCCCAGTAGACGGGCAGGTCGTAGGAGTCGGAGCTGCCTTCGGCGATGCCCACGGTGGCGCTGCGCATGCGTACGAAGGACTGCTTGCCCAGGACGACCTTGACGCCGTTGCGGGTCTCGAAGCCGGGCTTGCCGGTGGTGACGGGGAGTTCCCTGATGTCCTCGCCGTTCTTGTACACCGTCATGGAGTGCGCCGAGGCGTCGGTGACGGCGATGATGCTGTCGCCGATGGTGAGCTTCAGCGGCTTGCTCTTGGCGCCCCACAGACGGTCGCCGACCTTGATGCCGTCCAGGTTGCTGTGCACCTGGACGGTGGCGTGGGCGGGCCAGTAGTCCTTGGGGCGGTAGTGGAGCTCCTTGTCGTCCACCCAGTGCCAGGCGCCCTGCACGGCGGGCACGGAGTCCACCCGTAGCGCCCGTTCGACGATGGCGCGCTGTGTCCTGTCCTTGACGGGCTTGTCGAGTTGGGCGGTGACGGGCTGTCCGACGCCGTAGTCGCCGGAGTCGGGCCCGAACTTCACCTCCAGGCGCTTCTTGGTGGTGGGGTTGCTGGTGTCGAAGGTGAGGACCTTGCGGCCCGGCGCCCCGTCCTCGTCCTCCGTGCTCACCCGCACCGTGTAGTGGGCGTTGGCGGCGAGCGGGGAGGTGCTGTGCCAGCGGGTGCCGTCGGCGGAAAGTTCGCCCGCCACGAAGCGGCCTGCGGCGTCCGTGGCCGTGACATCCGTGATGTGTCCGCCGTCCTCGGCAGCGACCTCGAGGGCCTTGTCGGGGTCGGCCTTCTTCCCGCCGCTCTTGAGGCCGTTGAAGGAGAGCTGGTCCGTCGCGTCGTACGGCTTGCCGGCCAGCGGGTTGCCTCCGCCGCTGCACGCGGTGCCGCCCGCGCCGAGGGCGATCACCAGCAGAGTGCAGCTGACGACGGTGCGGGTGCGCGGAGAGTGGTTCATGTCCCTCACGCTATGGACGTTCGTCAAGGACGGCGCGCGGGGTAATCCGTACGAGGGAACGATATTGGGGCAAAAGCGGGAGCCCGGACGCTCCTTACGGAGTGTCCGGGCTCCCGATGGGCTCTGCGCGTGCTACTGGGTGCGGTTCTCACCGCGGTAGTACTCGAAGACCCAGCCGTACAGGCCGATCATGATGATCGGCGCCGAGAAGTAGAGCAGCCACCAGCCGATCGCGATCGACAGGAAGGCGAGCGCGCCTCCGACCGCGAGGGACAGCGGCTGCCAGCTGTGCGGGCTGAAGAACCCGACCTCGCCGGCGTCGTCGGCGACGTCCGCCTCCTTGTTGTCCTGCGCACCGGCGTCGACCCGCTTGGCCGTGAAGCCGAGGTAGAAGCCGACCATGATGCACAGACCGAAGGCCAGGAAGAGGGCCGTGGTACCGGCCGGCTCCTTCGACCACACGCCATAGACGACGGCCATGGCGAGGATGAAGATGCTCAGCCACATGAACATCTTGCCCTGGATCTTCACTTGCCGGCCTCCTTGCCACCAGCCAGAGCCTTCTCACCGTGAGGCGCGTTCTCGAGCTGGTCGAGAGCGGCGATCTCAGGGTGATGCAGGTCGAACGCCGGGGATTCGCTGCGGATCCGCGGCAGGGTGAGGAAGTTGTGCCGCGGCGGCGGGCAGGACGTCGCCCACTCCAGCGAGCGGCCGTAGCCCCACGGGTCGTCGACGCCGACCGGCTTGCCGTACTTGGCCGTCTTCCACACGTTGTAGAGGAACGGCAGGATCGACATGCCGAGCAGGAACGAGCTGATCGTCGAGATCGTGTTCAGGGCGGTGAAGCCGTCGGCCGCGAGGTAGTCCGCGTAACGACGCGGCATGCCCTCGGCACCCAGCCAGTGCTGGACAAGGAAGGTGCCGTGGAAGCCGATGAACAGCGTCCAGAAGGTGATCTTGCCGAGGCGCTCGTCGAGCATCTTGCCGGTCATCTTCGGCCACCAGAAGTGGAAGCCGGAGAACATCGCGAAGACGACGGTGCCGAAGACGACGTAGTGGAAGTGCGCCACCACGAAGTACGAGTCCGAGACGTGGAAGTCCATCGGCGGCGAGGCCAGGATGACACCCGTCAGACCACCGAAGGTGAAGGTGACCAGGAAGCCGGTCGCCCAGAGCATCGGGGTCTCGAAACTCAAGGACCCCTTCCACATCGTTCCGATCCAGTTGAAGAACTTCACGCCGGTCGGTACGGCGATGAGGAACGTCATGAAGGAGAAGAACGGGAGCAGTAC